>PATG01000074.1 GCA_002713555.1 Planctomycetaceae bacterium
GTTCTCTTGCCAATTGGGTTTATTTCAGAGCACATGGAAGTGCTCTTTGATCTGGATACCGAAGCCTACGAGCTTTGCCAGCGTCTCAATGTCAACATGCATCGTGCCGCTACGGTTGGTACCCATCCACGTTTTGTGCGCATGATTCGCGAGTTGATTTCCGAACGGGTTGACGACAATCCTGTGCGGTTGGCCTTAGGGGATAAGCTGCCCGGTCATGATGTTTGTCCCGTGGATTGTTGTCGGTACACGCCTGGGAGACCGCCTGCCCGATAATGCGTTCAAGCGTGCGTCGCCTGCAAAGAACGACAGGCAGCAGCTGAAATGGATTCTGTCTTATTGGTTCCAATCGGATGAGAACAAACGGTAAGATGCGATTTGATGCAAAACTCCAATGTGAGAGCGGGCATGGTTGAATCGGATAATACCAATGAGATGAGACCTCTCGGTAGCAGTGGTCTTCACGTCTCTCCCGTAGCACTAGGTACCTGGCCCATGGCGGGCGTCACTTCACTGGATGTGAACGATGTTGATAGTATTGCCACCCTGCAAGTATGCTCGACACTGAGGATTAATTTTATCGACTCAGCCTATTGTTACGGCGTCGATGGTGAGAGTGACAAACTCATGGGCCATGCCTTGGGTGATAAACGTGATGATTTTGTGTTTGCTACCAAAGGAGGCATTCACTACAACGAGGACGGCAACCAGGTCAATGATGGTCGGCCGGAGGCTCTTTTACGCGAGTGCGACGAAAGTCTGCAACGATTACAGACGGACCATATAGATCTTTACTATTTGCACTCACCCGATCCCAAAACTCCCGTGGCCGAATCGGCTGGAGCCATCCGGCAATTGATGGATGCTGGAAAGGTGCGGTATGCGGGCGCTTCGAATTGCACCGCTGAGCAATTGCAAGAGTTCCACGCAGAGTGTCCGCTCACGGCTGTCCAACTGCCTTACAATATGCTGCAAAGAGGTATCGAAAAGAAAACAATTCCCTGGTGTCAAGAGAAGGGTATCGCGGTCGTAGTCTATTGGGCTCTCATGAAAGGGCTCTTGGCCGGCAAGCTCACACGTGAAACGACGCTTGCTGAAAACGATGTTCGCCGCAAATACCCCATGTATCAGGGCGACGAGTGGGAGAAGAACCAGACTTTTATCGAACAGTTGCGTGAGGTTGCAAAGTCCTGCAGCCGTACTGTCGCTCAGGTTGTGATCAATTGGACGATACAGCAACCGGGTATTACGTCCGTCTTATGTGGAGCCAAACGCCGCTGGCAAATAGAGGAAACTGCTGGGGCCATGGGATGGCGTCTGTCTTCGGCGCAGCTCCAAGAGATTGAAGCGATTATCAATGCACGAGGCAAGGCAGAGGTCAAGCGGGAGTTTCAATAAGTTGAGTGAGGCAAAATTGTCTACGCGTATGGAGAAAGCGATCTTCGTTGCGCAGCATAGGTTGTCTGAATTGGATCTTTTCAGTGATGAGAATTTGATAAAGCTAATCGATTCTCATCCCCAAGCAGCTTTGGGGATCAACACCATGGGAACGGATCCACTGCTTCGTGAGCAATGGTAGGAGGGTCGAACCGGAAACCACACCGCCGAAGAGNTTTTTCGGGTGGCTGAAGAGGGCAGGATCTGGCTGAAACTCCGCAAGGTTATGCAGTACCATCTTGAATATGCCCAACTGGCCAANGNTCTTTATGATGAAATGGTAAGTGTGTGCCCGGGTCTGGTGGCATTTAACCGCTCAGNAAATATGCTCATCTCTTCACCGACTGCGATTGTGTACTATCANCTCGACTGCCCCATAAATATGCTTTGGCATTTGCGCGGGACAAAGAGAGTCTGGGCCTATCCACTCGAGTCGCAAATCGTATCCGACCAGACAATAGAAGCGGTTCTTTGTGGTGAAAAATCCGAAGAGTTGGATTTTCGACCCGAGTGGGATGATCTGGCAGTCGTCTATGATTTGCAACCTGGAGAAATGGTTGCCTGGCCACAGCATACTCCCCATCGTGTAGTCAATACGGGTGGCCTCAATGTGTCGTTGTCGACAGAGCACATGACACGACTAGGANCGCGTCGCAACAATAGATTCTTAGCCAACCGTCATTTCCGAAATGTTTTATCCGGCAACTATCGCTCAACAGAGCTTGCGGGTTGGCGACCTGCACTCAAAGAGTTTGTGTTGCGAGCAATGCGGCGGATTCCAGGGCTTGCTCCTGTCACGCCACAAGGTTTTGAATAACCCATTACTTTTGAGGTCGACCTGGACGCACCTGACTGCGTACGGCAACTCCAAGAGGAAGTCTCCGAGGAGTCGCCAGTCATCTTGGGTTAGCATTGTTCTTGCAATGCAAAACACGACACTAGCGATTAACGCTCGACAGCTTTGCTGGTGTTAGGCGTTGCGGCAGCCATGGTTTGAACATTGGGTCCTGCTAGTAGAGGTTTTACTCGTTCGGCAAACGCCTTTGGGGCCACATAGCCTTGCATGAGGTCGAGCACTTCGCCCTTGGGCGAAATGAGCAATGTGGTAGGATAGCCACGAATGCCAAGCTTCTTGGTGAGATCTCGATATTCTTTAGCGTGCGCAAGAACCGTTTCAGTTCGTTGGGTGAGCATCTGCTTGATTACCGGATGTCCATAGGTTTCGGTCAGCATCTTTTCGCAAAACTTGCAGTGATNCGAGGTGAACATGACAAGAATGGGTTTCTTTTGAAGAACGGCCGTTTTCCAGGCCTTTTCGATATTGGATTGAACGAATAGGGGATTGCGTTCAGANGCTGGTGTTGGAGTTTTTTGCCCGATCGCTACGCTGCAGATTGGAAGTAGTAGAATAGACAGGCAAAGTAAGGGCGTTTTTTTCATGGTTGAGCTCACGGCGGAGGGTGAACCAGCGATGCTGGCATTTATCGGTAATTTGACTTTGAACCTATTCATTATCGGCTAAGGTAGCTCCAGCCAAGTGTGAGAAGCCGTACAGAATAAACAGGATTTTTACAAATNCTTGTGGGAGNTGTAGGTCATGCAGTGTGGCGCCGAAGAAGACCTTAACGAGTCTGAGTTTCTGAAATCATGGAGGCCAGTCCTGTTTGGAGGTGCACTTGGAATTTCTTGGCATCTACGTAGCCCTCGATCATATCGAGCACCTTGTTATTCGGGNCCACCAATAGCGTTGTGGGATAGCACTTGATTTTTAGTTTTTGCACGAGTTTTGCGTGTGTAGTGCGATTGACATTGAGTGTTTCGAAAGAACTGGTAACAAGTTTCTCGACGTGGGGAAGTTCCAGCGTATGTTGCTGCATTTTTACGCAATGCGGGCAATTGGGCATGCACACATAGACGAGAATTGGGCGATTGGTTTTCTGAGCAGCCTTCCAGGCCGCCGGGTAGGTGCTATGCCGAAATAGGGGAGCCTTTTTTTTTGCTTCCTATTCTTTGGGTGATGAACCTTATTGGCCAGCACGACGGGGTTGTNTTTTGTCGTACTGGTTTTTGCTGGGACGGATTCTTGGGAAACCAATTCATCTGAGTTGGGCGAGTCTGCGGCCGTGCTAAGAACACTAGGACAAATGAAAGCAAGGAGTGCTGCCCATAATGTGGTTCGTTTACAAAAATACCTACCCATACCAATTTCTCCTCTATAAACGACCAAAAGCCCAGTTGGCTTGGTGCTTCTAGAGAGTTATCGGCAAGCAGTGCTATCATTCGGGCAATGATTCTTGTGCGCAGGAAGAACCACCATGATGGCCTTATATTAGCCGTCCGGCAGTCAGAACCCTGTCGTTACAATCGGCGCATGCNCCAGGATGCCAATACGACTGGCTGATACGCTGCTATCCCTANCCGGCAAGGAACTCCTCAGGCAAAAAATCTGCCTGAAAAGATGGAACCGGTGTGAGCAATTGGCCATTCGCAGAAGGTGTTCAGCAGAAGCAATGTAACTTTCTGCAAATTAGACNTTAGCAGAAGNACTATGGATCGGCAGCTTGACTCGTCGACTTCAATAGAAATTTGCACCTCAGCTGTGAAAGTGATCCATAACACCGATTAAGCCATAACACCGATTAAGCAAGGCANCCGTATTNCAGATACCCGTATTGTGNAGCCCNGATTGCTGCTGCAGCAAAAGCGGAGAAAGTGAAGAAAGATATAGCCGGGCTTAGACCGCAGCACCTATTTCACGCGCTTGTTGCACACCCACAAAACCGGCACGCGCTTTCATGCAGGTTTGCATGAAGGACTGGGGGTGTGGCACTCCCAGCAGACGGAATGTTTCTATCTGGCCATTCCGAAATACCAGATCGCCGGCTGGATACCAGGCTTGACCTGGTGCTACTTCAACTTCGACCGAATCAAAGCGGTCCAGGGATACGCTTTGTTGTTCACCACCACCAAAGGCCTGCTCAACCAGCACGCGCCGGTTGGTGAGTCGATAACGACGGCAAGACGGATTGTGGAATCCGAAGACTACCAGCGGTAGCTTGGGAATTACCATGTGAAAATAGACGGGCAAGATAGCCGGGACGGATAAGAGTGCTAACAGACGGCCAATAGTGATTGGTACACCAAACAGGGTGATGCCGATATCNTTTGCAAACCGCCTGCCCCACCAGCGCCCATATGCTGTGGCGGCAATTGAGGGCCAAACGGTCATCACGGTGACTTCTTTTTCTGTGTCCGGTACAACACCGGCAATGGCTTGGGCCATTTTAATATCCGTATGCATTTCCTGAAGGGCGTGGAACGAATGGCTCTAGGGAGCACTTTNGTCCGGTNAGCGTACCAAAGCATTGGGCGGCTGGCTAGCCGGTGTATTTCCTCTGTTTGTGATGCTTGTCGTCGAAGTGCTCCTCAGCAGCGTGTGAGGCGGGCATAGTTTCAGGTATTTCAAGCAGGGGGCCAATGGGAATCANCCNATGGAGAGAGGAACGCCACTACGNGTGTAGATGAAATATCCGAGCTAGGTGAGAAAAAGGAATTCAGGTCAGCTTGAATGGTCCAAATCGCCCGCTCTTTTCGGGCACTTTTTTCTGAAGGAATGCTGCCGAGGGGATAGCAGTGCCTATTAGAAACCCATCTCATTCTCATCGTGCAATGGCCAGCACGAATGTCACGTCGGGGAAGTCGGGGGGAGGTTATGCCCTCAAGTTCTGTGTATGCAAGAGATTGAAAAAAGAAGAGTACGCGGCTTATCCCGGCTGCTGAGAATTATCACATAGTAATGTAGATGCGAAAGTTTCGCAGGCAAATGGAACAGAAAAAAGTGTTTCGCCTATTTTCACCTGCTTTGGCTTTAAAGCCAGTCCTGAGGTGGTCTCTGCTACTGGCAGTCTACAGTGGACTTGCAGTTTGGAAAGAACATGGGCCCTTCGAAGAATATGCGGACATTGCTACAGGATTGTAAGCGGTACTTTCACTTGCCCTTGGATTGCTTTTGGCTTTCCGCGCAAACCGGGCCTACGATCGTTGGTGGGAAGCGCGGATTCTTTGGGGGACATTGGTGAACACTTGCCGCAATCTGGCTGTCAAAGCCAATGCAATGGTTCATCAGCCGGATACGTTTCATGACAGTTTCCAACGCTTGATTACTTCATTCCCTTACGCACTACGTGACCATTTGCGTGCCAAAACGGATCATGAGTCGACGTTGACTGTTGGAGGCAAGAAAATATCTGCCAGGCACCTTCCTAGTGCAATCGTCAGTCAAATTTACGAAACATTCGAAACATGGAAAAAGGAAGAACGTATTCAATTCGTCGATTACTGGATGCTCGATGAGAAGCCAAGGTATTGCTCGAAGTATGTGGAGGGTGCGAGCGGATTAAGAAAACACCAATCGCCGCTTCTTATCGGATCTTCTTGAATCAAATATTGGCTTTTTTTACGGATACTGCCTTGGGGTCTGGTCAGTGTTTTGGGCTTTTGGACTTTTTCCATCGTGTTCTTTACTTCTTATTTTATGATGGCCGCTGAAGGAATCGCAGATCATGTCGAACAGCCTTTTCGCGCGGATGGCGATGGGTTGGACCTTGATGGAGTGTGTCAGGCAATCGAAGTATCGGTAGACGAGATCTTCGCAAAGCCAGTCCAGGCAAGCAATCCGGGCTAATAATTGATCCTTAGCCCTCGTTTTAGCTTAGCGGGGCTTCGCTTCTTTCGACCAAAGCACTGAGATAGAGCAGGGAAGAACCTTCATCCTGTGAGGGACTGCTCTTGAGAAGGTTCATGGAAGCCCGTAGTACGTCGCGGCGGCTAATTTGGCCTACCAGGGTGCCTTCTTCCAGCACAGGCAAGCGACGGTAAGGGGTCAGTAAAAAAACTTGTGCGATAGAGAGTAGGTGCGTATCGCAGTCGATCGTTTGGGCATCCGTATTCATAAACATCCGAACCTGATTGCTTGGCAACTGCTCATAAGCGGCATCCAGCAATACTTGCATCGAACATTTTTCGGAAAACACGCCCAGATACTTGCCATCAGAATCCACTACAGGAGCGCCGGAAATTCGATTCTTGAGTAGTCGTTGCACGGCTTCGATCACGTCCATTTCTGGTCGCAATGTCACAAGCCTTTTCGTCATGAAATCTCGAGCAGTAATTTGGGACGGCGTATTTCGAAACGACATAGTAAGCGCTCCACTGAGACACTTAGGGAACAATCATGACAGAATCATAATTGCGTGTCTTCATACGATTTGAAAAGAGACTCGGACATGAGAAAACCTGATTCGAGTAGCATGCGAGACAATACGCATGCCATCTATAGAATAACATTGAATCTACTGAGAATGCTAGCGCATTGCGTAATAAAAGTGCTTGTGAAAAGATTCACAAATGACGAATCAAATTTTGGTACTAAAGAAATAACAAAAAAAACGTTCGCAGGTTAGATCGTGAAACTTTTCACGTAGTCATCATGGGAGTTTCTACATCTGGAAGGCAGGAGTGCAAGAAGGGTTTTGCAAGTTGGCGGTTGTCTTGCATGAAAAACAATTTTTAATTCGGTAACAGTCCTGCATTGAGTCCTTGCAGATCGTCAGGTTGGAATAGTCCATCTTTACGTAACAGCTCGCCATCGAACCAGATTTCGCCACCGCCATAGTCGGGACGTTGTATGAGAACCAGGTCCCAGTGGATACAACTGCGATTGCCGTTGTCTGCTTCATCGTAGGCATTGCCTGGAGTGAGGTGGAAACTGCCGCCGATTTTTTCGTCGAAGAGTGTGTCGAGCATGGGATGCAACACACGGTTGTTGGTACCAATGGCCCACTCACCGCAGTAACGGGCTCCCTCATCGGAGTCAAGGATTTCGTTGATTTTGGCCGTGTTACTCGCTGACGCGCGCACAATCTGCCCGTTTTTGAATTCAAATTCAATATTGTCAAAGACAGAGCCCTGATAGCGGGATTGGGTGTTAAAGCGGATAACTCCCTGAATACTGTCCCGTACGGGGGCCGTAAACACTTCGCCGTCCGGGATGTTTCGCAAACCTGCACAGGGAATGACGGGAATATCTTTGATTGAGAATTCCAGTTCGGTGCCTGGTGCAGTGATTTTTACATGGTCGGCGGCTTCCATGCGTTCGATGAGCGGTTGCTGGGCTTTGCCCATCGCCGCATAGTCGGTGGTACAAACGTCAAAATAAAAATCTTCGAAAGCCGCTGTGCTTTTATTGGCTGCTTGGGCAAAGGAATCGGTCGGATACCGTAATACGACCCATTTGGTTTGTGGAACTCTGACAGCGCTGTGCACAGGATTCCACCAGTGTTGCTGATAGAGGTCCATTTGCTGATGGGGCACATCGGCAAACTGGCTGCCATTTGCCGTGCCACGAATGCCGATGTAGGCATCGACGGCTTGCATGCGGTCTTTTTCGAATTGGGCTGCCAATTGCATGCTTTCAGCGGTGGCCGTGCGATACAGTGACCTCAGCACGGCATTGCTCTTCCACGAAACTAACGGTACCCCGCCGCGTTCACTGGTGCCTTCAACCAAGGCGGTGACCAGATTGGCTTCTGGCAAATCAAAGGCCTCAATCAGAACTTTTTCACCCTTTTTGAGCGCACAGCTATGGTCGAGGAGCAGATTGGCAAGTTTGTCGATGCGAGGGTCGTTCATGGTACGGCTGAGAATTGAGGATTGCGGGGGTGGCAAGGCGGTGCAGGGGGCGCTTTTGTAGTAATGTGAATCTTTCCAGAAATGATAAAGCTGTTAAGGTCTTCCCACAACGGACAGTTTCTGTAGATGGTGTATAATTGTGGGTGCCCAAATAGGATTGTTGAACAGACCGTCATGCATTCACTGCAATTACGACCTTGAACCTCGATTTTTCCCATGAATACCAACGCATCTCCGCCAGCCGATACTGAAAGTGAAGCTTCCTTTGCCGAAACGGCTCTAAAACTAGGTGGAAAAAGCGACGATGAGGCCCGTCGTACCGGAGCGATCGACAAGGCCGATGATCAGGTTGAGGCCCTTTTTGCACCCCAGTACCAAACGGTGCAAAGTCCAGCGCATCGAGCCGTTTGGGACCGAGGGGTTCCTGTTGAGTTGTTTCAGAGTCGTGACCCAAGCACGGGACATGATGTGCAGCAGGTGATGGATGCTGCTGTCGGGGTGGTCCACCAACACCGCGGGGCGAACACACTTCTCGATAAAAACGGAAAAATTACCGAATCGGTGATGCAGGATCTGGCGGGCACAGGTTACTGGGGCCTATTGGTTGATCGTGAGTACGGTGGCCACGGCACTCCATTCTCTTCCTTTGCTCCCTTTCTTACCCGCATGGCTATGGCCGATCCGACGATAGCAGGTTTGGCATCCGTGCATGGATGTATTGGTGCGGTGGATCCAGTCAGGACATTTGGGAATGCCCAACAGAAGGAGCGTTTTCTGCCTGGCCTGGCCGATGGCTCGCGGCTCAGCGCTTTTGCACTGACTGAACCCAGCGCCGGCAGCGATCTTACGCAACTTCGGACCCGTGCCGTGCTTGACGGTGATCATTATGTGGTGAATGGCGAAAAGCTGTTTATCACCAACGTTGTGCCAGGACGAACCATTGGTCTGGTTTGTCTGATTGAAGACAAACCGGCCGTTTTAATTGTGGACCTCCCATCAGAAGAAAACGAAAACTTCAAGTTGCGGAAATATGGTCTTTGGGCACTGAAGCACACCTACAACCAGGGCATCCTTTTCGATGATTTGCGAGTGCCCAAAGAAAACCTTTTAGTCCCCTCGCGTGGCGATGGTCTGACGATTGCCTACCACGGCCTGAATTTGGGTCGCGTGGCGCTTTGTGCCAACGCCGCCGGCACCATGCGAATTATGATGGCCAGCATGATTCCATGGGCCAAGTTTCGTGTCACTTATAGCGCACCGATTGGTGATCGCGAACTAGTCCAACGACGGCTGGGACGCCTGGCCGGATTGATCACCGCCTGCGACGCATTGACTGCCTGGTGCGCAGGGCTCATCGATGATGGTTATCGAGGAGAGATGGAATGCATCATTGCCAAAATATTTGGTAGCGAAGCCCAAAAGCATGCAGCCATCGAATTGTTTATGAAAACGCATGGCGGTCGATCTTTTCTTCACGGCCATTTGCTGGGTGATAATGTGCACGAGTATCTGGCTCCCTGCATTTATGAGGGTGAAGGCGAGATGTTGGGCATGGCATTTTTCAAGTCGCTGGTAAAGTACCACGGTAAAACGTATTTTGAACCAGTTGGCAAAGCACTGGCTGCGGCAGGTATCCGAAAACCCAATCCCTTCAATCCCAGACACGCTTGGGCGCTGAAAGGTGTCGTTTTACCGTACCTGAAATGGATGGCAGCCGAGCGCTTGTTGCCCACCGCCAAAAGCCAGTTGCCTTCGATGCCAATTGAGTTGCAGAGTCACGCCGCTTTTGCCTGCACAATGATGCAGAAGATGGCTTTAGAAATCAGCAGCACGATGAGCAAATTCCAACTCACACTCGCCGACCGGCAGTGCCGCATGGCCGAATTGTCGGCTCGCTGCCAGGATTTGATCGTTATCCTCTGTACGGCACTTTACGGAGCACGCCAGTCGGATGAAATTGTTCGCGCCTCTGCGGATGTGTTGTGCCAGGAACTTATCCAGAATTATACGGGCACACGAGCCAGCAATTCGTATTTCCGTCAGGTAACAGAACTAGGTGGGGCCATTGCCAACGGCAATTTCCACAGCATTGTAGGATTGTCCCCGGACGAAATTCTAATGCCCTACGACGTGTGATCCTGGTAAGGTTTTCCGCAATAGGGAGTTTTTGCAACACAGAGTAAGAATTTAAAGCTCGAATCGTCCCTTTCGGGGATCCCTCATCTAACAAAAACCTGTAGGGAACGCCCTCTGTGGCGTTCCGTGCATGGCAATTGAGACTGACCAAACTGCCCGCTTCCTCACGTTTCAGACCCGTTTCTTGCGGTTTTAATCTTACTTTTCCCTAGAATTCACAAGTCACTCAGCAAGTTTCACTATAAAACTGCGGTCTTCATGCCAAGGCAGCCAAAGTGTCACAAAAGAAGCGGAGTTAAACGTATAAAAAAAGCAAAATTCTCGGGGAAGCCTACCGTTTGTTTGTAATTGTCAGGAAGAAGCTGATAAATTTGCGCTTAGAACGGTCTCGTCTCAGGTGGAGTTTCTTTGCCGAGGGGGGGAGCTTGTTACTTTTTTACGTGGGCATTAAGTGCCCCTAAAATAAAAAGGTGATCTGCTAATGTTTTGTGAAACAATTGGATTATTTCACACTGGATTATTCCACACGTTACGATGTGTTTCTTCACGTGGTTTTTTGCTTAGTGCGTTATCGCTGTCTGCTTCGTTATGGTGTAACCGGCTTTGCTCGAGAGGATGAGCTCATCACGATGGCCTGCCAAATCTTGCTTGAGTATCTTACCCCAGTTCGTTTCTACTGAATCTGGTGATGGACCATAATTGTTGACCAAATCAAAATGGGTGATCTCCAAATCAAATGCTCGTAGGGCAATCGAACGGGCATTTTCAAAGTCATCCACATCGCCAAAGTTATGCCAGAGTCCCGGGGAAACCGCAGGGAGCTTGAGTCCACTATGCCCGCAGGCTGATAGGTCATCTGATCGTAACGATTGGTGGCCGGATAATACGGGTGTCTATTTTTTCTCAGAGAGGTGAATTGATCAGGGATACGCAGACTGGTACAGGGGGCTGGCAATGGCGATCAAAGCGACCACCAATATTAGCAAGTATGTAATGCGTCGAAAGAGTGGCTTTGAGATCCGATCCCCCATACTCAGTCCTAGCCACAATCCAACGAAGACCAGTGGCAGCAATAGCGACGCTGTGGTGGCTGCAGATAGGATTTTTTTCCCGTGTTCCATCCAGAAAGCCAGGGCGATCACCGGCAATGCTGAGGCAGAGCAAAAAAACAGAAATGCCCGAGTCTTATTTGTTGACCAGGTCAACGAATTGACATAGAGAATCATGGGAACACCACCCATGGTAGCAAAGCCCATCAGGAGTCCCGAGGATGAAAATGCCAATAATTTCCAACCTAAGTGCACATGCTCACGGGGGGGAACGCGGACTACCCAGAGAAATCCTAGCGTCAGTAATAGAATGACACCGATGATCTGTTTGGCCTGGGCAGCTTCAATGTTTTGGTCGACTAGATAAGCAACGTAGGTGCCACAAGGAATAGCCAGGAATCTGGTCACGACAGGAAGTGTCAGGTCGCTCGGTTCTAAATAAGATCTGAGTTTCCAGGTGCCCGTTAAGTTTTGTACACTGGTCGAAACCACATTAACCGTGGCCGCTTCGGGCAACGAAAATCCACAAAGGATTAATACGGGAACCCCCAGCAGGCCTGCACCAAACCCGACAGATCCTTGCACGACGCTCCCCAAAAACATGATCAGGCCCACAAGGGCAAATTGAGAAGGGGTGTCGTATGCCATAGGAATCACGAAAACCCTTTTTCAAAAAACAACTGGTGTAAGAGTTCGGGAACAAAGGGTGCTGAAGATCTGATGTTGAAATGGATTTCTGCTGGCTACAAACGTGTTTTGAAACTGGTTTATTTAATAGAGGTGAAGTGAGAACAACCATGGTGTCTTGAAGGTTGAGTTGTTCGGGGGTGAGCCTGCAGTATTCAGTTCACGAAAAGCAAGGACTTGCCAGGTTATTTTTTTCTGGAGTTAATCAATTCACGAACTTGTTTTCGGAGTTGATCGCTATTCCAACCCTGACGTTCGGCTGCAGTCAGCATACGTCGCTGGTCTACCAAGGGCAAACGGGCAACCGCAGCATGAGCTGACCAAGAAAGGGCAGGGCGGCGATTTTGGGCGGGCACTCGCCGTGCCACCGATGCGTAACGGCTGACCATTTCTGTGGAAAGTGTGGCACCACAGACTTCGCCAAATTCTTCGCCATAGAGATCCTCGCCCCGGTTGATCATATCGCCAATCCACCATGGACTGGCACGCTGGCACCAGAGAGCAAATTGGAGAGGTCCCTGCCAATCGGGCAAAGCGGGTTTCCCCTGGATGCTGACATGGGCTGGGCGAAATTGAAATGGTCCGAGTGCCATTTTGGGTTCTTGCGCAGACATGGGCCGTTTGGGAGGTTTTTAAGGTGGGAATGACATTGGAAAGGGGGGAGGTCACCGATAGATTGGACTTGGAGCAATCACCTGGAGACTCCTCTTGGTATTTTGCCTGTAGATTTTACGGCTTGCTGCTTGGATAATGGAAGACCGAATGATCACTCAGTAATATTCTTGCAAAACAATTGATCTGATATGGCAGAAAAACCTTTTTCAGCGCAGTATCCCCAGGCCAGGCTGCGTCGGCTGCGACGAGAGTCCTGGTCACGTCGTCTGGTGCGTGAGAGCCATTTGTCGGTCGATGATCTGATCTGGCCACTCTTTATTTGTGAAGGCCAGCAATTACAAGAACCGATTCCATCGATGCCAGGTGTGGAACGCCAGTCCATCGATTTTTTGTTGGAGGCAGTTGGCCAGGCAGTGCAGTTGGGGATCCCAGCAGTGGCTCTGTTTCCAGCGACTCCATCGGAACTGAAAACTCCCGAATGCGAAGAGGCAGTCAACCCAAACAATCTGGTATGTCGCGCTGTGAGTGCCGTCAAGGCTGCCTATGGTAATTCCATTGGAGTCGTTTGTGATGTGGCCCTCGATCCGTATTCCAGCCATGGGCAGGATGGCTTGGTGCGAGAGGACTATGTGGTGAACGACGAAACTATTGCCATGCTCTGTCGGCAGGCGGTGGTACAAGCTGAGGCAGGTTGTGATATCATCGCCCCATCGGACATGATGGATGGTCGTGTGGGCGCGATACGCAAAGCCCTGGACCATGCGGATTTTGAGGATGTTCAAATCATGGCCTACGCTGCCAAATATGCTTCGGCATTCTACGGTCCTTTTCGAGATGCGGTTGGCTCAGCAGGCAATTTGGGCAGTGGCAGTAAAGAGACTTATCAAATGGATCCAGCGAATAGTGAGGAAGCACTTCGCGAAGTGGCGCTCGACATTGCCGAGGGGGCGGACAGTGTGATGGTCAAACCGGGCATGCCCTATCTTGATATTGTACAGCGTGTCAAGCAGACCTTTGGTGTGCCGACCTTTGCATATCAGGTGAGTGGCGAATACGCCATGCTCTCTTCTGCGGCTGCAAATGGCTGGTTGGATCGAGATAAGGCCATGCTGGAAAGCCTGCTGGCGTTCAAGCGAGCTGGGGCGGATGGGATACTGACTTATTTTGCACGCGACGTGGCAAAACTGTTGGGATAGTCCTTAATCGTGCTTGCATGTCATGACTTTGTGCACAGACGCCAAAAAATGAGAAACACGAGTGTCACTGGCCACAGAGGGATTAGAATCGAATAGGTATGTGCTCCTATAGATTTGTTCTTGAGAAAGATAACGAAACTTGCAATTACCCAGAACACTAGCAGAGCCCAAGTACCTTCGATGCCCAAAAAACCACCGGTGATTGCCAGCGCTATCGCTATTGAGGCGCCGTAGTTGAATAGTTTTTGACTAGTTTTTCGAACCAACAGAACAGCAAGCACGATCCAGGAGAACCATGACAGCACGAGTGCCCCGGCAACAGCTTTGACGAATCCGAGATATTTAAGATGATCATCGGATGTATCTGCCATCGTATAAAGGTAGGGGAACTTGATGGAGCATGTCGTGATCATTGCAGTAGCAAAGAGAACGATGCTCAAGGGTATCCGTTGTTTGTCTTGACCAATCAGCACCAGACTCATCAACAGGCTGAGCAGCGTGCAATGGTACATGTAGATGCCGATGATCTGCCATTGTGGATCCCACACGACTTCCAGGGCACCCGAAAAATTGGTAATCGGACCACCTGGCAAATTGGCTCCACCACTAAATAGTTCAGTGTACGCTAGTGCAAAAAATGCCAGCCCCATGACTGCTTCGACGATCGCATACCGGGGTGCGATTGGCTCCCTGCAATCTCGACAGCGACCCCTTAACCAAAGCCAACCTAATACGGGCACGTTGTCGTATCCGCGAATGGAATGCTTGCAATTGGGGCAGTGTGAGGGTTTCCAGACGACCGAAAGGCCCAAAGGCATCCGGTAAGCGACAACATTGAGAAAACTGCCAATGCAGACTCCTATACAGCCAAGCCACAAAGCTGTTCCAAGGTCAATTAGGAAATGAGTATTCAAAGGATTCCTAGCAGGAAGTAATGAATATTGCGGGTTCGACGACACACGTATCGTGGCAAGCGGCTCGGGTTGCTACGACTATTATCGGCCAACCGGCTAATTAGGAAAATGACAAAATAGGTTTATAGTTAATAGATCTCTGTCATTATTTGCAGGAGAACCAGCCAGCCGGCGGGTGACACGTACCACGGGGAAAAATCCCTGGAACCAGGAGCAAGACTTTTAGAAATAGGGAGAGCCCGCAGGCTGGAAGTTCGATAAGGGTTTGTTACACTTGTTACGTTGGCGGATCTTTACTAATAAACGAATGAAACGATGGCAAGCGAATCTCGGTTCAGCACAGAACAGCTTGCCCCCGCTCCACGTGAGCGCAGTCTGCTTGCCAAAACCTTTGTCGGATTGCAGTTGACCCAATTTCTGGGGGCGACCAACGACAATATTCTGCGATGGCTGGTCATTGGCATCGGCAAACAGTTTGTTGAGCCAGAAAATGTGAGTTTCATACTGGCTGCTGGAAGCGCGGCCTTTGTGTTGCCTTATGTGCTGTTGGCAGCACCAGCCGGATATCTGGCTGATCGCTATAGCAAGCAGCAGGTGATCGTCCGCTGCAAAATTGCTGAAGTTGTTATCATGGTTATTGCTATGGGGGCCATTGCGTGGGGAAGTGTGCCTCTGATGCTAGTAGTGGTGACGGCCATGGGCGCTCAAAGTGCTTTGTTCGGTCCCGCCAAGCTCGGTAGCATTCCAGAGATGCTCGACAACTCGAAAATTTCTTCTGCCAACGGTGTGATGGAATTGGTTACCGTCGTTGCTGTTGCCATCGGTATGGTAGTTGGCAATCTTCTTACCGAGGCAATGGGCTATCAAGGACAGGATTCTTGGTGGCTGGGCGGATTGGTCCTGATCGGTATGGCGGTTGCCGGGCTGGCAGCCAGTTTGTTGATCTGCCCACTACCAGTCGCCAATCCGCGACGCAAGTTTCCCTGGGATGCGGTGAAGCAGACATGGCGTGATGTGCAATTGCTGACTTCCGATCGGGCCATGTTCCACATCGCCATTGGGATCATGTTTTTCTGGTCCTTGGCCATGATGGCCCAATTAAATATTGACCAATTTGCCTTTCAAGGGGGGGCGACCAAACAGACGCAAGTGGCCGCTTTGTTGGTGGCCCTGGTCGTTGGTCTTGGTCTAGGCAGTGTGCTGGCCGGAGTCTGTTCGGGAGGCCGAGTTGAGTTGGGTATCTTGCCCTTGGGTGCTGGGGGTCTTGTTTTTAGTGCGGTGATGCTTTTCACGGTAGAAGGCGAATTGTACGATCCCAGTAAGGATTGGACGCTAAGCTATGTGGCTGCGCAAATTCTTCTTTTTTTGCTGGGTTTTTTTGCTGGCTTGTTTAATGTCCCTTTGGCCGCATACATGCAGCGTTATAGCAAGGTAGAGAATCGCGGTTCCATTTTGGCTGCCTGCAATTTCTTGACCTTTGCCGGCATGCTCGTGACATCGCTTTTCTACTGGATGTCAGGCAATATTCTGCACCTAAGTGCGCGTGAGGTGTTTTTGCTTTGCGGTGTCATTACGCTCCCCGTTATGATTTATATCGTGTTTTTAATTCCACAGGCAACCATACGTTTTTTGGCCTGGCTGGTAACGCATACTGCGTACAAGGTGCGAGTTCATCAGCGTCATAACCTGCCTGAAAAGGGTGCAGCGTTGCTAGCTCCCAACCATGTCTCATGGATTGACGGGTTGCTGCTGATTGCAATTTCTCCTCGACCTATCAGAATTGTGATCAGCCAGGATTTGATTACCAGTTGGTGGACGAAACGACTGGCTCAGATTATGGGAGCCATTCCCATTCGTCGCCAAGCTCCGAAGGCCACGCGTTCTGCAATCGAGACAGCCCGTGAGGCGCTTAAAAATGGGGAATTGGTCTGCATTTTTCCAGAAGGGGGTATCACGCTTTCTGGTCAACTTCAGGCTTTTCGCCCCGGCACGCTCGATCTGCTCAAAGGTACCTCGGCACCCATTATTCCTGTCTATCTTGATGAGCTTTGGGGGAGTATCTTTACCTTCCGTGGCGGAAGATTTTTCTGGAAGTGGCCTAAACTATGGCCGCGGCAGGTATCGATTTGGTTTGGTCAGAAGCTGGAAAACCCCCATGATATTCACGAAGTTCGTCAAGCTGTACAGGATCTTGGTGCAATCGCTGTGTCTGGAAGAAAGGAACGTATGATGGTGCTACCTCGTTTAATGCTCCGCAAATGTCGTAAATCGTTGTTCCGTTTTAAACTGGCAGATTCCTTGGGGATGACGGTTACTGGTGGGACACTTTTAATGCGTGCCTTAATACTACGCCGTCTCCTATTGCGTGAAGTGCTCCAGGAGGATGAGAAGTACGTTGGTATTTTGATTCCTCCCACCGTAGGCGGTGTCATTACGAATGCGGCTGTGACATTGTCCGGACGTGTGTCTGCCAATTTGAACTACACGGTTTCCAACGACATCTTGAACGCATGCATACGCAAGGCTGGCATCCGGCACGTGCTCACGACTCGTAAAGTTCTGGAGAAATTTGATTTTGATATCGAAGCTGAAGTTGTCTTGCTCGATGACATGCGCGAAAAAGTAACGACGAGCGACAAGCTGGTTGCGGCGACAATGGCCTATGCCACGCCCTTGCCCTTGTTGGAGCGGATGCTGGGGATGCATAAGCTTACAGGTAGCGATGAATTGACGGTGATATTCACATCAGGCTCAACCGGAGACCCCAAAGGTGTCGTGCTCTCCAACCACAATATTGGTTCCAACGTCGAGGCGATTGATCAGGTCGTGCATCTGCGCAGCGACGATACATTGCTGGGGATCCTGCCATTATTCCACTCTTTTGGATACATGGTCACCTTGTGGACGGTCTTGGGACTTGATGTGCGATGCGTCTATCACACCAATCCACAGGAAGCCAAGCAAATAGGCCAGTTGTCTCGTAAGTGGGGTGTTACCGTGCTTTTGGCGACACCCACTTTCTTGCGTCTCTACTTGCGACGGTGTGAAAAAGAAGATTTTGCAAAATTAGATTTGGCGGTGGCTGGTGCAGAAAAGTTGCCAACATCACTTTGCGATGCGTTTGAAGAAAAATTTGGCGTGCGGCCGGTCGAGGGCTACGGAGCCACGGAACTTTCGCCCCTGGTTTCGGTGAATGTGCCCCCCAGTCGATCGCAAACAAGTGCTGTGGATTGCAAAGAAGGAACAGTGGGTCGTCCCGTGCCAGGGGTGTCTGCCAAGACCATGGATCCTGATTCGAAACAAGATTTGCCAACAGGGTCACCAGGGATGTTGCTGGTGAAAGGCCCCAATGTGATGCAGGGCTATCTGAACGATGAGGAAAAAACAAAAGAGGTCATGCAGGATGAGTGGTACATCACTGGGGATATTGCGCAAATAGATATAGATGGCTTTATCCAAATTACGGGTAGGCTGAGTCGTTTTTCCAAAATTGGTGGGGAAATGGTGCCGCACATCAATATCGAAGAGGCCATTCAGGCGTTTGTGCAGAGTGAGGACGAAGAGGAGATTCGTGCCGTTGTCGCGGCGGTGCCCGATGCAAAAAAAGGAGAGCGGCTGGTCGTTTTGCATACTCAGATTGACAAGAGTCCCAGCGACATTTGTGAGCATCTCAGTGGCATGGGATTGCCAAATATTTGGATTCCCAGCCCGGACTGTTTCCTGGAGGTGGACTCCATTCCGCTATTGGGGACTGGCAAGCTCGATTTGAAAGGCTTGACAGAATTAGCAAAGCAGCATTTCAGCTGATGGGACAACTGGCTTGCAGAGTCTGATAATTTTACATCAGACTGCGAGTGTTATGTTATCTGTTGCGTGCACGGGCCACTCTTGTTTTATTCCTGGGATTGCCAGTCCTGTCGCTAGTAGCGATGCTGAGCATTTCACGTTGCAACTGTGGACTGATACGTGGAAGTTTATGCACGAGTTGTTCCAGTTGGTGCGGATTATTTGTCGCTGCTTGGGATAGATTGCTTACAAACGTAAGCGTGTCTATGAAATTGGCATCGGCCGTTTTGCCGACCCATGGATGCATCGCTTTGGCAAAGAGCTTGATGCTGGTGCGGTCGATACGTACAAAAGTATCGAGTCGGGCTGCAACATAATCTTCGTGGTTCGTTTCCAGGAATGAACCGCTACGAAGCAGTAAAACGCATTGAGCTCGAACGGGCCGTTTGAAGGGTTTGCCCTCGTACGCTCCTTCGGCATACATCACAATCCGATTCTGGGCTCCTGGTTCACATTTCTGTTCAACAATCAATAGCTGGGCGGTGGTCCCTGCGTTATCGGTTAGACGAAAGCGATTTTCTCCAACCCGTTGCAGATCAACGCGGCTAATGCCAAGTTCCCGCCAGATGTCAACGAGTACTTCTGGATGCTGCATCAAAAATGTAAAAAGGTCTGGATTGCAGGGAACGACACCCATAGGCATGCGACGATACAGGCTGCAGTCCGTAAGCACCCGATGTACTTTTCGACGTTGCTTCTCGTCAATATTCTGCAGGGGAATAGCGCGAGTGGCCTCCTCCCTGGCGGCTTGCGAGGTGGTGGCTTGTAGGGCGCTAGCAGAAGAATTTTCTTTTGCCTCAGCTAGCGAATGCCAGGCGAAGACCAGGCAGCAAGCAACCAGCATCAAACGCATACCTTTGATGCCAGATCTATGTAATAGACAGCGTTGCATGCATCCCCTCTTGAAGGTTTCCCGCTTCTGATGAGAAGTTTTGCGGGTTAAAGAGTTATTTCGGTCGTCAGAGCAGGAGAACCCCAACAATTTCTGCTGAATCCCGCAATGTGGGTGACGGGCAAGGGTCTGCTAGCAGGCTTTGACGGCCTTGTGGTCGAACCCAATTATTTCATACGCTTCGGTTCCGGCAGCTTAAGGCCATGCGCTGGTAACAATCGTGTTGATTAATGGGTTCCTGGCCATTCCCAAGCCCTACGTGCGCCTTCTTTTGTAAATCTTAAACATGCAATTGCGAGATACCTTGGATCGGCTATTGTGCGCATTCGTGCTGACAGCGATTGGCGCGGTACTTGCATGGAGTGTCTGGCCTGACATAACGCGGTGGCAACATCAGCAAGCAATTCAGAGTCGAGTTGCAGTTCTAGGTGAGTACGAGGATGCTCGGGTAAAAATCCCCCTCAGGCAAATTGCCGAGTATGGGAATTCAGCAATAGACACTTTGGTGCTGGCAGCAGCTTCTAAACGCAGGGCAGTTGCCGAAGTGGCCCGGCAGATTCTGATCGAAAAACTAACCAATTGGCAATTACGCCTGACGAAATACGAAGATGTTGATAGTAGCAATTCGATCGTCCAGTTAGCAGCTTCTCTAAGTATGCATATTGAGCGATTTGGCGATGGCGGAAAACAATGGGCTGAGTCTTTAACGCTCCGTTTGATCGATTTGTCCGAAGATCTGAAAATTCCAAATTCGGGCCGCATGCTATCGGATTGCAATCGGATCTTGGAGGCAATTCCCCCCCAGGGTCCTCGCTTGCAAAGTCTGGCGGCCTACCATGGTACGTCTACCAGGGAAGCACGACTGCCACCAGTCCCTGAGATGCCGCTTGAGATCCTGGCGGTACCTAGTGAGCGAGTTGTGGAAGTCGAACGGTATGTAGCACCGTTGCCCCAGGTAATCGAAAAGCAGCTCGGCGCGTTAGAAGGAGCGGCTTCAGATGCCGCTCATTTACCGGAGTCCAGCTGGTTGCCTCAAGGGGAATCGATTCTACAAATAGTTCCGTTGCCAAATAAAACCCAAATTGAGTTGCTCCCAGAAGATCGGGTGCGTGCAAACTCGCCCGTTGTTCCCTCAGATCTAGTGGTTGTGATTCCCACGCCGGCAGAAATGGAACGGCGGCTGGAACAACTTGATAAACTGGCTTCGGAAATATTGTTGGACAGGTTGCCCCTCGTAGATTTTTATGAGGCAGGAGTAATACGCGAAGTGCTCCGAGGGCGAGGATTCAAAGATTCCCATCTGGCAATTCTTCAGCAGATCACATCCAGCGACGTTGAAGTAAGACTCCAAGTGATTCAAGACCTTTCGGAATTGCCGGCCGGTCAGGCACGACGCATATTGCGAACGTTACTAAAAGACAAAAATGCCGAAGTGCGGTATCGATCTTTGTCGGCAATGGCAACGACACAAGAACCTGAGCTTTTTGAACTGGCAAAAGAAATCGCGATTTCTGACCGCGATTCGCGTGTCGCCGAACTTGCTTCACGTATTATGCGTCAAGCCAGGTAAGCGTTTTGAGAATCGAAGTTGGATTAAGTCTTAACCAAAAACCCTTAGGGCGACTTCTGTGGCGTTCCGGGCGCGACTAACGACGCAGCTTTGTATTGATGGGAGAAACTCTCCCGGCAGTCACATGAGCTTTGCGATATTCGGGCATAAATCCTCGGTTGCCGTGAATGCCGATATGACGCCCCACATAGGGCTGTAGATTTAAATCAGGTGTGGGGGTGACGAAAGATACGACATCTCCCTTGTCGTTGACAAGAGCGTAAGGAGGAGCTTGTTCTCGCTTGGAGACAACTGGTTTGAGCTTACCAACGGCATCGTAGAGTGGCTTCGTCTCATTTGTGGCTCTGGCTAAGGGTTGTGCGCTGCGTAAGTCTTGTTGAACACGCTGGCGAACATTGTCCACGACGCGTGCCACCTGATCTTCCACAGGAGCACTGTTGAATCCACTATTTTGTTCGAGAATGCGATTTTCGGTAGTGTGATTGCCCAGAGGGGTGATGGAACCTGAATTCGAGCTCTTGTAATCTCGCTGAACGTTATCAAAACGGTTGATGCGACTTATCAGGTCGCGAAGATGCACACGCTCTGCGGGCGAGTTTGTCTTCGTGAGCAAGTCAGTGGCTTCGGCTTTTATAGGATCGAGTTCCCAGAGTGAGGGTGGTTGAGAGACCATCTGCGACAGCAACAATTCCAAAGTGGTGACGTCTGCTGATTTTATGATTTGCTGTGTGGCCGATTCAGGGAATTGAATGCGTGGAACTGAAGTCTCAACGGACAATTCCTGCGACGGTATCGGGGTTGCCTGGCCCAACAATTGGGAAGAAGTAAGATTCTGACTTTGTGCTTGAAACTGTGCCAATTGTACTTCTGCTGGCGAACCGGCTATGATCTCAACTTTTTCGGATTCCGGCAGACCTGTTGCAGCCAACGTTTGTGCCACACGATGGCTGGGAGCTGTCTCAAAGCTGTCTCTGTACTGTGTGGAGTTCTTGGGACCCATCAGATGTGCAAAGTCATTGGGAGGAGGCGAAGTTTCAACAAAGGAGGAGTGGGTCTGCTGACGGGCTCCCCAAATCTGTTCGTGCGGAGTAGTGGCTGGGCGAGCTACAGCAAGAGGTTGTGCTTCGACAGGGGGGCGGCGAGAGAGGTGATTTGCTGAGATCCAGCGAAACTCTCCTGAGGGGGCTATAACACGAATCCATTGTGGGTTATAGGGCCCACCCGAGATGACCCGGGCTTGTTCACCCTTGGGTAGCATGACTTGTACGGCGCTTCGTACTGGCGATAGATTGCTCCCCACACGGGCAACTGCCTGATTGGCTGTTACCTCCACAACCTGGTCATTGATAAATCGAACTTGATGGGCAGATACCCAGCTAAAACTTTGCTCTGTAGGACGTATTGCACACCACCCCGATTGATCGTGGCGATACACTTCGACAGCATAGCCTTGGGGAACTTGTTCGGTCGGATAGTATTGCCTGCCTGGACCGCTACGAATGTAGGTATCGTCTTGTGAGATATAGGCCACATAGGGGAACTGGTCTTCAGCGTGCGCCCAGCCAAAAAGTAGTAGCCATACCAACAACGCCGGACTGCTGAAACGAAAACGTTTTGTCGAATGAAGAATCGACACTGAAAGCCAATCCATGGCAACACCCTCGTAGTCTGCAAAACTTGGGAAAAATTGAATTCGACTTATAGGAAATACAGCTGGTGGGCTCAAGATAAGGTGATTAGCTATCACAGCTGGAATCAGGCAGAGACTTGGGGAACGTGCTATCCCTGGCAAGAAAGAGGGTTTTGGCTAAATAGCGGCTCTGCTAGCTCGGCTGGCAGAGCCTTGGTACGATGGCAGAAGGGATGCAAGCACTCGGTAGTGAGAGAATTCTCATCGGAATGGTTTTCAAACCTTGCTGGCAGATCCTCTCGCGAGGAAAATGGAGCTTTAAAATCCGTTTTGGGTTCGGTCTGGAAAGTTTGCCTGGCGATTCGGGCATTTGGGGCAGAAGATGCAAGTAAAAAAACTTGGGCCTTATCGCATTGGTAAGGAAATTGGCAAGGGCGGCATGGGTACCGTCTATGAAGCCATCTCAGAAATTCCTGGCGAGATTGCGCAACAGCGTGTTGCTATCAAAGCCCTCAGTCCCCAGCTCGCAATGGCTGATGGATTTCGTGAACGGTTTGAAGCGGAAATTGAGTCTCTCAAAAAACTCGAGCACCAGGGGATCGTGCGCCTCTATGGTTACGGCGAACAGGATGGCATTCTGTTCTATTCGATGGAATTGGTAGACGGTACCAGCCTGGAGGAAGAAATCAGTACAGGCAGACGCTTCGACTGGTGCGAGACATTGAAAATAGGCATTCAGATTTGCAGAGCGCTAAAACATGCGCATGATCATGGTGTTGTCCACCGAGATATCAAGCCGGCCAATCTGATGCTAACCTCCGANAATCAGGTGAAGGTAGCCGATTTTGGCATTGCACGATTGTTTGGCGGGCCCCAATTGACGACGGCAGGTGGCGTGTTGGGGACCGCCGACTATATGTCGCCTGAGCAAGCGGATGGTCGTGCCGTTAGTGAAAAGTGTGATCAATATAGTTTGGGTGGAGTCCTCTATGCCCTGCTGACCGCTCGACCCCCGTTTCGCGCCAAGTCCGTGCCTGAGATGTTGCAATTGCAACGCTTTGCTGAGCCTGAACCGGTTGTTCGTTATGCGCCTACCACACCCCACCAGTTGGATCGGCTGATTGCCCAACTATTGGCTAAAGATCCGGAGAAGAGATTTCCCAACATTCTGGTTCTTGGCCGACATATGGAAGCCATGGAAAAAGCATTATCGCGTGCAGTCGATTCTGCTCTGGGGGATTCTCATGACATTGATAGCCAACGAACCAACCCCATCCCGCGTGATATTGAGAGCGCGCCTGAAGACATGCCTACCCAGGCAATTGATGAAGTCAGCAGTGCCGAGAATTCTGCTGAGCCAGACCTGCAGTCGCAGGATTTGTACGACGCCCCAACTCTGGTCAACCCCGAGGAGTTTTCCGAAGAGTCAGCCTCCATTCCAGGGGAGACAGGAAATGTGCAAAAAGCGACAACGTCCTTAATAACCAAAACCCGTGAGACACATTTTACAACCGTAGAAGAAGATGCTCGTCGGCGGCGAAATGCACATCACGAAAGCAGATTGGCAACGATTTTCCAGTTAGGGACTCTTGTATTTGCTTTGGTGGCTCTGTTGGGGGGCGGTTATTATTTAATGCGACCCGCTTCGGCAGATAGCTTGTATGCGGAGATCCATGCCAAGATTGAGCAATCAGGTACAGACGATTTGCGCATCGTAGCGGATCCGCTTGAAGAGTTCTTGACGCGATTTCCAGACGATTCTCGTGCCAACGAGTTGGCGGACTTCCAAGAACAACTTGAGTTTCAGCGATTTGAAAGACGCATTCGTACCAAGTCCCGTCTGCGTGGTAATGTCGTCTTGTCACCAATTGAAAAGATTTACTTTGAAGCGATGGCTGAGGCAGAAGATAATCCTACCACCGCTGTCGTTTCATTACGGGCATTGGTTGCTCTTTATGATCCTCAAGACCAGACACGCGATACAAAATCGAAGAAGTTAGACAGTGACCAGCTTTTGCTTGTTTCAGCCAGAAAGCAAATTGATAAACTGAGCACTCGTATCCGGGCAGAAAAGGAGACTTTGCTACCAGCTCTCCAGGAAAGACTGGTGGTAGCCAGAAAGCAAATAAGCACCGACCCAAAAAGTGCCCACAGAATGTATCTAGCCATCATTGAAATCTACGATTCAAAAAGTTGGGCCAGACCAGCTGTTGAAGAAGCACGCCGGGCCATCAAGCGATTAACGAATAACCCCTAGTTGTCAGGTTTTGAGATAGGCTCATAGTTTAGCCATTGGGATTTTACAAATGGAACTACCAGAAACACTTTCCGATCGTCGGCTCAGTCAGACTGCATATGAGCGAGCCCAACAACTCATGCCTGGTGGCGTCAACAGTCCAGCCCGTGCTTTTGGGGCAGTTGGTGGAACCCCCATTTTCTTCGAACGTGCAGATGGTGCCTACCTGCAGGATGTCGACGGGAATCGCTACCTGGATTACGTCGGCTCCTGGGGGCCCATGATCTTGGGGCATCGCCATCCAGAAGTGGTTGCTGCACTGGAACAGGCCATCTCCAAAGGTACCAGTTTTGGTGCGCCCACCGCTGCTGAAAGTGAATTGGCTGAGCGTATTCTAGCTGCGGTTCCTTCCATCGAAAAAGTAAGATTGGTCAATTCGGGGACTGAAGCAACCATGAGTGCCATTCGTCTGGCCCGTGGATTTACTGGGCGTGAAAAAATCATAAAATTTGCGGGCAATTATCACGGACATGTGGATAGTTTGTTGGTTGCTGCAGGGAGTTCGGCAGCAACCCTGGGTGTGCCAAGTTCACCCGGTGTGACAGCCGGGACGACACGAGACACGATTGTCCTGGAATTCAACGATGTTGAGGGTTTGCAGCGGGCATTCGATGAACAGGGTCCTCAAATTGCGGGGGTAATTTTTGAGCCGATCGTTGGCAATATGGGNGTCGTATNTNCCAGCGAGGGCTTCCGNGATGCATTGGTACAGTTACCGCAGAAGCACGGCAGCTTACTCATTTGCGATGAAGTGATGAGCGGTTTTCGTGTCTCCTATGGAGGAGCACAGCAGCTCTTGAATTTCCAGCCTGATATTACCACGCTGGGAAAAATTGTTGGCGGTGGTTTGCCCGTTGGTGCCTATGGCGGAAGGGCTGAAGTGATGAACCATGTCTTGCCATCTGGCGAAGTTTTTCAGGCGGGCACTCTCAGCGGCAATCCCCTTGCCACGGCTGCCGGGAACGCCACTTTAAAGCTCCTGGCTGAGCAGCCGCCCTACGCTCGCTTAGAAGATCTGTCTGCTCGTTTGGCAGCGGGTTTGTGCAAGGCTGCAGAAACTGCGGGATTGCCACATACTCTGGCCCGCAANGGCAGCATGATGACNCTTTTTTTTCATGAGGTGCCAATCACAAATTGGACGACGGCAAGTCAATGCGACACCAAAAACTTTGCACGCTACTTCTGGGGCATGCTGGACCAGGGTATTTATTTACCCTGCAGCCAGTACGAAGCGATGTTTGTTTCAGCGGCGCATACCGAAGACGATATTGATCAAACGATTGCTGCTGCCAATAAAGTATTGAGTGGGATGTATCAGGATTAGATGCCCGCTTTCTCTTCTGCCGCACTGCGCCGAAAATATTTGGGAATGAACTGCACAGGTTCGGTCACTTTACCTTGAAGAAAAGCAGCCAGGCCCAACTGTCCAACTTCTTCTGAACGAGGGGACCAACTCTCTGCTGGGGTGATGTGGACATCTGGTGGCATGCGGGCTGATATTTTCTTAAGGGGTGGGCCGCTTACGGTGTCGCCAGGTTTTAATAGGTCCAGCCAATGATCGATAGAGATTACCTGGGTTTCGAAGGGTTGGTTTTTGATAAAGCAGGCGGCAAAAAGTTCCGACCTTTGAGCGTCAAGAATTGTCCACAGTCGACCGGATGTTGCCTTGTTGCGGNAAGCCATTGCAGCCAGAGTATGCACACCGACTAATTTTGCACCTGTTGCATAGGCAAACGTTTTGGCCGTGGTAACCCCCATGCGTAATCCAGTAAAGGAGCCAGGGCCTGTGCTAGCGCAGATCAGGTCCAGTTTGTCGGGTTGCCAGCCACAGGTGGCCAGCAACTCACGAATTGCAGGATGCAGGGCCTGAGCCGTTCGCTGTTCTGGGGAGAGTGTGAGAGAATGCAATACGGATCCCTGGGCATCAAGTGTGGATACACTTGCTTGACGCTGACTTGTTTCGATAGCAAGAATGCGCATCGGATTATCTTATCGGAGGGTCCTAGGAGGGGCCATTTATGGGATCTACATTCCGGGCTTCTATTAGGAAGTACAACAGGAATGGATGGGCTTACGCAACCCCTGAACGTATCAGTCTTGGACGGTCATTGCCAAGGAGTCATGCTAGAGAGAAATGACGAAGACACACGGGTCCTTGAAGAATCGCCCTGTGGCCAAACTCCCTTGGAAATCTGCACGCCATTTTACCTCAATTTGCCGCTGTGCACTCGTCCTTGACCCTCTGCAGCTAGCCACTTAGACTGACGGATTGGACTAGCCTGCATATTTCATAACTTCCTGCAGTAAATCCTTGCTACAGGGAGTCTTTCCTGACGGCAGGGGCGATTCCTTCCTGACGGTAGGGGACCCCAACCTGACAGGAGTCCGCAAAGCACTACGTCTGCCACGTCAAACGGTTATTAGAGTCTGTTCACGTATCCAGCATACGCTGCACACTCAAATTACCGTTTTCCAGGCATTCGCTGCACTTTGCTGTCTCTCACGAAGAAAATTGTGAAATATTCAGGCCAGCGACACGGCAGAGCCAAGCACAATCATTCCGTGCCCCTCCCTTGCAGCTTAAGCATTAGGTTACAACCAGTGAAACGCGCAGTCATTAGCGATATTCATGGCAATCTCGAAGCATTGCAATCCGTGCTTGCCCATATCGCGGATCAAAAAGTGGACGAGATCTTTTGTCTGGGCGATATCATTGGCTATGGGCCGAATCCGTGCGAATGTCTCGATCTTGTGATCGAAAACTGCCAGATATGTCTCTTAGGCAACCATGACCAGGGTGCCATGTTCGATCCAGAGGGATTCAACAGTGGGGCGGAGCGTGCCATTTTTTGGACCCGCGATCAATTAGAAAACTCGGGGGGGGCACGCGATCAGATAGATCGTCGCTGGGATTTTCTGGGCACATTACCACGAGTGCATCGCGATGATATCTGGTTATTTGTTCATGGCTCGCCACGTAATCCTGTCAACGAATATGTCTTTCCCGAAGACATCTACAACCAGAAAAAAATGGAGAAACTGTTTGGCCTGATTACCAAAGGCAGTTTTCAAGGTCACACCCATGTGCCTGGCATATTTTTGGAGAGTTTGGAGTTCATAACCCCCGACCAGACAGAAAACACTTTTGTGTTCAGGGATGAGAAATTTATGGTCAATGTGGGGTCTGTAGGCCAGCCTAGAGACGGTGATCCACGATCGTGCTATATCATCCTTGAGGACGACAAGTTGACCTACCATCGAGTGGAGTATGATATCGAACGGACGGCCAATAAGATTTACGATACGCAGGACCTCGACAACTTTCTAGGCGACCGCATCTAGCATGGCCGGTAGGCAATATTGTAAATCCTATTTTGTATTTTGGCGTGATTTTGCCTAAGAAGAGATTTGCCAAAGAAGAAACGGATGAATCAACGCACGAGTTACCTTACAGACTGACTACCCTTACTCCCTTTCCTCCTTCCCTTCCCCATTTATCCCTCAAGGCTCAGATTTCGTGGATCAACGTCGAGTAGTAGCTTTTCTGGCTCTTTCCTTCCTGGTACTCATGATCCATGGCATGATCTTTGCGCCGAAGCCTCAGCCCCGCAAAGATCTTCCACCTCCTGGTGATGGACAGCAGGTAGAGGGTGTGCTGGAATCTGCTGAGGGAGTAGACATAGTAAATGGCGGCAGTGTTGATGGCGGCAGTGTTGATGGAGGCAATGTTGATGGAGGCAATGCAAATGGCAACGATGTGGCTGCCGAGATTAAGCCGCCTCTGGCAGATGAGGAGATAGGGGCTGCTATTTCAGCCAAGCAGGAGTACGTGTCGTTAGGTTCGGTGGCAGAAGATTCCCCTTATCGCATGCTGGTTACTTTGACCAACTCCGGAGCAGCTGTCAGGCGGATTGAATTGGCGAGTACTCGCTTTCGCGATTTGCACGATCGAGGTGGCTATTTAGGACATTTGGAATTGGCTGAAGATGCCAAGGGGCAATTGTTGATATGTGCTATCGGTGCAGGGACACCTGCGGCGGAAGCTGGCTTGCAGCTAGGAGACCGCGTACTTTCTATCCAGGTCAATGAAGAGGCAAAGGTTCTCAACGCAGGCAAGGAATTGATCCGTATTCTCAAGAGTACCAGGCCTGGCCAAAAAATTACTTTGCAGATCCAGAAAGGAGAGGGAGATCCTCAGGACTACCCAGTCACACTGGGTCGTCGCCCTCTGGAAGTCATTCGCCCTGAAGTAGGGAATGTCTTGATGCGTGACGGGAAAATCCCAGCAGACTTCCCTTCACCTCCTTCTTTTCAATTTACGTTTGAGCAACTTGGTTTAAGCAATCTGACAAAGCTGGAAGCTAAGAATTCTAGCGAGGGGAAAGGCGGCTTCAAAGAAGAGTCTGAACTAGCTGGTGTTAATCTACGCGATGCCAATTGGGAGATAGTTGAACACAATGAGAGCTCCGTGACTTTTTTGCAGCGATTGCCAGAGCATGGGGTCGAAGTTTTAAAACGTTTTACTCTGGAGCCTGTTCCCGAAGAGGAAAGGGATGATGCCAATTATCCAGGCTATGGCCTCATACTCGATTTGATTATTCGTAATCTGGGTAATGATGAGTTGCATATGGCCTACCGACTTGATGGAGCCAACGGCCTGCCAATTGAGGGTTGGTGGTACGCCAATAAAAAGTCGCGTAGTTGGTCGGCTGGGGGTATCCGTGATATTGTGGCGCGCCATTTAGATCAGGATCCGCTGCAATTAAGTTCGACAGTCATTGCCAGTGGCGAAGCCGAAACGATGCAAGGCAATCCATTGGCTTATGTGGGAGTGGATGCACAGTATTTTTCTGCAGTTGCTTTGCCGCTTAAAGAAAACCTGGAAGATTTATGGATTGATGAAGTCCGTCCGATTCTGATTGGTCCCAAACCCAAACCGCGATCGGTTGATGGGCGTTACGCCAATGTCACCTGTCGGTTGATCAGTTTTCCGCATACGATCGCATCGGGACAATCTTTTGAGCATTCCTACAAGATCTTTACAGGGCCCAAACGTTCCGGGTTGTTGATGAAGTATCAAGCGGTCGATAGTGAGCGATACTCACTCAACGACTTGGTTTATTTTGGTTGGTTTGGTGGTATCGCTCAGGTCATGCTGGCGGTCTTGCATTTTTTCTATGGCTGGGTTGGTAATTACGGCATTGCCATCATCCTGCTTACAGTGCTGGTTCGTAGTTGTATGTTTCCGATTAGTCGCAAACAGGCTCAAAGCATGGCCAAAATGCAAGAGTTGCGGCCGGAGATGGACAAGATCAAAGAAAAGTACAAGTCCGACATGCCGAAGCAGTCGCAAGAAATGCAGGAGTTGTACCGCAGACACAAAATTAATCCATTGGCTGGATGTTTGCCAATGTTCATTCAATTGCCTGTTTTTGTGAGCTTGTACAGTGCCTTGATGGCTGACGTTGAGCTGCGACAAGCGCCCCTGCTTGGAGATGCAATTCGCTGGTGCTCCAATCTGGCAGCGCCCGATATGTTTTTTGATTGGTCCAGCTTCATGCCCGAATTTGTCAATCGAGGAGAGACGATGGGCGTTGGGCTAGGGCCTTATTTGAACATATTGCCTCTGGTAACCGTTGCTCTATTCTTGCTGCAGCAAAAAATGTTTATGCCCGAAGCGGCTACTGAGCAGGCTGCCATGCAGCAGAAGATCATGAAATACATGATGCTCGTTATGGGGTTGATGTTCTTTAAAGTGGCTAGTGGGTTGTGTTTGTATTTTATTGCTTCTAGTATTTGGGGAATTGCTGAACGTAAAATGCTACCCAAACCCACGACACCGGAGGGGGGCGAAACAATGGAGACCCCAAAGATTTCTACTCCACGGAGTAGTAAGAATGGGCAACCAAAAAATAAACGCTCGAATCGTTCTAAGAAGAAAAAGCGTTAACCCATTCCGGCCCCATGGCCTACGATCTAGAAGATACGATTGTTGCTCTTGCCACTGCTGCCGGCGGAGCCGCGCGCGGGACGGTTCGCCTTAGTGGACCACGCGTGCTTGAGTGTTTGGCAACTATTTTTCTGCCTGCACACGGTTCTCAAGAACTGTCTGAGCTTCAACGAGCCAGTGTGGTTTCTGGCCAGCTGCAAATTGCAGATGCTGGTTTTGTTTTGCCGTGTCAGCTTTTTCTTTGGCCCAATGAGCGCAGTTATACGCGTCAGCCAACGGCCGAACTGCATACGCTTGGCGCACCACCCTTGCTGGAAGCAGTCTTGCAGGCCGCTTGTACTTGCGGAGCCCGTTTGGCAGAGCCAGGCGAGTTTACTCTACGGGCTTTTCTGGCTGGGCGATTGGACCTTACACAAGCTGAGGCCGTGCTCGGGGTTATTGATGCCCGTGGCGAACAAGATCTCCACAAGGCACTCCAGCAATTGGCCGGTGGATTATCACAGCCTTTAATGCAATTGCGTGAACAATTGCTACAGATGTTGGCAGAGCTGGAAGCTGGGCTTGATTTTGTGGAAGAAGACATTGAGTTTATTTCGCAGGCTCAGTTGAGACGCTATTTGACCGAGGCAAGGGAGGTGGTAGCAGCGACTCTTGAGCAGATGTCCAGTCGAGCAGGAATTGGCAGGTTGCCGCGCGTTGTCCTGACCGGCGCTCCGAATGTCGGCAAGAGTAGTTTGTTTAATGCGCTTGTAGAACTGAGTGGCAGCACCAATACGTCGTCCCAGGCAATTGTTTCTGAGCAATCTGGCACGACGCGTGATTATCTAACGGCTACGATCGAGTTGGGGGGCGTAGCCTGCGAACTGGTAGATACCGCAGGCGAAGAACAAAATAGCCTTGTTGGTTCTCTCCACCAAGCTGCTCAGGACATGACCAACAGTCAATCTTGTCAGGCAGATTTGATTGTACGATGCGTTGAAGATCCTCAAGCGGATTCGTGGAAGCAGGAGCAGTTCATTGTTCGTACCAAAGCGGACAGATTGAATTCGACAGTCATTTCAGCGCAGAATTCTGCAGCGCATTTTCATGCATGTAGCAGTGTAACCAAAGAGGGACTGCCAGAATTGCAGCAGGAAATTGGCCGGCGGTTAACCGAGGCAGCTAGTGCAGCGGGCAGTGTGGTTGCGACCACCTCAGCCCGTTGTGGTGAGAGCCTGCGCCGAGCGGATTCTGCTTTGAGCCAAGCTGCCCAGCTGGTCGATAAAGGGGGAAGCGAGGAACTAATCGCAGCAGAAGTACGAGCGGCACTTGCAGAACTTGGCCAGGTTGTAGGAGCTGTCTACACGGACGACATTTTAGACCGTGTCTTCAGCCAATTCTGTATAGGAAAGTGACAAGGGTGGGGGAGAGCCAAAAAAGAATTAGCGAGCAAAGCCCCTCTCGTGCATTACGCTTCGCAGCACGCATCCACTACTTGGAAGCGGTTACTTTAGTCTCTCTAGCGGCGTGGTCGTTCAATATTCTTGTTTCAGAATGTTCTTTGATAACGGCTCGGGAAGATTGCAATGCCGTTGATTCCTGTGTAGCAGAAGTCGCCAGACTTCTGGATCCCGCCAGTCGGCTTGGCCCTACTCTGTGCTCCTGAATATTGCTTCTAGCTTAGTTTAGAAAAAATCTCCTAGATCTACCTATATCGATTGCTTTGCCGGGTAGTTGGATTTTTGGGTAATAATCTTTTGAAGCAGACGTTTTTTCTGCCGCAGCTCACAGGCCGGGTATGTTTTCTTGGCCAATTACCAGCTTACTTCCCACTCGAGATGCCGATGTACGTTCCTGCTTCTGCTTTACGTTCTCTATGGTTGTCCCCACAGTTTTGGCTGCGATTGGTTCTCATTTCAATAGTTTCTCCGAAGACAGCGGGGAGTGCCGAAGAACGTTTATGGCTCGATATGGCCCGAGCATCGATTACCAATAATGAATTATTGGGTCATGCAAACGTGTTGGCAGACGATATGTTCGAAGGGCGCGAAGCAGGATCACGTGGTGGGCATGCTGCTGCCAAATATATTCTCCAGAGTTTGAAAGAGGCTGAATTGCAACCTGCTGGGTCCAATGGTCGGTTTACGCAGCCTTTTTCGGTGGCCGCCGCCCAGAATTCACAGAATCTACTTGCCCTCTTGCCAGGTACGGATCCGATCTTGCGCGATGAGTATATACTCATTGGTGCCCATTACGACCATGTTGGCTACGGCACACGACGAAACAGTTTTGGTCCCTGGGGTTATATTCACAATGGAGCAGACGATAATGCCAGCGGTGTGGCAGCGCTTCTGGAAGTGGTTGATGCCTTGACACGCACCGAATATGAACCCCGCCGTACGATTGTGTTTGCCTTTTGGGATGGAGAAGAAAAGGGTCTCCTCGGATCCAAGCATTGGGTAGGCTCACCAACACTTCCATTTCAGAATTTAAAACTGGCTCTGAATATTGATATGGTGGGCCGATTGAGAGAAGGACGGATTGAAGTGGGGGGGACGCGTAGTGGCAAAGGTCTACGTTGTTTGATGAGTTCTTCCCGCATGGTTGATAGCACCTGGCTCGATTTCACGTGGGAGTTCAAAGAGAATAGTGACCACTGGACATTTTACGAAGCCAAAATACCTTCGATGTACGTACACACGGGTGTGCACGATGACTACCATCGCCCTTCGGACGATGTGGAAAATCTGAATATTGATGGTATTCGTATGGTAAGTCAGTACCTGATCGAGCGGATTTGTGGATTGGCAGATGCCGATCAATTGCCCGTGTTTAGAAAGGAAGCACACTTTGATACACCTCAGTTGCAAATTCGTCAGGAGCGACCTTTACCTCCTCTAGCTTCTCGACTTGGTTTTGAATGGGAGCATCATCCGCAAATATCTGATTTCGTGCGAATCAAAAAAATTTCACGACATAGTGCAGCGATAGCCGTCGGTTTGCGAAGAGGCGACCGTATTGTTGCGGTCAATGGAGTACCTTGCACAGAGAGCCTGATCTTGCCCAATCTGGCTCTGCAAAGCGACTCAGCCATCACACTCGAGATTGAAAGATCTGGAACCGATATGCCTCTTTCGATAACCTTGCCATTGCAGGGCAAACCGATCCAATTGGGTTTGTCCTGGCGTGAGGATCCTGCAGAGCCACAATCGGTCTACCTGACCCGAGTGGTGCCTTATTCGCCAGCTGATCGGGCAGGTCTCAAATTGAAGGATCGGATCCTGGGCTTGAGTGGACAGCCAATAACAAGCCAAGATGATTTGTTCGGCAGGATTCAAAATATGCTGACATCCGGAGTGCAAGAGATTTTGTTTGAGGTCGAATCTCGAGGAACCGTCCGCTATGTGCTCGTTCCTTTGGGCCTTCCAACGGATATACCTGCTGATGCCACACTTTAAACAGCATTTAAAATAAAATCCGGCTTCCGTGGATTGGGTTTACAGGCGAGAACGTAGCTCCATAAGCCGCTCCCAGGTAAAAAGACCTGCATTGTGTCCGTCGGACCAGTGGATCCGTACCGCATAACCGCCCACCAACTCCATCTTTTCGATGGTGATATCCGCTGGAATCTCATCAGGGTTGAGTATCTGTTCGCCGGTCCATTCATTCACACAGTGAGCACATTCGCACTGGCCGCGCAAAAACACACAGGGGAAATCAGCCAGTTCACTGCCCCAACTAACGGTCAGAATCCCGCGTTCGCGGTCTGCACGTAAATCGGTAGGTACCGTAGTCACCATTCCATAAATCCTTGTGCCAGTGTTTCAGTTTGCCAGTGTACCAAGGTACCAAGGTACCAAGGTGGTAGAACAACATGGATTCAAACGGGTATCCACGGTCTCTATTTGTCTCCATAGGAAGCAGTATGTCTTCCTTTGTTAAGCGGTTAGGTTCATAATATCAGAACAACTTGCTTATGCTACACTTGTTGCTTTATGCAAGGCAGGGCTGTTTTCAGGATCTTCGCAATGACAAGCAGTCAATTATTAAAATGGGAGAATCCCAAATGTTAGGAATTTTGATTTCTGCTGGAGTGCTTGGACTCATTATCACACTCATGGAAGAAGGAGAGTTCCCCTGTTGGGTACCCATGACCCTATGTGTATTGGCCGCTTTGATTCCCATCGTGATTTTCAATGCCGTGCTTCCGGGCCTGTTTTTTATAGGACCCCTAGTGGGGGCCATTTGTTGTGGCTGTGCAATTTCTGCGACTTGTGGCATGACAGTATAGCGGGCCTGCATTGCGGCGGGTGTACTTCTTACTTTTCATCTGGTGCTGTCTAACGGACTCGCGAAATTGATGTAGCGACTCTGCGAGAAGTAGGATCTTGCAGGGGAATGCGGGCTAAAGCCGAGGCAACCTTGTGTGGGATACGATTAGACGGCCTTAAAAAGAGTGTTCCTGGGGTCGTAGCATCTGTTGTTCATGCTACTGGAAACTGATAAAATAGCCGGGTCGCTTGTATGCACGGCGTATTGCAGGAATGGGAAGCAATATCAGGACAGCTGAGCGACTGCTGTAGAAGCTAGGGGATTTTCGACCAAAAGGTCGCAAACGACTGAAAAACAATAGTGGGGATGTGGCGGAATTGGCAGACGCGCTGGATTTAGGTTCCAGTTCCTTCGGGAGTGCAGGTTCGACTCCTGTCATCCCTACTGTTTTATTGGGGCAAGCCAAACTTTTCGGGTTGCTGGGAGATGTCTCGGGTTGTTTTTGGCGGCGGTTGTTGGCTAGGGGCCGAAAAGATTTGTTTGTCCGTAGTGTTTCTGGGGCAAGCCAAACTTTTCGGATTGCTAAGATGTGTCGCTGGTGGTGTTTGCCGGTGGTTGTATTGCTGGAATTAAAATCACCGCATGCTGCAGCGAAAATGTCATAGGGTCTCACAATAGTCAATTCGACATATGCCCCGAGGTTCGCGCATAGTGCTCTGCCATGCGCCGACGAAGCGTGTCGATTTCGAAATCGCCCTCGTCGCCGGTACGTGTTTTTCTCAGCTCTGCCGATGTTTATGAGCAGCAAGCAGCCGACTTCAAGAACGTGATCGTATGGATAACAGTCGTCTACTTTATTAGCCGACTGTTTGGTTGGGTCGTTGAAGAAAGCGGAAAGGACGAACGACAGAAGCGTGAGTTGTTATTTTTACCAACTTGACCAAGACTACTACGCTCGGCATCGTTACACATTGCCTTCACGTTTGTTAGTTTATCTTGTCGGGATATTTAGCAGAAATCGAGCAAATGGGGGATGGAGAGGCGAGCAGTTCAACGTTCCAAAGTCAAGGGGAGACCAGTTTTAGGAACTTTGCATTGAGTGGAATCAGTTTCAGACCGAGCCATTACCGGTAGTATTTCCACTCGTCCGATTGGCAGTTCTAGTAGTCGACTTCCCAACGGCACATTTTTTTCGGCATAATAATTGCCATCTCCCTTGTAATGCCAGTAATAGATTGACATGGGAGCAACTTTTAGCACTAATGGGGCATAGGCTTAGGCAATCTGACGGTTTAAGTATCGCTGATGCAAAGTTTTCTTTTCATTGTATTCAGACCAATTGTAATGATTAAGAGCCACGAACGTACCGTGCCTGAGCGGTAGGTCCGACTTTTTTATTGTGCGCCCGTTTGCCTTTGGTGGCAAACGGTTGATTCGAAAGACTGTGGTCCATGAATGGGGAGTGCTTCCCCAGGGATCGGTAATTGAACCTGTGCTGAGAATTTCTAAGTTCTTTTCTAAGTTCTGTTTCTAAGGGAGGAAGACTAATGAGGAAGTTGACACTAGTGTTGATGGTTTGTGTGGCTGTGCTTATGTCTGCAAAAGCAAATGCTACACTTTTGGACGTCCACGATGCCCGTGCTGACGGAGCCAAAAATAGCCCTGTCAACGGACAGTGGTCGTATCGCACCGCGGAGTGGAATGCAGGTGGCACCTATGGGGACCTCTTGACCTGGTATGGTCCCGGTAATTGGACCACACCAGGCGTTGACCAATGGGGTTTCGGGGAACACTACGGCATCGGGGATCCTAGTCAAAACTTGCGGCCACTTTTTGACGTAGATGCCGATGGCTTGCACCCTGGTAATTATCACCCGACTGATAATGTGCAAGATCCCCTTAATGAACAGGTAGGCGGTCATGGCAACTACATGCTCCGTTGGACCGCGGATGCGGATACCGCTTCGAAAATACAAATCAGCGGCTATATCTATAATGCTGCTTCACCAAGTCCCACTTGGTGGAAAGTTTTGAAAAACGATTCGAATCATGATCCGAATAATGTTGTCGCCGCGGGATATACCGCAACTTCGGGAACTGTCGGCGGCGGCGACTTTGTGAACCTCGCCGGCTACGGTAACCGCCTGACTTTCGCCGATTCTCTTGCCAACGGTTCACTGACCATAAGTGTTGCCCCTGGCGATACCATTGACATCGTTACGCCGCCTAGCGAACACGCAGACCATCCGGGCGGACCTCCTAGAGCGCAGTTCATGAAGTACATCATTACCGAGATTCCTGAGCCCACAACGATGAGTCTCATGGGACTGGGACTTGGCTCGCTGCTGGCATTGCGTAGACGTAGATCATCGTATTGATAACCTCGACTTAGTACGTCCTGCACTGCTAAAGACCCGTCCGAGAACCCTCTCCCCCGCTTCGGGGGAGAGGGCAGGTGTCGCCACGGCGACTCGCCTGCGGTGAGGGGGGCTTAGGTGGAAGGTAGGCTTTAACTGGACACAGCTTTAATATAGACAGAGCAATTGACTCCTCCTTAAGGATTACTAGAACCAATGAATATTATTTGCAGTTCTGTTCGCCCGTGGCATCAGGTCATCGGGTTCGTGTTGGCTGTCATAGCACTGGCCAATCCAGCGGCGGGGCAGACGAACCCTGTCCAGACCGATCTGGCGCTGTGGCTCGATGCTACGGTGGGCGTGACGACCAACGTTAGTGACGAAGTCACGTTGTGGGAGGATCAGTCAGGCAACAATCACCACGCCACGCCGCTTGCTGGCCAACCGGGTGGCTCCCCCGTCCTCTTCCAAGACCCTAGTCTTCTCAACGACCAGCCGCACGTCCAGCTTCATGACGACGGGATGATTCTCGCTGGCACCGTGCAAACGAGCCAAGACTTCACCCTCATTGGCGTCTACGACACGAACGACCAGAATAATTCACCACGGATTCTCTACTCGAATTTTACCCCCGCTACCGCGGCCGGGTCGGTTTATTTAGGTGCGATGCATGATGGCAGTCAAGCACCAGTACAATCATACGTTCGCTTTACCGATCATCTGAATCCGACTCCCCCTTCGGCCACTTCGCTTGAGTCTCCCAGAGACCATAGCATCGTCAGAGTGTCCTGGGACCACGATCCGATCGGAACGGGCTCGTCAAGTGTCCATCAAATAGCAGGTGCTACCCTCAATAAATTGAATCATGGCTCCGCTTCAGCGCCACTGCGGGATTTTTCAACCACCTCGTATCTCGGAGTTCAAGGTTCAAATCTTAACGAATGGTGGCAAGGTGACCTTGCTGAGCTGTTGATTTACGACAAGCTGTTGACCACCACGGAAACCGCGGCGGTGGAAAACTACCTCAGCGTAAAATGGTTTGGGCGCGAAGAGGGTGTTTGGCTTGCTGACGATTCCGGAAATTGGGATGATAACAAATGGAATGTTCCCCATGGACCCGATTCGGCCGAGTCGGTTGCCAAATTTCGCGGCGCCATCCAAGCTCCGCGAACAGTGTTTACCGAACAAGACCGAACGCTCCATGGCGTCGAGTTTGACAATAACAACGAGTACGTCATTGCGGGTAACGGTGGCATCAATCTGGTTCAGAATGGGATAGGCAACGATCCCTCGATTATTGTGAAGCAAGGTAGTCACCAATTTCAGAACAAGGTCAATCTCATGAGCGACACGGACGTGATCATTAGTCAGGACGCCTCAGTCTGGTTCAACAACCTACTCGATCTGGGTGGCAACACCCTGGACATTTTCCCAGAGATAGGGGGCGGAAACGGCCACGCGCTATTCAACACGGCAATTACTGGTTCTGGCACCATCAACGCCACGGGTGCCTTAGCGGTGGGAGTGGCCTCAGCCTCGATTGGTGACGCCAACTTAAATAGCACGAATAAACTCGCCTTTCTGGTCTACCCAGCAAGCTCCGCTTCCCTCGTGACCACTGGCACGGTCACCTTAGAGGGCGCGATCCAAATCGATTTACTCGATGGGGCCACCGTTAGCGCTCCGATGACCTTGATCGATTCCACCATCCCCATCGTCTTCCCTGGCGGGGATGTGAGTTCACTGACCTTGGCCGGCGGAGGACTTGCCGGATTTGAGCTGTCGGTGAGCGGGGACGGCACAGACTTGCTGCTAACTTCGACGACTGGCACGCCCGGCGATTTTGATGGTGACGGGGATGTGGATGGCATTGACTTGCTCGAGTGGCAAGTTGGCAACTCGCCAAACCCATTGAGCCAATCCGATCTCATGGACTGGGAGAATAACTATGGAACAGCAGGACTTGCGGCTGCCACAGCAGCTGTGCCCGAGCCGACAAGTGCCGCGCTGTTGCTGGCGGGTGCTATGGCCGGCCTGAGAGTGCGACGGCGGCGTTAGGATTCAAGGGGGGGCCTGGGGCCCCCTTTTTTCTTGCTGCTGAAATGATGCCCTTCAGTAGAGCAAAACCTTTTTTATGTAGCCACAGAGTGCACAGAGATGTCAGAGAAAGTGCTAGATGAGATATTCTTCTCAGTGTTCTTTGTGGCTCAGCTTTTAGGGGAACTGCTCTAGGAAGGTGCCCCCTTGGGTTGGTCGTTCGGTAGTTTGGCGTTTAGAATGGCGGCCTTTCGAGAGGCACTCGGAGATTGTTTGTGACACTCTCCGAATATGGAACGCAGAGATCAGGGCGCATGACACGACGTGGATTTACATTAGTCGAACTGCTAGTGGTGATTGCCATCATCGGCGTGCTGGTCGCACTGCTGCTTCCGGCCGTGCAAGCGGCCCGCGAAGCTGCGCGACGC
>PATG01000075.1 GCA_002713555.1 Planctomycetaceae bacterium
TCCACATCCGAGATCAATTTCTCGCGTCTGCTTTCCGAAGTGGATGCGGGCAATGTGCAGGATGTGACGATTTCAGGCGAAAAGATCACCGGCCATTACACGAACGGGCAGAGTTTCAGCACCTATGCGCCGCAGGATCCGAGCTTGATCGACCGTCTCTACGGTGGCCGTTTGTGCGAGAAGTAGCGCTGGGACCACACCCGGCAGGGCCAAAATGACGCCCACCAAAATAGCAGGCAGCATTTGGTGTATTGAGAGTCTATTTTTCTTTGGCAAGCTTAGCCAAACCATGGCTGTTGCAATTGCCGACCAGCCGCCGACCAGCACATGGAATGCTCCTGCCAGGCCAAAGCAGGGCCAAACCCGGGACCATTGTTCTTTGGCATGTGCAGCTAAGCCCCAAAATACAAACGCGTAGGCAAAGCACTTTGCCTCCACCCCGCCCACAACCCATTCACCGGCGAAGTTCGTCCAGTCCACCAAGGTGACGAAGAGTATGGCTGTAATGCATGCTGCAAAAGGATAGGGCAGGATTGACCGGCTACAGCGCTGCCATGAAATCGCCAGTGCCAACCAGGCAGCGACGCGGCCAATCCAGGCAACTGTCGCTAGTGAAAAAAACTTGGTCAACCAACCGAGTGTCCAGTAAAAAGTCAGATGCGCTTTGCCGGATTCTAGAAACAGATCTCCCACACACCAGTCTGGCTGCCAATAATGTTTGGCTTTGGCCAGGTAATGCGTTTCGTTCACATGGGGTACTAGAGATCCGCCTGCAATGAAGCAAACGACAAATACGAGCGCAATTTCCAGCCAACGCTGCCGCTGTTTTTCGTTTTCGATCGGCTGCAGCAAGGTCAACTCGATACGCCTCGCTTTAGAGTGAGTGGAAATGGGGGGACCCAGGAATCAGACCTGGGAGTGTGGTCTATGGTGGCAATGAAAAAGCAGATGATTCTCGTATCTGCCTGAATAATTAGATTAACCTTCGGTGTGCCAAGAGCCTACCCGAGAATTATAAATTTGACACGTTTACACCGCCACGGATTCCTTCTCTGGCGTGAATGGATTTTCTACTGTGCCAGTCTGAATTAGTTTTTACAGAAGATGGGTAAAAGAAGGTCTGGATTAGCGTACTTCAACCCACTCTAAAAGCGACTTCAAAAAAGTGTGGGCCTGGGTGAGGGTGCCCAGCTAGCGACAATTCGTGTCTCGACAAAAACCCTAAGGGGGGCATGATCCATACGGTTCGTATTTTTGTGTCCTGTAGCATAACAGTTGCAAGTGTTTTTCTATTCTTTCTTGCTGTGTGTTTTCACCACCCCCCGGCACGGAGCAACCTATCCTTGCGAAGATGTCAAGTCGTTTTTATGTATCAATTACACCCAGGCCAGCCAGTATGAACAGCGAACAGCGTGAGCAGAATGCAATGCGCGACTTGCACTCTCATGAAAGTCTGACAGGGCTACCTACTAAATCTGAATTCCTTTCAGATCTGGAATCGGCATTAAATATGGCGGCTCAAGGTAGGGCCTCATTCATTGTGTTGTTTATCAATCTGGATGGGTTTCGATCAGTTAACGAAAGTCTTGGTTACGAAATAGGGGACCAGCTTTTATATGAAGTTGGTCATCGACTTCGTTCTGCAATGAGGCCTCAGGATATTGTTGCTCATTTTGGAGCAGATGAGTTCATGGTTCTTGCTCACAACGTCAGTAGTTTGCAAGGCATTGACTCGATCATTCAACGAGTTCAACGCAGCATAAGCAGTCCTTATAGTCTGGGCGATGAGCTGCTGACTTTTTCGGCCAGTACCGGAGTCGTGATTAATTCTGGGAACTACAATGCTCCTGACGAGATTATTCGCGATGGCAGTATTGCAGTGCATCAGGCAAAAACGTTAGGCAAAGCACGGCATCAGATATTTGATATATCCATGTACCAGCAAGCCATGTTGCAGCTTGGTATGGAAGGCGATTTGCGTCGAGCTATCGAAGAGGATGAGTTTGTTCTGCACTACCAGCCGTTTATTTCACTTGAAACACAAGAGATAGTTGGATTTGAAGCCCTGATACGCTGGGATCGACCAGGGTATGGAATTGTCATGCCACAAGACTTCATCTCGGTGGCTGAGAAAAACGGTCTGATCGTGCCTATCGGAAACTGGGTGTTGCGTCAGGGGTGCAAGCAATTGGGCGAATGGTCAAGGCAATATCCAGAAAAGAATTTACATTTAGGCATCAATGTTGCCAGCCCGCAGATTTCTCAAAGTGACGTAGTTGGCGAACTGACAAAATTGCTGCACAAACATCAGTTGGATGCCCAAAAGATTGAGTTAGAAATCACCGAAAGTGGTATTATTGATAACCCTGTTGCTGCTTCCGATGTGATGAATGCGCTCAAACAACTTGGTGTGCAACTCAGTATTGACGATTTTGGAGCAGGATACTCATCTTTGAGTCAACTTTATCGTTTCGCGTTTGATATCCTGAAAATCGATCGTTTGTTTATCAGCCAGCTATGTGACCATTACGATAGTTCCATCGTTTTTGTTGAAGCGATCATTCAATTAGCAAAGAATCTGGGCATGCGAGTGGTAGCTGAAGGAATTGAAAACGAAGAGCAGTTCCGCAAACTAAATGAGATGGGTTGTGATATTGGACAAGGTTATCTCTTTTCGAAACCAATGCCACACGACGAAGTTGTGAAATTGCTGGAAAGCAATCAATGTGTTGCCACGTGATAGACGTGTGGCATGGAGGCGGTGTGGTGAATGGTTGCACAAAGTGCAACTTGTGAAAGCGGCTTTTCTTCTTTTGCTGCTGGTAGAGTTTTTTCTTAGAAAAGTTGTCGCATGTTGGCAGTCGTGATGCAAGTGTTTNTGCTTGCGCACCACGCTGAGTCAGCTAGTAGAGGTGGTTGCAAGACGAGGCTGGATTTAAGCATTCCAACTGTTTCCGGAGCCGAATCTTGTACAGCACTCCACGGCACTTAAGAACAGATAGCTCTAGTTTTCGTGAAAGCTGGGGGGCTGTCAGGGGCTGTGGTCAGTTGAATTAAAGCGTTGTTATCTTCGTNATCTCTCTTCATTCAGCAAGAAAAAGGTANGAGTATAAAAAATCTGAACTGGAGGTGTAACACTAGCTACAGCATGTAGACCTAAGAGGCAGATTTGGGATAAATAATGGTGCTACAGGATAAAGTTTGACTCACACTTTGTGGTGTTCGAGTGGCACTAGGAAAAAAGAGATTTCTGCGTACTGCCAACATTCTGCGCTATGCTATGATGAAAACGCCTGTCTTGTCGTGGTTCGTTATGGTTGTGGCAACTGTGCTACTTTACTTCTCGCAGGCGTTAGTCAGGGGTCTTTTCTAGTGCAGGATTTTTTGAAGAAAGTAATTTCTGAAGTCTTGTGTCAACTTCGGCATCACTGATTTGGTCTAAGGGCTGCTGTGTCCTAGGTACTTGTGGAATCGTTGTTGATGATTTCGTGCTAGATTGGAGTGACGTGATCATTTCGGCTTGCTCAGCAGGTGTCAGCGCGCCGAAAAGCCGTTCCATGGTGACTTCGACATGGCACGTCTCTCGGAGATGGCCCAGTAGCTGGATCGCCTGGAGAGAGTTGCCGCCTAGTTGGAAAAAGTTGTCGTGCATGCCGACTTGCTCAATGGCAAGCAATTGTTGCCACAGGTTAGTGATTGTCTTTTCAAGCTCACTGGTCGGCGGCACGTAGTTGTTTTCTGCTGGGGTGTTTGGCGCGGGCAGTGCGTTGCGGTCAACTTTTCCGTTCGCTGATAAGGGCAAGTGATCCAAAACCTGAAACCGATTGGGGACCATGTATTTTGGCAACTGGTTTTGTAGGTAAGCTTGGAGCTGCTCCTGAAAAGAGAGGTTGTCGGGCTCTCTAGCGGCCATCCAGCGGTCGGACCAAGCTGGGTCGATGCGCCCGCCTAGCATGCCATGCAGGCAATTATGCGACGGGTCAAGCTCTAAATGCTTGACAAGAGTTTCAAACTCGCGGTCGTTGACTGGGCATAGGCCCAACTCGAGATCTGGAGCTTTCTGCATAAGCAGCTGTCCCATGTAGCCAGCTTCGAGCAAACAGAAGTCGCGTGCACGCTCTTCGTAAATCTGCTGAATTTCTTTGAAATCAGCAACAAAGAATAAGCCAAAAGCACTTTGCTGAAACGTTTTCTTGTTTGTGTCATAAAATTGAGCTGATCCACTGTCGATCGAAGCGTCGATTGGTTGGAGTTGATGACCTTGCGAATCGTAGCAATACCAACCGCTCGGAATACCTTCGACTCGACCTTGCTTAACACTGATGTAGGTTTTCACAGGATAGAGACTACCCGCTGAGGGATAGCGATATTTACGAAGTTGTGCTGTAGAGTCGGGCTTGGCAGCGAGCGAAGCTAATAAAGATCCAAAAGACTCAGCCGGAATCGTGTCACTGAGAAACTGGCGATGACTTTGGCGGCGGAAAAAAGACTTTGTTTCATCGACTGGAGGCAGTGGTATACCGTCCAGCTGAGCTGGCGTTTGATTTTGCTTGTCAGACTTCAGTTGTAGTCGCCGAAGTAGGTGGTTTGGAGCTGCCGTTGACGATTGATTGAGAACGACATAGGCAATCAGTTCAGGGGGCGATCCAAAAGTTGAGACCACAGCATGATCAATCGACGGGTGCTCGGTAATCGCCGCTTCAATCTCACCCAGTTCGATTCGATAACCGTTTATCTTCACTTGCTGGTCTTCTCGGCCAAGAAATTCGATAACCGTTTGAGCATGAGACGGAATCTGTTGCGGTGGATCCTGCTTCTGGGTTGGCGGTTGGTGTGGTCGTAGACGTCCCCAGTCTCCGGTTCGATAGAGATACGGATGATCGTTATCAGAAAATGGGTTAGGAAGAAAATTTTCCGCGGTGAGCGTCGGTCGGTTCCAATAGCCTTGAGCGACACCTTGGCCACCAACATAAAGTTCACCTGGTACCCAAGGTGGCCTCGGATCAAGGTTCTCGTCCAAGATATACCAGGTCTGATTGGTAAGCGAACTACCATAGGGAATACTTGGCCAGTCTGGATCGATGATGTCGATTGTGTGCGCGATCGACCAAATGGATGCTTCAGTAGCACCTCCCAGGCTGATCGTAGTTGCCTCTGGTAAATGACGCTTGATGTCGGTTGGGAGTGTGGGCGGAATCCAATCGCCACTCAGTAAAATTGTGCGCAAGGGAGGAGAGTGTTGTTTGGTGGTTGGCTTCTGCAATGTGTCTACAAACAATTGCATCAATGCCGGCACCGAATTCCAGATAGTCACTTGGTGACGAGCCACTTGTTTTAGCCAGTACTGAGGATCTTCGACCTTCGTCGAGTCATCGCCGATGACGATTGCTGCCCCTGCTGCTAAAGTTCCAAAGAGGTCGTAGACCGACAGGTCAAAGCTTAGCGAAGAGAGGGCGAACACACGGTCAGTAGGCTGAAGTTGGATTCTCTCGTTGATATCGAGGATCGTGTTGGCTGCACCACGGTGATCGATCATGACTCCCTTGGGGCGGCCGGTTGATCCTGAAGTGAAGATCACGTAGGCCAAGTCGGTCGCTTGTTGTTGTGGCTCGGGCAAATGCAATGGTTGCTGCTGAGTAGCGGAAGATTCGATGCGCATTTGAATTGTTACATCAGGCCAATCAGCGGGGCTTTGAGCAGTGGTCAGTACGAGCCGCGAATAGGTGTCTTGCAGCATTTGATGTCGTCTACTTTGCGGTAGTTTGGCATCAATGGGAACGTAGGCACCTCCAGCTACCTGAATCGCCAAACAAGCAACCACTTGTTGCCAGCCTTTTGGCATGCAAACGGCGACGAATTCATTTGGCTTTACGTTGTGTTTGGATAAGCGATCGGCAAGTTGAACGGTCGCACTTGCAAGCTCACCATACGATAAGGTGAACTCATCGGTAATGACTGCCGGTGATGACGGTTGCTTGAGAGCTTGCTCGAAGAAAGGTTGATAAAGCAGACGGCCCTCTGCTGGCAGTAACGACAGATTGTTTGCCGGAGTCTGTTGTTGGCAGCTGCCAGGTTGCTCTGCGATAGTTGCTTGCTGAATCAACTGCGGCCTTTGCGTCCAGCGGAGCGCATTGTCCGCCAACTCGGAGAGGAATTTGCTGTACGTGCTGAACATTTCGTCGAGCACACCTGGAGGAAAAAGCTCGTCGATTGAGTCCCAGTTGAGAATCAGCTCGCCGTCGATTTCAGAAACCTGATGGTCCAGGTAAACTTGAGAGGTTTGGCTTAAAGCGTAAGTGACACTTGCCTGCTTGTCTTTTGCGGCAGAAGAGGCAACGATCTTGCCAAGTGTGCTTGTAAACACAACCGGCATGATTGCGTCGGTGCCTAGTTGGCGCCGACGAGCAAGTTCACGAATCACTCGTACGCCACTCACGGCTCGTTGCTCCAGCACTTCCCAAAGATTCGCTTGTAGTCGGCGTGCGCGATCGGCAAAAGACAGACCGTTACATTGATTGACTTCTAGTAGTAGCGACGACGTAAAATCGCCAACCAATTGATCGATCTCAGGATGAATCGGCGGACGATTGAACAGCGTCAGGTTGAGCGTGAAGTGGCGCCGGCGGCTCCATGTGCCTAAGACTTCTGTAAATGCCGCCAAAACGATCCCTGAAGCAGTGAGCCCCAGACGCTGGGCATGGCGCTTGATTGCATTCCACTGTTGGATCGGGAGCCGATGAGAACGGCGTACAAATTGGGGCGAGTTAAGTTCTGTAGTGCTTTTGATAAGAGGCAATTCAGGAGCAGGCGGTAGAGTAGCAGCCCGCTGCTGCCAGTAATCCCAAGCTTCACGATAACGTGGACTACTGACAAAAGTTCGCTCTGCAAGCACATAGTCGCGGAACGAAAGCTCTAGTGGCGGCAGTGTCACACCGCGTAGCAGCTGAGCCATCTCTCGGCCAAGAATCTGCAAGCTCCAGGCGTCGCCCAGCAGAACATCGAAGCTAACAAAATAGATCGTACGGTCATTATCTAGCGACAAAGCTTCGACATGGAACAAAGGCCAGCTTTCGGGACTAAGCACCTGATGTGACAACTCTTTTCGACGTGACTCGCGGTACGCATCCACATCATCGAGTTGTTTGGATTCTTGCAGAGCAATTTCGTATTCCGGCACTTGCTCCAGACAGCGCTGAAGACCGTTGCTATTGACCACGACTCGCAGCATGTCGTGCCGCTTGATCAACTGATTGAAGGCGGCTTGAATGGCTGCATGCGAGAGGCCTGAGGTTTCAATTTCTCGATAGCCGTGAGTCGCGATGTTTCCTAGCTCAAAGGCACCGCTGCGTCCCAGCCAGAATGCCTGTTGTAGATCGGTCAGCGTGAACGGCTCGTGGCGATTGTTTGGGTCACTCCTTAAATCGAAGAGAGCTGCTGGGTGCGTCTGAGCCAGTGTGTTTGGCGAGTCGGTTTGCTCATCAATATAGGTGGCCAATTGAGCAACCGTTGGCATTTCGAAAAGTTTGCGCAGTGGAAACTCGATACCAAACTGCCCTTGCATCTGTGTCACCAGTTGAATCGCAAGCAGCGAATGGCCTCCCAGTTCAAAAAAATTATCGTGGATACCTACTTTCGTTTGCTTGAGTAGCTCTTGCCATAATTTGGCAAGTGTTTGTTCGATTTCACTCGTAGGAGCCACATAAGTCGCAGTGACCTGCAAGCCTTGAGGCTGAGGAAGCTGGCGACGGTCAACCTTGCCGTTAGGAAGCCGAGGGATTTGCGGCAGCAATTGCCATAGTGTTGGGACCATGGCCGAAGGGAGTTGCTCGGCAAGATACTGGCGAAGCGCCGAGGTGAGCTGGGCTTCGTTTTGCCTCTCGTGCACAGCAACTTTTTGATCGGGTGTTGTTGCGCTGACCAGATATGCTAATAAGACTTTTTCTTTTTCATCGCCCATCTTTTCAGTATCATGTGCCACAACAACCGCATCTTCTACTTCGGGATGTGCTCGCAGCAAGCTTTCGACTTCGCCGGCTTCAATGCGAAATCCTCGGATCTTAAATTGATCATCCAGGCGACTGAGGAATTCGAGGTTGCCATCTTCGCGCAGCCGCACTCGGTCACCAGTGCGATAAAGTGTTGGTGGGTTATTGCTAATTGGATTTGGAATAAAACACTGATCGGTGAGCTTTGGCCGATCGAGATAACCACGGGCGAGTCCCGCTCCGCCTAGATACAGCTCACCGGCGACTCCGATAGGCTGGAGACGCAGCTGGGAATCCAACACGTAAGCATGGGTATTCGCGATCGGCTTGCCAATATGAACTTTGTCTGCTGCCGGATCAAAACATCTCGCGTCAAGTGCCGCACAGGTAGAATACGTTGTGTCTTCGGAAGGTCCGTATAGATTGTAGATATGCTCAATCTTCCGAGCTTGTAGTGTAGCCACCAGATCATGCGGTAGAGCTTCGCCAGCAAGATTCACGGTCTGCACCGATTCGGGAAGTTCGCCGCCAGCGAGTAATTGTCGCAAGAGACTTGGTACGGTATTGATGAGCGTGACTTGGTGGCGAGCTGGCAAGTTGTGCAGCTCGAAGAGATTTTCGGCCACAATAACCGAGCCTCCCCACGCTAGCGGCACGAAGATCTCGAAGACAGAAAGGTCGAAGCAGATCGACGTTGATGCCAAGACCCCGGCCAACTGCTCTTGAGAATACTGGTCGCGCGCCCAATTCAGGAGAGCAACGACACTACGATGTTCGATGGCTACTCCTTTGGGGCGGCCTGTGGACCCCGAAGTGTAGAGAATGTAGGCCAAAGAATCGTGCGAGGGTTTGGGCGTAGTGCGGGTAGCATCATCGCTTTTACCGTCGCTTAATATCTGAATCCCCGTGTCATCGCAAAGCACTCGACAGCGGGAATCTTCTAAAATGTAACGCTTGCGCTCCTCTGGATATTCGGGATCAATGGCCACATAAGCGCCCCCAGCCTTGAGGATTCCCAACATGCTAGCGACCATTTTGGCAGACTTGCGTATCGAAACGGCAACACGCTGCTGGTGGCCAATGCCTATATCACGTAGGCGGCAACAAACGTCGTCGGCGATTTTCTTCAGATCACCATAGGTGACATGCTTATCACCTTCAATGACAGCTACATTATTGGGCTGACGATGAACTTGCTGTTCGAAGAGTTCATAGAGAGTGCCAGTTGCGCCAGGGCTAACCGGACCTTGACTCAACTTGATGAGTTCTGCTCTCTCTGGCGCGCTGATGATCTGGCATTGCGAGATGGGGTGGCTTGGGTTCGCTAAAATTTCCCCTAACAGATTTTCATAATGCTTGGCCATTTGAGCGATGGTCTGCCGGTCGAACAGCCCACTGCTGAACTCGATTTGTCCGTCAATGCCGCGCTCGCTTTCTTGCAAATTGAATCGAAGGGCGTACTTGGTTTGCAAATCTTCAACGGGAATACGCTGCAGGGCCAAACCGGCCAGTTGCTGGCGCTCGATGGGCACTTGTTGGAGATCAAATTTGACCTGAAACAGTGGAGTCAGTTGGTCTAGGTCACGCTCTGGATTGAGCGTCTCAACTAGATTTTCAAAGGGAAGGTCTTTGTGCGTAAGTCCCTCCGAAACAGTTTGGTGAACTCGGCCCGCCAATTCCCCGAAGGTGGGATTTCCGGAAAGATCGGTTCTCAGCACGAGTGTGTTCACAAGCAGTCCGATAAGGCCTGCGGTTTCAGTGCGATCGCGATTAGCCACTTCACTTCCAACGACGATATCACTGGTTCCACTGTAGCGATGCAAAAAAAGCTTGAAGGCCGCTAGTAGTACAGTGAAGAGGCTGACTTGGTGGTCATGGGCCAGCTTTTTGAGCTGACTGGAGGTAACGGGACCCAAAGAAATTGGGAAATGTTCGCTGGACTGATTTTCAAGGTGGGAACCCGCTATCGGCAGTTCGGTTTCTGGTAACGGCCCAGCAAGTTTCGTCTTCCAATAGTCGAGTAATTCCTTGAGTCGTGGCCCTTGGAGCTGCTGACGTTGCCAATGCGCCCAGTCGGTATATTGGATGGGGAGCTGCGGCAACTGTTGTTCGCTGTAATAACTTGCCAGTTCGCGTAAGAAAACCATCACCGACCAACGGTCGCAAACGATATGATGCGTGATAAGTGCGAGGATGTGGTCTTCGTCAGACAGTTTGAGCAATTCGATCCGTAGAGGAGGCTTGGTAAGGTCAAAGGGCTGGGCGGAGAGCTGCTTAATCCGTTGTTTCACAGTCCTATCGGAATCTGCGCCAGTGGAAATATCGACCGTAGGCACCTCGAGTCGCTGATGCGGGTGGACTTTTTGAAATGCCTGGCCGCCGGTGTCTTTAAGGAAACTGGTGCGTAGCGATTCGTGTCGTTCAGTAATTTTGTTTAGCGCATCGACAAGCAAAGTTGTATCGAGTAGTCCCGTCAAACGAAGTGCAGCACAAATGTTATAAGCGGTATTCTGCGGGTCAAATTGCTGAATAAACCACAATCGTTGCTGGGCGTGAGATAGAACGCTGGGCTCGCCTGATTGTCGCCTCTCGATTCGGCCAGAGTTGGGGAGTGGCAGACCTTGTTCTACAAGTCGTTGCTCCAAGAGAGCCCGCTTTTCCGGCGTTAGTTTGGCAATTTGTTCGTGGAGGTCTTTCATGTTCTATCGATTTATTTTTCTTCAAGCTGTGCTCGGACTTCTGCTGATGACATGGTTTCGATCTCCGCTACCAGTTCCGACATGGCGTCGAGCTGCTCCGGCTGTGGTAATTCTGCTTCCAACAGCTGGGCGATGCGAGCAGGTGTTGGGTCGTCGGAGACCAGGTGACGAAGTTCAATTTCCACCGGGAGAGCTTCGCGGAGTCGACCGATCACTTGGATGGCCAAGAGCGAATGGCCCCCCAGGGCAAAGAAATTGTCGTGAATGCCGATGCCTTCAATGCCTAGCATTTCTTCCCAGATGCTGACGATGGTCTGCTGAACTTTGGTCGTTGGTTGGACGTATTCGTTGTTGAGGTTTGGACGCGCGTGAGACTTTCTTATACCGCCTGTCCTGTCACCAGTCTCGTAGGGGCTAACACGAACCCACTTCGTAATTCGACCAGCGAGTGGTGTGCGACTGACGGTATATTGGCCTGAGGTTTCAAGTTGCAAGATGCGACCTGTTGCCTCCCAAACTTCGTCGGCACTGAGTACCACATCCTCCTCAACGACTCCCACCTGATTTTCGCCCGCATGTGATACCTCTTGCCCTGAATCGACAAGGTCCCAATGTATGCTAACCCAACGGCTCAATTGCCTACGGTTCTGTAGCGATACCAAACCATCGATCTGGTGGTTCGTTGCCGCATAGGCTCCAAAGCCGATCCCGCCTAACACGGCTGACATGGAAGACTGGACGCACACAAATCGGGGTGATGCTTCAACGACAAACTCGGCAACCTTTTCCAGGGCTGCTATTTTCGATTGGTAGTTATAGTCCCAGTTCTGCTGCTTCAGCAGTGCCAAGGGAGCAGCCGATTGCTCGTTGGTCGTAGGACTACAGACAAACAGGCCGGTCGGTGCGCCAAAAACGCTCTGAGCTTCTTGCAAAACTTCGACCAATTGGTCGCTGCTGTCCACGGAAAGCAACTCAGCTACATTGTCATGTGTAGGAGAGTTCTTTAGAAAAGTCAGTAGCTGTTCGCTGACTTCTGGATTTGTATTGATTACAACCAATTTGGCTGCAGGTTCTTGGAGCAGAGCCATCGCCCAGGCTTTGCCGATTTCCGAAGAGAGATCGCCAACGACAAAGAATGTTCCTTTCCGTTGAGTCGCTAACTGGTTGTGACTGGCTGCCTCAAGCCTGACAGGGGAATACTCGAGTTGCCAACGCCTCCCATTTCGGTAGGCAATCGTTTTCTCAAAATTGCTTGTTTGCAGCTCCTGCCAAAGCTGCCTGGCATTTTGCGGTGCAGAATCTGCCGATGGCTGCAGGTCGATCAAGCGACAACCTAGCTGCGGGTATTCCTGTGGAATGACCAAATTGAGGCCCTGCAAGGCGGCTTGCTGCCAGTCGATCGGTTCGGTGCCAAAAACCTCCAGAGCGGCTAAAGTAATGATCGACAATTGGATTTCGCGCGATAGCTGGGCAACTGTTTGCACGAGGCTGGCCAGTTGTTCTACCAGCTGATAAGGTGCCCGCAGAGATTGGTCCCTAGATTCGGCAGGTAGTGACGCGCTCCATAAAAAAACAATCTGGGATGGCAGAGCATCACGCG
>PATG01000076.1 GCA_002713555.1 Planctomycetaceae bacterium
CTAAGATACGTCCCTCCCCTAGTGAATACGTCGTAGGCGTTTCACTGACAATACCCGGGGCCACCGCTCAGCGGTGGCCCTGTGGTTGTTGAATCCGATGTAGATCGTTCTGATAGAAATGCATTCGGGTGCGTCAACTTGTTCTTCGCTGCTAGCATGGAGAGCCCATGTGATTGTGGCGAGCCCACCGTAGAGACCGAAGACTTTACCTGACGTAGAGAAGGCTTGCCAGCCTGGTAAAGTTCAAGTCGTTTACGATACTTCTTATTCTTGGAACTCCATGGGATGGCCCGCTGTTCCGCTTGATAGCAGCAGAAAAGTCTCCCACGGAGGCATGTGCAGCAGCCAATGTATCCAAAGGTTCGGCAAGACTTGGAGAGTCCTCCCCTATCTGTTGACGCCGACATTGCCGAATATGTCATGTTCTGAGATAATTCGCGACTATCAATTTTTCAAGACTTGACTTACGAAGTCCAACCCACAGCAACCTGCCAAGATTTGCCTGCCTCGACTAGCCTGCCACTACTAGCCTGCCACCATGCCCATGCCTGACGTTACCGAACAATTAGAGCAGATTCTCGAGGAGCGAATTCTAGTCCTCGATGGGGCAACCGGAACACAGATACAGGCCCTGGGACTCGATGAAGCAGCAATTCGGGGCGAGCGATTTGCGGGCCACGATAAAGATCTGAAAAACTTTGCTGATATCCTCTGCCTCACACGACCCGATGACATGACGGCCATTCACGGCCGCTATCTGCAAGCAGGCGCCGATATCATCGAAACGAACACTTTTGGGGCCAGTCCTCTAGGCATAGACGAGTTTAACTTGCCGAGGGGACTCGTCGACGAAATCAACCTGGCGGCTGTTCGCTGTGCTCGCACTGCCTGTGAGGATTTTGTCGAAAAAAATCCTGGCCGTCCTCGCTTTGTCGCAGGGTCGATTGGCCCCACAACCAAACAAACGGCAATCAGTACTTCGGTCGAAGATGCCAGCTTTCGAGCAGTGACATTCCAAGAGATGGCCGAATCCTACTACGCCCAGGTCAAGTCGCTGGTGGAAGCAGGCGTTGATATCCTGATGCCCGAAACGGCAATCGACACACTCAACCTCAAGGCCTGTTTGTTTGCAATCCAGAAATACTTCGATCAGACAGGAAGCCGCATCCCGGTCATGGTCTCAGCCACCTTCGATACGGGTGGCGGAACTTTTGTCTCAGGGCAAACGGTAGAGGCTTTCTGGCATGCGGTCTCGCATTTTCCAATGCTTTCTGTGGGCATGAATTGCGCGTTGGGTCCCGACGTGATGCGACCACATATCGAACTGCTACAAAAAACGGCGACAACCTACATTAGCTGTCATCCGAATGCCGGCTTGCCCAACGAAATGGGTCAATACGATTTGGGTCCTGCGGATATGTCGGCGATGGTAGGTGAATATGCCGATAATGGCTGGCTCAACATTGTGGGAGGATGCTGTGGCACCTGTCCAGAACATATTGCTGCCATAGCATCGCGAGTAGAGGGCATCCGGCCCCACCAGCGCACTACGGTCGCCCCACTCCTCAGGCTTAGCGGGACCCAACCGATGACTCTCCGCCCTGAGAGTAATTTCCTGATGATTGGCGAGCGAACCAATGTAACAGGATCGCGAAAGTTTGCTCGTCTTATCAAAGAAGAAGATTTTGAGGCGGCTGTCGAAATTGCTCGTGGCCAAGTCGAAGGGGGTGCCAATGTTATCGATATCAATATGGACGAAGGACTACTCGACAGTGAAGCAGTCATGACCAAATACTTACGGCTGATTGCGGGTGAGACCGATATATCTGCTGTACCCGTCATGATCGATAGTAGTAAATGGTCGGTACTGGAAGCAGGCTTGCAGGCAGTCCAGGGGAAGGCCATTGTCAATTCAATCAGCCTCAAAGATGGCGAAGAAGAGTTCGTACGTCGGGCCAAACTGTGCCGTCAGTACGGTGCAGCCATCGTCGTGATGGCCTTCGACGAAGAAGGGCAAGCCGCAACTGAAAGTGAAAAAGTTCGGATTTGCCAGCGTGCCTACCAGGTACTTACCGAACGCGTTGATTTTCCGTCGGAAGATATCATATTTGATCCCAACATTCTCACCGTAGCAACAGGCATCGAAGAGCACAACAACTACGCAGTCGACTTCATTGAGGCCACCCGTCAAATCAAAGCGACTTGCCCGGGAGTGCATGTTTCGGGGGGAGTGTCCAATATATCGTTTTCATTTCGTGGCAATAATGCCGTGCGTGAAGCGATGCACTCGGCGTTTTTATACCATGCCACCCAGGCCGGACTCGACATGGGGATTGTCAACGCCGGCCAACTGGAAGTCTACGAAAACATTGCTCCGGAGCTCAAAGAACTCGTTGAAGACGTGCTACTCAATCGCCGGAAGGATGCAACGGAGAGGTTGGTTGATTTTGCAGAAACCGTAAAAGGGCAGGGGGGTAAATCAAGCAGGCAAGACGAATCATGGCGCACCGGCTCAGTCGAAGACCGTCTGCAACACGCTCTCCTCAAAGGCATTGTCAAATATATCGACGAAGATACTGAAGAGGCACGACAAAAATACGATTCCTGCCTGGGCATCATCGAAGGACCACTGATGGCTAGCATGAGTGTCGTGGGAGACTTGTTTGGAGCTGGCAAAATGTTTTTGCCTCAGGTCGTTAAATCAGCCCGCGTCATGAAAAAATCAGTTGCTTATCTCACTCCGTTTATGGAAGCTGAAAAAGCTGCTGAGGGTAGCGAAGGACAATCCCGTGCCAAGGTACTGATGGCCACCGTGAAAGGTGACGTCCACGATATTGGCAAAAATATTGTCGGTGTGGTATTGGGTTGCAATAGTTTTGAGGTAATCGACTTGGGTGTGATGGTATCTTGCGAAAAAATCCTGGAAACGGCTGCTGCCGAAAATGTTGATGTTATCGGCCTCTCAGGGTTGATCACACCCAGTCTTGACGAAATGGTCCATGTTGCCCGAGAAATGAAACGTACGGGTGTCTCCAAGCCACTCCTGATAGGTGGTGCTACTACGAGCGCCAAGCACACGGCTGTCAAGATTGCCCCTTGTTACGACCACTGCGTTGCCCATGTTCTGGACGCATCTCGATCTGTTGGGGTCGTCGAACGTTTGATTAGTGATGAGAACCGTTCGCAATTCGAAGATGAGAACCAGCAACTGCAAAAACAACTAGTCGCTTCTTATGCCAAACGACAAGCTGTCACACTCCGTCCGTACGCAGAGGCACAAAAAAAACAATTTACCTGCGATTGGTCGACCGCAGATCTCCGGCAACCTGCCTTTACTGGGTATCGTGTTTGCCAAGACTTTGGACTCGAAGAGTTAAGCCAGGCAATTGACTGGTCGCCGTTTTTCCAGACCTGGGAATTAAAAGGAAAATACCCACGTATCTTTGAGGACGAGCTCGTAGGCGCAGAAGCTCGTAAGCTTTACGACGACGCCCAAAAACTGCTCCAGCGCATCATCGACGAAAAACTACTACGAGCTCATGGCGTTTATGGTTTCTGGCCGGCAGCAAGTAATGGTGAAGACATCCTTGTCTATTCGGACGAATCCCGCTCCAAAGAGCTCTGCCGGTTCCACGGACTACGACAACAATGGGAGCGTAAAGGGCAAGATATCTTTTATAGCCTTGCTGATTTTATTGCTCCCATTGATACTGGACGAAATGACTACCTTGGAGCCTTTGCCGTAACTACGGGGGATGGCTGCGATGCACTGGCCGCCAAATTTGATAAGGAACATGACGACTACAACTCGATTATGACAAAAGCGCTAGCCGATCGTCTGGCGGAAGCATTTGCCGAATGCCTTCACGCCCGCGCACGAAGCGAATGGGGTTACGAACGTAATGGAGAGTTTACAAATGAGGAATTCATTGCAGAAAAATACCGTGGCATCCGTCCAGCGCCCGGTTATCCAGCTCAACCTGACCACACCGAAAAACGCACTTTATTTGAATTGCTGGATGTGGAGAAGCATACGGGTATCCGATTGACCGAAAGCTTTGCGATGCTTCCTGCCGCAAGCGTCTCGGGTCTTTACTTTGCACACCCCGAGGCGCGCTATTTTTCAGTTGACCGCCTCACCCGAGAACAAGTCGAAGACTACGCACATCGCAAGCATATGAGTGTGGCAGAAATCGAGCGATGGTTGAGCGCCAACTTGGGATACGATCCCAACTAAGCATGCCAGGCGGCTATCTCTCTTTACACGACCTCTCTCTAAACGACCTCTCTAAAACCGTTTCTCGAAGATGTCGCCGCCTGAGAAGGCCTGTGGTCCGGGTTCAATGCTCCCAGAATCGGGCACTCACATTTTTCATTGACGTGATAGCAATTCCATAGTTAGCCTAATATGGGCCCCAGGTGGCTAAATATAAGTCGAGTCCTTCTATAGGGAATTTCCACTCACAATCAAAAAGGGATTTTGTTAAAACACCCCCGCTGAATGTTTCCTCATCAAAAATGTACCTGACACATACCTTTTCACTTGTAGTGCGATAACTTTATGTCTATCCGTACAGTGTCGTCTAAGAATCATCAAAAACTTCTTCTTCTCCTTGAGGGGGCTATTATTTCTCACCATGTGTTCGGCAACTTGGATGCGGCCGTAACAGGATGAGAATTGGCAGCAGTATTAATTACCGATCAATTACGGTCGGGCACTGGTCATCTTAAAAGGCAGTTTCCTGAGAATCAGCCCAACGGACAACAGCCCTCAATACCAACGACTCCTCTGCAAAACTGAGGGTTGCGCAAGAATACCAATTATACGGACTGACAAGGGTGGGATTTTTCGCCAATAAAAACCCAATGATCTGAATTCAAAAAAAACAACGCCTCCTGCCCCTACGGTTTGGAAGCGTTGCCTGCATCTGCTTATGTTGAAAGCAGTTGCCAATTCAATAGCCAGTGAAGGTTTTTTGGCTGGAATCTTTCATCGGCAATGAAGGTCCCTCTTGTACATTGACTTGGAGTCCAATCTGGGCTGATTTTCTGTCCATAAATTTTCAGCAGGTGACTCATGGGTTCAAAACCCTGTCCTTTTATTGCTACTTTTCTCATTGCTGTTTTTCGGGCTCTTTCTCCATAAACTTCAGAGCTGCAGAGTTCATGCAGTAACGCAGGCCCGTTGGCTGGGGGCCATCGGTAAATACATGACCCAAGTGAGCATCGCAACGTGCACAACGATTCTCTATACGTACGCTAAAGAATTTGCGATCCTCCTTGTCCACTATGTGTTTTGGGTTGATGGGTTGAAAAAAGCTAGGCCAGCCCGTTCCAGATTTGTACTTCGTGGAAGAATCAAATAAAGGCAAGCCGCAACAAACACACTGGTAAATACCCTCACGTTTGTTGTCCCAGTAGGCGTTTTGAAATGGTCTTTCGGTGCCATCTTTACGTGTCACCTCAAATTGCTCAGGAGTCAGTTTTTCCTTCCAGTTCACCTGACTCCAATCCGTTTGTTCCTTGTCACTAAGCTGTTCGTCTTGCTTATTGTCGATATTTTTCTGGGCTACTGCGGCACTATCTGGCTGCGAAGATTTAAGCTTGTCTGCAAAAATCTTGCGAAACTTGGCCACTTTGGGGCCAATCACACCAAAACAATAGGGCATACGTCGGTTGAGAGCAAAATAGTTTTGATGTTCTTCTTCAGCAGGATAAAATTTCTTGTAGGGACTGATCTCAGTCACAATAGGGCCGTCAAAAACACCTGCAGAATCCAGTTTTTTCTTGTATTCTATGGCCTGTTCTTGTTGATCCTGGTTATGGTAAAATACCACCGAACGATACTGAGTTCCGGAGTCAGCGCCTTGTCGGTTGAGCGTCGTCGGGTCATGCGTTTTCCAGAACACCTCCAGAATCTCTGCAAAAGAAACTTGTTGCTGATTAAATTCGATCTGGATCACTTCAGCATGGCCAGTCAATCCTGTGCAGACTTCCTTATAGGTCGGGTTGGCCGTATTTCCGCCACTGTACCCAGATACCACCTTGGTAACGCCCTTGAGCTCACGGTAGACGGCCTCGGTACACCAAAAACATCCCCCGCCGAATGTAGCCTGTTCGAGTTTGGCTGCGGATAAAACTGGATCACTAGCCATCAATTCTTTTCCTTTCCCTTGTTCAGCATGCCCTTCTTCAGCATACAATGTCAATAAAGGATAGCTGACGACGCATAGACCGCCCAATAAGACAAGTCCTGTCAGGAGAACAACAATTCGTTTACAAAATACACAAATCATAGAAAGCCTCGTCATTAGTCAATAAACCTGGCCCGCACATTTCATCCGCTCCCTTGCGGTAGCCTGCGTCCTTTTGTCTCTTTCTGACGCCATGAAGCCATGCTTCGCTGGGTGTATCGTGTCCCCTTGAAAGTATCGATATTCTATCTTCCTCGAAATGCGTCTTCTGTTCGATAGATTACCGTAGTTCTGAAACAAGATATGCCCCTAGTTTAAAATATCTTCAGGCCCAGCCTATTCCAAGTGTTTTTGACACGTCGAGGCGACCACGGCTATGCCGCGGTGCCCGGAGTCGAAGCATAACGCGGCCAGATAAGGCCAATTTACTAGAAACTCTGCGAGTACCGAAGCAGGAGCGGGTGAAATATCCGGGCTAGATGGCATTTTACCATCTTCTACAGCAGCGTGCCTCCAGAAGACGGATTTTTAAGCTCTCTTGCGAACACCCTCAATGTGCGAGCTAATAGACGAAATGAGAGCCGCCAGCCTTAAAGACCTTGCCCGGAGAAGCCCATATAGACGTACTGCGGCGTCTGTGTGGCTGAAAACTACTGGGCCCCAGGCATAAGCGGCTATGGCAGTGAAGTCTGTTGCTGCTCAGGAGTCTGCAACTACGAGGTGGATGGACCACATCCAATTCGTGGAATTATTGACCTCAGTGTCTCGAATCATGTCCAGGTAATGTCATGGTACTACGAGACCATGCGATGGCCCACAAAACCATGTGGATTCCAAAACAGTGTCTTCCGTTGCCACTGTGGACGAGTCTCTCCCTGTTGTCCTGCCGCAGAAGAGGCCAGCAGCAATGACTGCTATTCACCTGCGAATGAAATCCCAACTGCAGAAGTCCCTCAGCCAGCAGAAGAGGGTTAATATGCTCTACAGGCGAGCTGGGGGTGGAGGCCATTGGTCATTGGTCAGTGAGCCTCTGAAACTTAGGACCTATTGAGATTGTCCCATTCAGTCGTTTTCTACAGAGCTGGTTAGGTGCCTACAGCAGGTGAACGCGCGCCTAGAGAAAAAAACGCAACTCGCAGAGAAATGATGTCGCAGACAATTACGTGCCCGTCCCTTACGAAGTCGATACATATTCGGTTGGATCTCTGAAGCGGTAACCAATACCTCGCACCGTCTGTATCAAATCAGCGTGTCCCATAAGCTTTTTACGTAAAGCACGGATGTGCACGTCGATAGTGCGTTCCAAAACTATCACATCATCACCCAAAGCAACATCTATCAATTCAGCTCTTGAAAAAGCACGCCCCGGTTGTCGCAACAAGGTTTCCAGCAGAGCAAATTCACTGGGCGTTAAATCCAACGGAGTATCCCCGGCTGTGGCACGATGTCGTCGTCGATCAATGAGAATTCCTTGGCTGACTAGAATATCTCGATCCTGACTTCCTTGATCTTTGCGACGCAACAGGGCATTGATCCGCTGCAACAAGACTTTCAAACTAAAGGGTTTTGTGACGTAATCGTCGGCTCCTACAGAAAACCCAACCAACTGATCAGACTCTTCAGAACGTGCAGTGAGCATCAGCACCAATAAGTCCTGCGTGGTAGGATCCGCGCGCAATTGCCGACAAATTTCCAGCCCGTCTATCATGGGCAACATCAGGTCAAGAACCACCAGATCAGGACAACGCAAACGAATCTCGCGTAATCCTTGCTGCCCATCACGAGCTACTCGTGTATCGAAACCATCCTGGCTGAGATTGTAATCAAGTACTTCGGCCAGTGAGGAATCATCTTCTACAATTAAAATACTTGCTTTTGACATTAAAGATACTGTTCCGCTTATCTCTGTTTATTTGTGCCTGACTCTACATTGCTATGCCATCCTGGTGTCGGGCAATCTCTCCGTCAACCAGATAGATCACATCCTCCGCAATATTTGTCGCATGGTCCGCAATGCGTTCTATATGTCGTGAAGCTGAGAAAAATTGGAATACAGGCTCAAACGCATCTGAGTGATTGCTCACGTATTCGTACAGGTCGATGATGCACTTGCGATTGAGTTCATCAACAGCATCATCCCGCCGGCAAACTTCTCGGGCTGCATCAACATCCAGTTGCACGAAGGCATCTAAAGCATCGCGAACCATTGAAGTTGAAATTTCAACCATCTGGTCGAGAGTATCAGGAAACGGAAAATCGGGATGAAGAACCAGGCTCTGAGCACGTTCACTAATATTAACAGCCAGATCAGCAATTCTCTCCAAATCCCCATTAATCTTTAATACGGTAGCTACACGCCTAAGATCGATGGCCACAGGTTGGTGCAGTGCCAGGATTTTAAGACACTCTTCTTCGATCTCTACCTCACGTAAATTAACGGTATCTTCATCATTTGCTAATTGCTCAATCAGATCCGTTCTCAGTTCACGTAAGGCTTGACTGGCTCGATAAATCATCCGCTCAACGATGGCGGATTGGGCTAGCAGGTCTTGTTCGAGCGATTCCAAATCGCGTTGGAGATGTTTGGTCATTTCAGTTTTTTAGTAGCATTTTTTGCGTTTCAGTTAGTTATAAGGTAAACTGCCCAAGTCTTTTTCACGCTTGCATTGCAGGCAGCACTTTTCTGCTCATAGGCTATCCAAATCGCCCCGTGATATAATCCTCAGTCTGCCTTTCCTGAGGCTTTGTGAATAATTCATTTGTGGATCCAACTTCGATTAAACGACCTTCATAGAAAAAAGCTGTTTTGTCAGAGACTCGGGCAGCCTGCTGCATGTTGTGGGTTACTATGACAATGGTGTAGGTTTCTTTTAGCTCGAAAATCAGGTCTTCGATTGCAGCCGTGGACTTGGGGTCAAGGGCAGAGGCCGGTTCGTCCATGAGAAGCACGTCCGGATCTGTTGCTAATGCCCGAGCGATACAGAGACGTTGCTGCTGTCCACCCGAGAGTTGCAAGGCTGATTCATCTAGCCGGTTATGCACTTCATCCCATAGTGCTGATTGCTTGAGGCACTTCTCAATTATTTCGTCAAGTACAGAACGTTTCCGAATTCCAGCAACCCGTGGTCCATAGGCCACATTTTCATAGATCGTTTTGGGAAATGGGTTGGATTTTTGGAATACCATACCAACACGCTTTCGGAGTTCAACGACGTCGGTATTCCTACTATAAATGTCCTCTTGATCGAGCGTAATTTTCCCCCTGACAATCGTCCCTTCAATCATGTCGTTCATGCGGTTGAGGCAACGTAAAAATGTTGATTTACCGCAGCCTGAAGGACCGATCAACGCAGTGACGCAATGTTCAGGCATGTCTAGAGAAATGTCATGCAATGCATGATTCGATCCATAGAAGAAGTCGAGGTGACTCGTAGCGACCTTGTTAGGATGCTGTGCGATTTCATCTGCTGAGCGAGATTCGTTTTGTTGGAGACTGGAAACAGTCTTAATACGCACAGGCGTAACCCCTTGTTCAGGAGATCCTTGTTCAGGAGATCCTGGTTCCGTAGATCCTGGTTCCGTAGATAAAGTCCCTGGTTCTGTCGTCATACTCAAGCTTTCCTCATTCGCCAATTCTGTGATTGTAGTCATGAGATCAAACCTATGCGAATTAATTTCATATTAAATATATAGTCAACCAGTTTTACCAATGAATCTTTTTACTAAGCCGATAGCGTAGAATAACAGCCAACGCATTCATGCAGATTAACACTGTCAAAAGCACGACAATCGCTCCTGCAGCAGCCTCATGAAAGGCTTCTTGCGATTGGTCTGTCCAATTATATATCTGCAAAGGCAACGCGCTAAAATCATCCTCCCACAAGTTCCTGGGAGCAGTTCGCACATAAGTGGCCGCACCTATTGCTACCAATGGAGCAGCTTCTCCCAGAGCACGTGAAAGCGCTAAAATCACTCCGGTTAGTATGCCTGGTAGTGACGCCGGTAAAATTTGATACCAAACCGTTTGCAATCGAGAAGCTCCTAGAGCAAACGAAGCCTGTCGAATCGTTCCTGGTACTGCACGCAACGCTTCTTGTGTGGAAAGAATGACTATAGGCAATACGACCAGTGTCAGCGTCAGAGCTCCTGCCACGACACTACGTTGCAGGCTCATCGTGCGAACAAATAACCCCAGCCCTAAAATACCATAAACAATTGATGGAACTCCAGCCAAATTAGCAATGTTCGTCTGCACCAAAGTACGCCAACGACTCGCCGAACTATACTCTTCCAAGTAAACTGCTGTCCCTACGCCAATGGGGACTGAAAATAAAGCAGTCAAACCAATTAAGTAAATACTACCAACCAAGGAAGAAACGATGCCGGACTTTTCTGGATTAATCTGAGAAGGTTGTGTCGTCAGAAAACTGAAACTGACTCGACTCCAACCGTAGGAAAAAATATTCCACAGCAAAATCGCTAAAGCAGCCAAACATATCCACATACTTAACATGCACACGAAGGTAAATAACTTGGATGTTATTTTCGCATACGGTCGATTGGAAGTTTTGCTGGCAAGGCTCATTCGTATTTTTCTCGCATTCGATTAAGAATCCACTGCGCAAAAACATTGAGCAATAAGGTCAATACAAATAGGGACAAACCAACAGCAAAAATTGTACGATGTTCAATTGAACCGGCCGGTATATCACCCTGACTGACTTCAACAATGTAAGCTGTCATCGTCTGAACACTGGTTAGCGGATTAAGGGTCAACTTCGCCTCAGCACCTGCAGCAAGTGAAACGGCCATGGTTTCACCAACGGCACGAGTAATTGCCAAAATGAATGAAGCAACAATACCAGACAATGCAGCTGGAATAATCACACGCACCGTGACATCCAACTTGGTAGCACCCAGAGCATATGCTCCTTCACGAAGTGATCGTGGCACACTACGCAAGACATCCTCACTGAGCGAGATAATCATCGGCAAAATCATAATGCCAACGACGACACATGCGTTCATGGCATTGAATAAATCTGCTGAGGGAAAGATTTTTCGAATAGCAGGCGATACAAAAACNACAGCTACATAGCCAAAAACTACGGAAGGTACGCCTGCCAATATTTCAAGCAGAGGCTTCACGGAATCTCGCATGAGTGGAGAAGCATACTCACTCAAGTAAATTGCCGTCCCCAGACCCAGCGGAACGGCAATCACTGCCGAACCGCCAGCTACCAGGAATGTTCCGCAGAAAAGTGGCAATATGCCAAAATGTTGTGGTTTGAAAAGGGGAGCCCATTTCGTACCNGCTAAAAATTCTAGAAGCGGAACTTCTTGAAAAAATGGAATCGACTGCGACAACAGCACCAACACGATGCCAATTGTCGTAATTACTGAAACCAAAGCGCAGCAGATCAAAAGGCCATGTATTATATTTTCAAACCATTGGGACCTTTCTCGCACAAGCGATGACCTGGCGCCTACAACATTACCTGCAGAGGTCTTCATCATACCTTGTCGCTATGCGAAAAAAGAGTGGGGAAGTAACTATAAACAGGATCAACTCNCTACTATTTTGCTCCCAGCGTGGTCTTCAACAATTCCAGATTGTTCTGCAGCGCATCATCGGGTGCTGAAACATATTTGGCTTTCACGGCCATACTGGAGGCATTATTCAGATAAAATTCGACGAATTCCTTACCTTCAGGACGCTTCAATAATTCGGCATTTACATAAATGTATAATGGGCGCGAGAGCGGGGCATAGGAGCCATCTTTGACTGTCTCATCGCTCGGTTTGATAGGACCATTGCCACCGTCAACAGCAATGAGCTTCAGCTTTTCAGCATTCTCCAGGTAATAAGCCAAGCCAAAGTAACCAAGCCCACCTTTATCTCCTGCAACACCTCGAACCAGCATATTGTCGTTTTCGCTGGGATTGTAATCNGAACGACTTGCTTTTTTCTCTCCATTGATAACCTTTGTGAAGTATTCAAATGTCCCCGATGCTGTACCTGGGCCGTATAACTTGAATTCTTCTTCTGGCCACTCGGGGTCAACTTGACTCCAATTCATGATGTCTCCTGTAGCTGCGGGTTGCCAAATCGTCTTCAGCTGAGCAGGCGTCATCGTGTCGACCCAATCATTTTCGGGGTTGACTACGACAACAATGCCATCGAGGGCCACCGTGAATTCGAGAAACTCTATTCCAAGTTCCTTTGCCTTGGCGACTTCCGAATCTTTTATCGCTCGAGAGGCGTCGCAAATGTCAATTTCATTAAGTAGAAACTTTCCCATGCCCGAACTGGTCCCGGACAAACTGACAGAAACATTGACATCAGGATTCTGTTTTGCAAAAAGCTCAGCAGCAACCGTAGATATGGGGTAAACCGTACTGGAACCATCTATGCGTATCGTGGGATAAGATTTGCCGCATCCTACGATAAAAAGTGACAGCATCATCCATGTTGCACATGCATTCCATGAATTTCCTAATTTACGGACCATCNTNAANTCCTNTATNAGATAAAAATACTTTGTGAACACATTGCACAAATATTTGATCGATTTCGTATTTACGCGATCTATGCAATATCCTGGCACTATGAATAAGTCTTGAAAAAGTGCATTAACGGGCTAAGACTCGCGAGCCGCAACAGAGCCATTTCAAGGATAGATATAGCTGCNACAGTAAATCGATTCGAAACAAGTGTGCTTGAACGCCTCGCACTCTAGCAATCGCATGTGAAGATTANATGAAGNTATCTTCANAAAATGCCTGCCTGAATGACACTAATTCATTTTATCTTTCTACTTGGCCAAGGGAATTCTGACAGTGAAAATACTCCCCANTTGGGGGGCGCTTTCTAAAGAAACACTCCCCCCCATAGCCTGAGAAAGGTGCTTAACGATNGCTAGTCCCAACCCGGTGCCTCCCTGCTCGCGAGAGCGGGCTTTGTCGACACGGTAAAAACGTTCGAAGAGACGAGCATGATGGTGGGGTGCTATCCCCACGCCCGTATCAGACACTGCAATGACTGCTTCACCTTCCTCTTCACGACAATGTAAAGATATGGTACCTCCGGCTGGAGTGCACTTAAGTGCATTGTCTAGCAAATTGTTAAGAATCTGCTGCAAAGCCTCTTCGTCAGCATGAACTCGAGTAGAACATGAACTGATTTCATCTTCCAAGCTAATTTGCACTGCCTCTGCACGTGTTTCGTATTCNGATATGCACTTTCCAACCACCTGGTTCAGCGGAATGTCTGCAAACTCCAGAGCTTTTTGACCGGATTCGATTCGACCGATGGTCAGCATGTCAAGCACAAGCTCATTCAGTCGGTTTGCCTGATCATCGATACGAGACAGAAATTTCAGTGCTGTTGGCCTATCATTGATTGCTCCCCGTAACAGCGTTTCGGCATAAGCTTTGATTGAGCTGAGGGGAGTTTTTAGCTCATGCGAAACATTTGCAATAAATTGCTGCCTTACACTTTCAAGACGCTTGAGCTCAGATATGTTATCGAGTACTAGTATGACTCCTGGGCAGGGATTGCCGGGCAGGGGAGTTGCATGGACTTCCAAGGTTAGTAGCGATTCAGTTTGTAATTCAAGTTCCCCTTGTACTAATTCCTTGGTCGCAAACACTTTTTGCACGATTTCTCGTAGGTCATTGCTCCGTACCACTTCCAATAGCGCGCGTTGTTCAATCTTGTTGGGAGCGAAACCTAGCATCCTGCCCGCTGCTTGATTTGCAAACAGGACATGCTCCTNTTGATCAACGGCTAGCACCCCTTCAATCATACCGCTCAGGATGGTGGACTGACGCTGCATACTCTCACGAAGCTGATTTTCTCGCGTCGTCAATTCAATACCCATTTGCTCAAATGACCGTGCTAAGAGACCAAGCTCATCATTGGCGGGAATACTGATACGCTGTGGAAAATTACCCGATGCAATACTTTGGGTCGCTGAAGTGAGTAACTGAACTGGCTGGACAATTCGGTGTGTTAACAAGTAGGTGACCACGAGACCCGAAATTGCCACGATTATTCCGACAAGTCCGATGAGACGCTGGATGGAAGCCGCTTCTTCCAGAATGGAAGCCAATGGCTGGGCAGCCCGCACAAAGCCCACCAGCTTTTCCTCGTCATAAGCTGCCAAAGCATAATACAGGTAAGGTAATCCCAAAGTAGGACTCACACGCCGGGCGAAACCCCCTCCGTCGCGTTTGGCGTTGACAAACTCCACACGGCCTAAGTGATTTTCCATGGCAGCCACGGCGGCAGTTGTCGGCTGTTCTGAGTCCGCCAAGACCAATCCGTCATTGGCTACAAGAGTAAAGCGTGTATTCGTCGTTGAACCTAAATGACGAACGAGTTCCTGCAAGTCACCGACACGCTTATTCGATAATTTACTTTTTACGTCATTGCACAGCAGCGAAGCAGAGTCATGGAGACGTCTGCGCACCTGTTCTACGAGTTGCTCTTCCTGCCAGCCAGAAACAATGGCAACACAAGCACACACTACCAAGAGTACAAGGGCTGCATAGGCGAGAAATAATTTCCAGAATAATCGCGAAGACCACATAAAAGAGCTAGACGATAATATGAGGTTCAAGAAAAGTGTTTTGGGGAAGAATTCTTTTTCCTGGCTAGCTTGGATCCCAAGAAAGTTAGCTCTCAGGCCATAATTGCCTCGCCTCTATCACTGAATCATTACACTCACGAGCCACACCTACTACCATCACCTCATTGCTGTCCATCTGTTTTATTTTCTGAGTAATCTAATTTGTCGAGCGGCTGAACAATGCTGGTCAGCACATTGAGGCTATGGGAAGCTACGCGTTTAAAATAGCGGTAGGCCAACGCATAAGTAGCACTAAGCTCTCTATTTCCAGTAGTCACGAACTCTGAAATCTTTTTGTCGCAATGATCTTCGATCAATTCTGCAACAGCAATATACTCTTTGGCGGCCATTTCATCATTCTTGTCAAAAACCTTGCGACAGTTTGCCATGAGATTCGAAATCCGATCTTTGAGATCAATCAAATCGTCCTTGTACTCGCCGGTCGGCTCCTGCGNAGAAATCTCTGCCAAATCAAAAATATTCTTGGCGTAATCACCAACACGTTCAGCGTCTTTCACAATGCTCATCAGCACCAGACATTGCGGAAAGGAACTGGGGCCATGGACCGTCGTATGCACCACAATCTCGCGCCGGATTTGCTGTTCGGCATGATTAATGAGCTTGTCGGTAGCAAAGAGATCTTTACGGATGACTTCGAGATTTGTCCCACCCAAAAAAGCATTCGCTGCTGAATCGAAAATATGGCGTCCCGCATCAAGCATCTGGCCAAATTCAGCTTGCATGCGTTGCATGCCACTCGTTAAATCCGTGCTCGCATCCGTACTTGTAGAAAACCATTTGAACATAACATTTGTCCTATATGTCGCCAAGGAATTTGAATACAAACACACCTAGCAAAGGTACCAAAACAAAAACTATCCCAACATAAGCAATCACCAATAAGCGATTCTGCACGGCAGCAGCAGCTAACGAATTTGCACACGCTATAGGAATCGCACGAATACGACGGATCGGAAAAAACATTGCTGTCGCCACCAAATTAAAGTTAAGGTGCACAAGAGCTACAATTAAACCCGCTTCGCCCGCCACAATCGCTGCCATTAAGGCGGTAATCGTTGTACCAATATTTGCACCGACCATAATGGGAAACGCTGCTTCCAATTGCAGGATGCCCGAACCAAACATTGGTATCAACAAAGATGTTGTGATACTTGAGGACTGCACAGCAACCGTGATGATAATGCCAATAATCAGACCCAGTAGTCCACTACGACAGAGTACATCGTTGAGCATTTTCTCTATCTGAGAAGCCATGAGCACACGCATATTTCGGGTGATAAACATCAAAGAAAAAACGATAAGCGTCAAAGCTATTAAAAATAACGCCAAAGCCATCCAGCCACCCTCAATACCAACGTTCGACAGGATTTCTTGTATCTGTTTCGACGCAGATTTCACAGCGTCTTTCAAGGGATTTGGCATTTTGCCACCAAACTCGGGTGTCAGCCATTGGGCTATATGAGTCGACGATTTTTGCAAAAATCCTGTGGCAAGCTCCATCGGGAAAACAAAGAGAACTGTGAGCAAATTAAAAAAGTCATGTACGGTAGCGCCTGCAAATGCTCGTCGAAATTCATCGCTTCGCGTAATATGTCCAAGAGAAACCAGAGTGTTCGTAATCGTTGTGCCAATATTCGCCCCCATAATCATGGGGACAGCAATGCTCAGTGGGATCTGGCCTGAGCCAACCAATCCAACGATGGTTGCCGTTGTAACTGACGAACTTTGTACGAGGACAGTTGCAAGAATACCAACACTCAGCCCAGCAAAGGGATTGGTAACACTGGCTATTAACTGCGCAGCCATATCCTTACCGACTGCTTTAAATGAGGACCCCAGTAAATTGATAGCCACTAAAAAGGCAAAAAGAAAAAAGAGGATCAGCCAAAACCGAGGATTCAATATCCACCAGCGCTGGGAACTCGATATCTGATCATTCATCAAGGTTCTCTTCGTTTAAATCCCGCTAACTTTGCAGATAAACGGCTTCTTCGCCGTTTATTAACAATTCCTTTGCATTGAATCATAACGGCCAAAAACACCAAGTCCAGTAGTAGAACATGAAACAATACTATCTCATCGTGAGAGAACCTCCCTGCTATTTGCGAGGCGACTTAAAGATCTAGTTCGTCAAGTGAATCGATGAGTCGATCCAGATCGTCATGAGGTTGCTGTTTGACCTCTTGGTGGCGACGAGGAATGCCAACATCGAGCCCAACCGCCTCTCGACCCGCTAGCAGCAACTGTTCGTCTCGCTCTCGTGCAGCCACTTCCACAGCTTGCTCAGCTCCAGGTGCACCCGGATCAGGAGCCCCAAAAAGTAGTGACAAGTCAATCTTCACAGGCCCGCCAATATCGGGGCTACCGGCAATGGTAGGGGTTTTGTGATGAGGAAAGATGATCGCATTTTCGGGACATACCNGACTGCAAGCCGGGCAACCCTGGCGACAATTATCCGGTTGCTCAACAAGAATCGTCTCCTGACCATCAATGCCATAGACACCAAACAAGCAAAAGTCGATGCACTCCAAACAGTTAGTACAACGACTGAAGTCAATNACAGGGTACCAGCGGCGCATGGAATCTTCATCGATGATGTTGGGACTATCGGCTATTCGCAGTTGGCTAGCGTCGACGGAGTGGCCATTTTCTGCTTTTTGCTCGCTACTTACTTCTTCTCCCAAGTACCTTTCCAACTGCTCTGGCTTGGGGTTACCGTCAATCCATTGCATAAGATCATGAGTCGGCGTTTGCAATTCACCAGCAATGCGTTCAATCTCATCAATATAAATCTTCGCCTTGGGGTAAGCACGTAAGTCCAGACAGTAGATACGACGTGCAGGCAATTCGACTTGATCCAGTACTCTTTGCTTTTCTTCCTGAAGTTGCTCCTCCCTACCTTCTGCAATCTCTGCTTCCGTGTCTTCGTCCTCATCTTCACCTAGAGATTGGAGTAGCGTCGTGCCCTCTTTCCCCAAAATATTATTTCGGTGCAGTACCCATCGCGCTGCTCGTGGGAAAAGCCAGCTACATACCACCAGGTCTCCCGTAATCCCCGACAGACAAAGCATACCCGTNCCATCGNGTTTGAGATCATAGAGATTGGGTACCACCGTCAATTCGAGGCCCTGTCNGCCCAATAATTCGGCAACAATCTCCTCTTCGAGAGCGCGTTTCTTGGGATTCGCACTACGACTCTGTGAAACGACAACGGTGAGACGACGGGCCATGATTCATTCAATAATTAAAATTAGTTTAACCAGAATATTGTCTGACTTTAGCGATGAAATTGCAAGCTTCACAGCCTAATAAACGTGAGAACTTCATTGCACCTAACCGACAAAGCCTGATTGAGAACCTCCCAGAGCTTTTCTCCCCTGTTCGGAAATTAGCACACTCCGGAAATATTTTTTACAGAAGAAAACGAAGGAAACAAAAAAATCGCAACACAACACACAAAAATATCTTCGTTACCTTCGTTTTCTTCTGTTCAAAAAATTGGTTTCGTCACAGGCCTTGTTGTATCTGTTCCTCTATTCAGCAGCAGCATATTTNCTTAAGAATTTCTCTAGCCTCCATATTTCATGCGTTTGAGCACCGTAGGCAGCTATTGATTCATTTGCCCTTTGATGGTGCGCTGGGTCACTTCCCAGACCGCCGCCAGGTGCTCCAAATACTCCGCAGGCTGAAGTAGCTGGTTACCCTCACCGGTAATTTCGAATAGCCAACCGGTCCCATACTTGTCCACATTTATTGCTGAAGGATCTTTGAGCAATACCTCGTTAATCGTTGTCAATTCGCCAGCTAAAGGTGCGTAGAGAGATGCCTCTGCCTTCTGACTCTCAATTTGGCCCATCTCCTGACGCTCGGATAGAATTGTTCCACGGGCCAGATCCCAATCCAGAAAATAGACATCTTGCAATAATCGTACGGCATAAGCAGCAAAGCCAAACCGGAACAATCCTTCTCCTTGATGATGGGCCCACATATGATTACGCGCATACTGACGGTCCGTGGGAAACACGGCCTCGAATTCACCCATCATGAATGTGAGATTATCTTGCATGGTGCTAATCGGCAGCCAACAAGGGGCAATAATCCAACCTTATCATCTTGCCTCTAAGTGTACCGAACATCACGATGTTCAGGTTCAAAGAACTCTGGCAATAGAGCGTCAATACGTAGCAGGCCCTCGCGGGTCAACTCCACACGTCCATGACACAATGTTGCCAAACCCTCGCGCTCAAAATGTGTCCATACAGCATGCCACTGATCAAGAATATCAATACTAAACTTGATTTGAAAATAATCTCTATCGAGATACCCCTGTTTCAGCTGCAAGATCAATTCGCGAACAAGGCGTTGATGTTGTGTGGTTTTTAAACCACGTCCCAATGGCAAACGATTCTTTTCTAAATCACCACAATAATCTTCCCACTCGGGTTTATTTTGATAATGGACTCCAGCAACATGCCCAAAGCTGGCAATCCCGGTGGCGATAAGATCACTACCACGCCAAAGATTATCGCGGTAACTAAAGTTGATGCGATCGGGATGCTTGACCAGGGTATAAGCACTCGAAATGCTATAGCCCGCTTGTAAAAATTGATCAAAAGCGTAGTCCACCCAACCGCGTTTTGTCGGCCAATCAGCAACTGGTGTCTCGATTTTATTGCCCAGAATATCTTGCGAATAGACTGTATTGAAAGGCAGTTCCATCTGGTAGATAGTCACGCTGTCAGGATCTAGCTCCAAAGTACGGCGAACAGCGTCTTGCCATTTTACATCGTCGTCACCAACCATGCCGGCAATCAAGTCGATGTTGGTATTTGCAAAACGAGCCGATTGAATCCACGGCCATGCTTTGTAGATTTCTCCAGACTCATGCGCGCGGCCATTGCCACGAAGAATTTCATCATCGAAATGTTCTACTCCAAGGCTTAAACGTGTTATGCCAAGTTCACGAAGCGTTTGAACTTTAGCTTCGCTTAAAGTCCCAGGTTCACATTCAAAAGTGACCTCTTCAGCTTGTTCCCAACTGATGTTTTTTTGCAACCTTTCAACTAGACGTCGAAGTTGCTTGGGGCTAAGGAAAGAGGGGGTGCCACCGCCAAAATAAACAAAGCGAAATTGCCTATCTCCCATGGCAGGCAACCGGCTCACCAATTCAATCTCGCGAGAGAGTGCGGCTAGATAGCGTTCTACTTCTGGAGCGTTTTTCTCCGTGAATACTTTGAAATAACAAAACTTGCAGCGCTTGCGGCAAAAAGGAATGTGCAAATACAATCCTAAGGGCACATTCTGCGGCGGCGAATCAAGAACACAATTCACTTCACCAAGTTGGTCTTCAGACCAAAGCGAAAACGGCGGGTAGTTGCTAACAAAGTAGCTACCAACTTCTGTTTTGCTTGATTCTGTAATACGCTCATCTGTGTCCTTCACCTGCTGCGTCTTTTTTTTCACCAAAACAATAAAGCAAACCGTTGGTGTTCCCTATTACCAGTTTTCGATCAACAACTGCAGGAGAAGCCTGAAAACTGCCACCCGCCTCGTATTCCCATTTTTTAGCACCGTTCTTGATATCGATGGCATACACTCTACCGCGCACCGTGGCAAAAACGACCCTCTCTCCGGAAATTACCGGTGCTCCCTCTGTACGGCTACGTAGTGGGAATTCCCAAAGTTGCTCGCCATTCATTGGATTCAAGGCAACCATCCGCTTTCCTTGGCCACCATAAATAACGGCTCGCTTATCAACGGCCGCAGCCACTCGTATTGGTTGGGCTCGCTGGAAATCTTGTTGGGACCAGCTTTTCTGCAGAGGGCTTGTTGTGATCGCATAAAATGTGCCCGTTTCTGTGCCAAAATAAACATTCTTCCCCCAAGATGCCGGTGTCGAACCTGTGGGGCCGTCGATGGCAAAATCTTCGACTTCTTTCTCTGTTTCTATGTCAATGGCATGAAGTCTCTCATCGCAACCTGCTAAAAAAACTCGTCCTTCTATGACTGCAGGCCAACACCGCAAAGGAGCTTCAATCTGGAAATGCCACTTTAGGTCACCCGTTTGGGCATCCAGAACCAACAGCTTGCCTGACTCAGTTGTGACAAGGACACAGCCGTCATAGACATTGGGGGCCGCATACAATTCAGAATCGGATTCGTAGGACCATATCTCCTTGCCAGAATCCGTGCGCAAACAGCGTACGACACCCTCGAAATCACCTACAAAAACTCGTTGATTGACAACAGCCGCCGCTGTACTAAAACCTGAATCTTTGAACGTTTGTTTCCAAACCAGCTGACCATCTACCAGTCGAATTGCGTAGAAAGTGCTATCAATATCTCCAACATAGATCACCCCATCGACAATCACCGCAGTTGCTTCAAAACCACTATCGGGTACCGAGAAACCCCAGATCAACTCCGGTTCGTCTGGTAGTCCTGAATCGGCGACTCCATTGGCATGGATATTTCCACGTACGAATGGCCAATCCGCCCTTGCTTGGGTGAGCAGAGCAGGCCAGCATCCTGACAAAAGACACACGAAGTACGCGCATTGATTAATAAGCGGATTCATACAATTGCAAGAGTTCTTTACTCGTGACAGGAACAGGATTAAAAGTTGCAGTCCACTGCTTACTCGCGTCATCTGCCAATTGAGGAAGATGATTGTAATCTACACCGCACTGTTTCAGCGTTGCGGCCAACCCTGCTGCACCCGAAACGCTTTGCAAAAAATCAGCCAACTCAGCGGATCCTCCCTTGGGGCAGTTGGATTCGCTCTCCGTCGTAGACAGCAGCTCTCGATACAACAGATCGCATGCTACTCCATTAAATAACACGACATGGGGTAACATGATGGCTACTGCTTCGCCATGAGCAATGCCATAGGCGGCCGTGAGAGGATTCGCAAGCGCATGGGCTGCCCCTAACATTGAATTTTCGATCGCAAGGCCTGACAAACACGCGCCCAATTGCATTTGCCCGCGAGCAATAATATCCTGTGGCTCTTCGAGCACATTTAAGAAGTTGGGGGCTAATCTTTGCCAGGCTTCAAGGCTATACCGGCATGATTCTTCGTTGCGTTTGGTTGTGACACAGGTTTCGACTGCATGCGACAATGCATCGAATCCCGATAGGGCCGCTACACGAGCAGGTTGCGTGACGGTGAGTTGTGGATCAAGAATTGCAATTCGAAAAGCGGCGCGTGAGTCACCACAAGCCATCTTCACGTGTGTTTCAGCATGCGAGATCAAAGCAAAAGATTGCGATTCACTCCCTGTACCTGCAGTGGTTGGCACAGCAATCATGGGCAACAAATCGCCAGTTGCTTTTCCAATTCCCCAATAGTCTTCAATTTTACCACCACAGGATAATAAAAAGTTGATACCTTTGGCGCAATCCATCGAACTGCCACCACCGATGGCGATAATCACATCCGGACCAAAATCCTCTGCGACTTCAAGACCCGCTTCAACATGATCCGTCGTAGGATTTTCTTGCAATCCATCAAAAATGTACGTTTCCAGACCCGCATCCTGAAGCGACTCGATTCCGCGCTGCGTATGTCCAACTTCTTCAATTCCTGGGTCCGAAACAACCAAGGCTCGCCCCACACCCATCCCAGAACTGAGAGTTCCCAGTTCTGCCACAGAGCCAACACCGAATACTATTCGTGTTTTAGACTGGAGGTCGGGGGGGAGCATAAAAGCCAAACAGGAATGTATTGGGGAGTATGTTTTATTCGCAATAGCCTGGATTCAAGTCACCTGCAAAGCCCGATTGCGATAAAGGAATTCAATTAAATTCCCTTCGTGGGGTTGTAGCCAATCCAATTGAGGCGTTGGAATTGGCCCTAAATTGAGTCGGTCGATCTCGGTTGAAGCAATGAATGAACGACGCAGTGAGGTGTCCTCTGTTATTGCCGTACAGACTAAGGAGTATTCCATACTGGCTAACATCTTCGCCTGGGGACACTCCACAACATTCACGAGTGGGAACATGTATTCTTTATTCCGTGAAGGCGAATCTGCTGTAGCATGATGTAAAACAACTGGCCGTAAATAGGCAACTGGTGGTTTTTCGACAAGCCGTTGTCCATAGCTTGCAGTCATGTTGGTGACTTCCGATGCTTCCATATCAAGCTCTATGCTTTTCCAAATCGCTTCCGCCGAACCTTCGATCGTAAATGCAGCCAAACCAGCATTGGGATTGTCTGGAGGATGAACTTCGATGGGCCCAAGCGATTCAGCCAATGCAGAAGCAATCTCTTTTGTATGCCGTGAGGCGTAGATACTTGAACAATTAATACAACTACGTCCCCCATTGCGGTAAACGCTGTCAACCATCAAATCCAAATGTTTCTCCCACTGATCTACACAGTCATCTCCGAAAATAATTTTACTAAAACCAGGGCCGTGCACTTGCACCTTGGGATTGCCTGCATATTGTTCGATCGTTGGCAATCCGCCAAAAATCATACTGCGCCGATTACTTTCCAGAATTGCCGCGCCAATATCTGCGCCTGCGCCGGGATAAATACAAAATGCTTCTTTGGGAATGCCCGCTTCTACCATCGCTGCAAAGATCCGGTAGGGGGTCCAGGGTTCACGACTCCCTGGCTTCAAAACCAAGCCCATTTGCAGAGCAATGACTGGCAACCAGAGTGTGTGGACTCCTGGTGAGTTGGATGGCAAAACGGCACCCAAGGCATCGCATTGCGCTTGGTAGCTTACGGTGACACCGCGACCTTCCGTTCCATAGCCATTTGCCAGAATGTCAGGGTCCAAACCTCGGGTCAAACAATCGAGTATTTGATCAATGTGTTTTAAAACAAAGGCGTTTTTTGCGACATTCGACTCACACATCGAGATCGGCATACCCGTTGTGGCTGACTGCTGCTGGACAAAATCTTCCGGCGACTGCCGAGAGTTTCCAACAGTAAGTGTTCCACTCTCAAATAATTCACCTGCCACTTTGCACTTCTGAATCAATTCCCTGGGAGTCAATCCCTGTAACATCTGCCTGGCCAAGCGGGCCTTTTTTGCATCCCGACGTACAATTCCCGCACCGATAGCGTGCACTCGAGCGACCGGCTCACCCGTGTAGAAATGGTTCACTTCGTCGACTTCGAGCGACTCGTAAGGTACGCCCCACCGTATTGCTGGTAATTCGATCATGCTTGGCTTGTTAGGTTTCACACCCTTCCCTAATAAACTCCCACGGTAGTCGCTTCGGCGAGACGATGAAAAGGCCTGACACCACTCATGCCATCCCAAGGATATGCCTGGCTGGGCATTTCGCGTTCGCCTTCGTCTCGCTCCAGGAAGCCTGGGACGAAAAACTCCTGGGTTAAAGTCGTTAACTTGGCTCGGCCCGTATCGCCATAGCCGACGACTTGATTGAAATCATCAAAATCAACCACCTCGACAACAGCACGTGGCTGGGGTGCATAGTAGGAAATCTTATAATTATTTTCAGCAGTGCAGGGGGCTGAGGCAGCTAGTCCCATGAGTGTGTTTCCGTAGGTGGGTGTCATGTAGATACCACTTACTTCGGGCGGACCTCCAAAAAGTTCTTCCACACAAAAACGCGTCCATTGAGGAGTAAACTCTGTACCACCGGAAAAGATTCCTGTAATTCCTTGCTCCGCCAAACTCGTACCACGTTCTTCAAGTTCCAGGCAAAGTGATTCAATTAACTTGGGAGTTCCAAACATACACTTTATATCATGACCAGCCCCCAACACGGTGATCGCCTGATCTATGCAATGTTTTTTGTACGCTTCTAGATGCTCCATCCACCCTTTTTTAATGAGCTTGATCACCCAACGTGGGTCAAGATCAATGCAGAAACAAATTCCACCACGGTGCTGTGCTAAATGCTCAACGGCTAATCGTAGGCGGCGCGGTCCCGAAGGACCCAGCATCAGCCAGTTACTACCTTGCGGAAAATACTTTTCTGG
>PATG01000077.1 GCA_002713555.1 Planctomycetaceae bacterium
AGCTGCTTATCGTCCCTGCATCACTTCGTATGCACCTTTGGCTCCCGCCTGCCACCAATGCGCACGCCCAGTTGTAATGCGGCCGATACTAAGCTCTCCCTGTTCGACCTGTGGATGTGATTCTTGCTCGACTTGTGACTGCAGCCCATGCAGTTGCACAGGATGTTCATCCTGCTCAAGCTGTTCGACGTGCTCGACTCCTGTAAATCAGGCGACCTACACAGAACCCGTATGTTCGAGCTGTACTGCTGGTGGTTCAACGGCAGGACAAACTTCCGCAGGTCCACCGACACCACAGCCGCGACTCGATAAGGCTCCGATTTACCACAGCAACCGGCCGCAAAATGAGAACGGCGGGGACCCCGAGGGCAGTATTATCACCGAGGGCAATGTTATCCCCGAGGGCAGTGTTATCCCCGAGGGCAATGGAAATTTAGATTCTCAGCAGAACGATCCAGGACCTGTCGAATCGTCCGGCACAAGCACCTACTTCGAACTGCAAGCTCCAAAATTGCTCGATCCGTCTGATCGCACTGCTTTGCGTTCTAGTTCGCGCAAACCGACCGTTGATGTGTGGACCGCCGTCTATCGAAAATCGACAAACAGCTCTGCTTCCAACACGTCCCATCAGGTTCGCCCTGCACAGAGCCAGGCAGAGATTGATGCTGAAGGTTGGACAGCGGTAGCACCTCGCCACTAACAGCCTGTCGAAGAAGCGACTGACCTGCCAGGTCACAACTGAGACAATGCCTTACACGGCCTGGGCTATCTACTGATAGCCTGGGCTTTTTTATTGGGTTGCATGTCCTCATCCAATCCCCAGGGGTATAAAATGTGACAGGAAATGGCCGTTCGTCCCGTTCTAAGATTACAAAAATACTCCTATGACTACCAACAACAATCCGGTTNTTCTGGCAGGCGCGCCGGCCGAAAATGCAACTCTCTTTCTTAAGGTGGGTCTTGCTCTGGGAGATCCTACTGCATGGCTTTCCGTCGACGGCAAATCAACCGTGATTCTGCGCGATATCGAAAAGGACCGCGCACGGACAATCGGCCTGGCAGACCACTATGCCTGCCCGACTGATTTTGAACCCTCCACAGGCCTTGACGCCGATCGAACAACGGCCACCGCGCAGTCGGTTGCCGAATTCTTGCGCCGCGCGGGAGTCCGCCGCATTCGCACGGATCGCACCCTGCCCTACATCTATGCCTGGCATGTCCAGCAACTGGGAATCGACCTGGATTACGACGACTCCTTAGGAGTCCTGGAACGGCGCGTCAAAGATAAATTTCAATTAGCAGCTCTGGCACGCGCACAGGAAGTTACGGAGCAGGCCATGGAACGGGCTTGCTGCCTGATTGCTCAAAGCGTAGCANAAGCCGATGGCACATTGCACCATGACGGGTCACCACTGACGAGCGAACGAGTGAAAGCGACCATCGCAAAATTCCTACTCGACTTTGGATACACAATGGGACACGGCGCTATCGTAGCCACTGGGCCAGATGCTGCCGACTGCCATCACGCCGGAAGCGGAGCTTTGCAGACCGGGATCCCGGTAATCGTCGATCTGTTTCCACGCGACGAGTCCACACGCTATTGGGGAGATTGTACGCGCACTGTTGTGCATGGTACGCCAAGTGACACGGTTGCTGCGATGCATCAAGCTGTGGTCTCTGCAAAATCCGCAGCCACTGCTCAACTGCAGTTGGGAAGCACGGCTGAAGAAGTTCACCTGGCTGCAGTCGAAGTGCTTACGCAGCATGGTTTTCTACAATCTCGGGGCACGCTCAGCGAACAACCCACCATCCAGCATGGCACAGGCCATGGCATAGGGCTCGAATTGCATGAGCCCATCTTGCTGGATCATGGGGGTGGTCCGCTCTTGGAAGGCGAAGTCTTTACGGTCGAACCTGGGCTGTATGGACGACGTGATGGCGGAGTACGTGTCGAAGACATGCTCGTCGTCACAGACGCAGAGGCACAAAATTTCAATCGACTTCATGATGGGCTCGACTGGTCTTGATGAACCCCTCTCAAAACATTGACAACAGCGTCTTAGACTCCTTTGTGGTAGATGTGTTGGGACACCCACCATGGGGGCAATCCAATTCTGGCATGTCAAAGGTGCGTTGCGCTGGCCCAAATCTTTACCCATGGCACGGCAGTAGGCCGGACCAAGCGAAGCGCCGTTCCGGCAGCTGAGCAAAAGAGTTCTGCTTCGCGCACATCACTGGTAAAGATGGCCGAAGCCAACNCCTGAGGAACATCATTGTGCCATGCTATGGCCGTTTCGAGATCCTGGTAGCAAATCAAATAAAGAATGGGGGCAAATGTTTCTTGCTGCAGAAGGGGCGCGGTTGAATCGATTTCTACGAGTGCGGGTTGAACACAAAATCCACCAGCCGGCATCCCGACCATGGCCCCCTTTACTGATTTTGCACATTTGAAGCAGGCTTTCACAGAGGGCGAAAACTGGACTGTGGCCCGCCAGCGCATCGATTATTTGCTCCACCACAAGCAAATCGACGCGACCCAGGCTAAACAGTTTCGCGACTCGGGCGCACTCGGGTCGCATCTCGAAATCCTGGAACCCAACGATGGTTACAAAGGATTCAATCAAACGGGAGTCAGCGATATCATCGCGGGCACCGATCCTCGCAAATGGTAGGGCTAGCATTAGAGCCAGTAGCTCCGCGTAGTCAAACGCCTTGAACCAACCTATCTTTGCCGCTCAGTGGTACATGTAATTGTCAGCTTTTTTTCGAGCCAACAGTCTCGCTCTCCACAAAGTAGTCATTGGATTTGGCGACTGGGTCGTCTGTACCCCAGTCGATTGACTTACGCAGTTTTTTGAGCTGCGGGACATGCTTTGAACAGTGGATGTAAGCCTCTTCGACCGTGATGAGGACCCACGCCTCAACGAGTCGGTCGTCAGGCAATTTGCATTCCGCCAGACATTTGACAAGGTGCGGAGGCAGCTGGTTTCGTCGAGAGATTTGGGCTTCTCCATTCACATGCAGGCCGACTGTTGAGTTAAAGAAATCGACAAACAGCATTCCCACGTGAGGATTCTCAAGAATGTTCCCCAGGCTCGCGAATACACCATTTCCTCGAAACTCCGGGTATGCCAAAGTTGTTGAGTCAATGACGCGGACGAACCCTGGAGCTCCAAACCGTGGTGAACAGTCGCAGTTTCCTGACGCATCAGCAGTTGAAACGAAGAACATTTCCTGTCGCTCAATGAGGCCAATCATCCGTTCATTCAGCGAATTCAGCAGTTGGCGTTCATAGAATCGAGATGCACGGCCATACGATCCCATTTCTCGTTGAAGTTGACGCTCACCAGATTGTTCAGATGCCATGTGTTTTGTGAAAGCTGTGGCCTAAGCTAAGTTACCCGCCACACAGCGTAGCAGGATTAAAAGTTGAGTATACCTCGCCATAGGCAAGATAGTCAAACAGTATCGGCAGTTCCGATAGCAACATCAATGCGGACCCTTCCAGAATAAAGGTGCAGAACGTCCAAGTTGACCTAGCCGCCATTGACACGAAAGTGTTTGAGCGGGATACGATGGTCGCGAAGCGAACATCTCGCGAGTTCGCCACGCTTTAACGGCTCCGGTATATCGAACTGTTCGAGTAAGCCGCTATCGCGTCGTGTAAATAAGAAGATAGCATTGTAGCAGAATTGATCCATTGCCAGCTAGCTGTAGAGTGCCTTGCAGCTGAATAATGCCGGCTATGCCTGTCCGACCAATACACCACGCCAACTCTACGACCTCGTTAAAGCAAGCAAACCAATATTGTGTAAAACAAGATGTTTCATTAGCTTTTGCGTTTGTAGAAGCCGTATCAGCTGCACCCGCGCAGGCTGATTCGAAACCCCAGCAGCACCATGGGTTCTCAGCCCTCAAGCTGCCTAGTGCAAGGATGCCACAAAGATGCAAATCACTCATCTCAGCCTCGCTGGACGAGGCGCCTGGCCCGACCTAGAGATTAAGGCGATCAATCCCCAACTCAACGTTTTTTATGGCCCACCTCGTACCGGAAAAAGTACGATTGCCCAACTCGTCGGCCACCTGCTCTATGGCAAGCAGGGCAGTACCTGGCGGCAGCAATTTGCACAAACTATTCCACAAACGGCAGGTTCGCTTGAGGTCAATAGCTCTGCCGGCAACTATGTGCTACGCAGACATAGCGCGGCAGAAGATTCCCATTCCGCTGTCTGGCGTGCTGGTCACGACCAATCCGATCAGCTTACCATCGCGGCAAACGATGGATCCAGGGTGAATGATCAAACCGTTCGATCATTACTCTTTGGACTAAAACCTGCTGTTGCCATGCAACTCTTCGCCGTCGACTTTGCCGAACAGCCTCATATTGAGTCTTTGCTTAGCGAAAGTTTTGCTCGTGAATTTACATATCGAAATCCTGTCAATACCTCAAAAAAGACTCTTCCTATTTCCAATCGCACCTGCTGCAATAGCCCAAACACATCACCCGTCGAGGCCATCGACCACCTGCGTGTCGAGGAGTTGATCGGCCAACGTGATGAGATCGCCAAAAATCTAGAACATCATGTCGGAGTTTGTCGACGTGAAAGCGATGTGCTCGAAATCGAATTGCGCGACCTGAAACTATCTTTGGAAAACAAAAACGAGCAGGCCCATCAGATTCGCGCAAAACTCCGTGGTGTCGAAGTAGAGCTATCTGAATTGGATACACGATTGCGCTATCTGACTTTGCGTTCTCGCTCTCCAAACAAACGGAACACTCACAAAAGTGACCTCGTACCACATCAATTGGCCCAGCTCGATAAAGAAATCACCACCTGCCGTCGAACGCTTGCAGGCATCCAGTCGCAAGTGAATGCGACGCGCACCAAGCTAGCCCAATCCAACCCGGACGGCACTGCTGATCGGGTGACATGCCTGGACGATAGCCGAACCGTACTGGGATCTGTTGAACAATTGCTCGATGAACTCGACAGCGAAGTTGCTCAATTAGCGAGTGCAAACGAACCGAGTCGATGTGTAGGCCACGATGCCCATGCGCGTCTCACACCCGTCACCAGAATACTCCGTGAACAGATCTACACACTCTGTGGCCAGCTTACCGAGCAGGAACGCATTTTCCGTTGCGGACAATTGAATACAGAACTTCGCCAACTGGAACGATTACAGGGCAATATGGGAGAAAGGCTCGACCTGCTTCTCGCCAACCGCGAAACTTTCGTCCGCCAAGATCAGCAGGCAGGGACACCCGTGTTTGCCACACCACAAACGCCTGTACCTGATCACTGCTGCTGCGATCATCACGGTCCGTTTGTCAGTTCGTCCGATGTTCAAGCAATGGGCTCTACGACATCCGAAGGCGACATGCATGCAAGACGCGATGCGATTGAGCACAACCGAACGTTACTTCTCGATGAACTGAACGCACTCACACATGATATCGAGCAAGCAGAAGGTCGTTGGAAAGAGTTGCAAAAGCAACGCATGCATCTGATGGGTGGTACTGTTTTTAAAAAACAACAAGACGAATTGGAACGTCTTGAAAAAATGATCGCAGGCATACTCCAACCCTCCCTACCCCAGGCAAGCCATTCGAAATCGGCATCCTGGCGTGCTTCAGACGTACTGGCGCAGCTTACCAATGGCAATCTGGTTCAAATCAGACTCGAATGGCATCATCGCCGGGCTCTCGTCATCGACAAAGGTGGCCGGGCCCTCTCCACAGACAAACTGAGCAAGGCGCAACATGATCAGCTTTATCTGGCCTTAACACTCGCATTGGTAAACAGCTATGCCCAGCAAGGCATACAGCTTCCGCTCGTGTTGGACGAACCCTTTTTACGCCAAGATGAGGGAGCTTCCCTGATCATGGCGGGCGTGCTCGAGGAGTTTGCACAAGCTGGCCATCAAGTGTTAGCATTCACAGAAGATCACCGTGTCCAGAATCGATTCACTGGCCTGGGTGCAGAGATTTTTGACTTGGTAGAACTACGACGCCACCAGCGAAGCCCGTCCGTTGCCACAACATTTGCAGATGCAATCGCAACTGCAAATAATTCTCCGCTACCAACTTCTACCAAGACACGTGTTGTCCGTGAACCCTTGGATGGGAGTTCCACGCCAAACCTTCGTTTGGCAAAAATCAGCGACAGCAATCCAGGAAATGAGCTATTTACCTTGTCGAAATTTTCTTCCTGGGACGAGTTTCCCATTCTGGGTAGGGAAACAGAAGCGTTATTTGAAATAGTCGGTATTCGTTCTGTCGGGGACCTTTTGGCTGCTGCCCCAGAAAAAGTTGCCCAGCAGATTTGCCAGCCTGATATCACCCAAAACACGGTTCGACTCTGGCAGGTCCACATCGGTTTAATGTGCAATATCCCCAATCTAACCATCCATGACGCTCAACTTCTGGCAGCTGTTGGCGTCAAGACACCATCCGATCTCTGCAATGCAAATCTTGGCCACCTTTTGCAGTCGATTGAAACATTTCTTAGCTCATCACGTGGCCAGCGATTTGCTTTGACACGTGAACGTATCCGTTGTCCAAAAGTCGATCGCTTACAACTGAACAACTGGCAAGATGGCGCTTTGCGGCATCGTAACCGATGGCTCAATTATTTAGAACGGGAGAACAAGGATAGCTCAATCGACTCTCAAGATGTGCAGCAACACCCGGCACCACGAGACAGACAACCTGATTCGAAAAAGCAACAATCGAAAAAACACTCACCTGAGCAAAAACTGTTTTTTACGCTAAACTGCTCCAATGATGTCGAAGCGGCTCCTTCGATTGGCCCCAAGACGGCCGACCGTCTGGCCCAGGTGGGGATTCGTTCTGTAGCCGATCTTCTCAGCGCCAATCCCGAGTCGGTAGCCGAGGAACTGGACACAAACCACATTAATGCCAAAATGGTTGCCTCCTGGCAACAACAGGCCCGACTGGTTTGCCAGATTCCTCAATTGCCTGGCTACGGCGCGCAGCTATTGGTTGCCAGTGGTTTTACAGACCCCGAACAGTTAGCAAATACGTCCGTCGACGTACTCGTGGGCAAAGTTCTTTCGATTTGTAAAACTAAGAAGGGCCAGCGGATCATGCGATCAGGCGATGCGCCAGAACGGGATAAGATTGCGAAGTGGATCGAATGTGCCGCACACCGACGCCCCTTAGAGGCTGCTTGATCTAACCCGCACGCTGCATCCGTTCCTGCTACGGGCCAGGATCTTGGGAAGCAAGATCCATGCAGCCAAGTACAGGATAGTGGTATTTGGCTCAGGAATAGTCGTAGCCGTTGCAACTAGGAGTGGACCTGAATACTCCTGCTGCCAACGAAGAAAATCAGCTCCATCCGTATCGCCGTCTTCATTTGTATCCCCCATGCTATTGACACCATAGCCAGCCTTCCATATCGCCAAATCGCTGCCATCCACGTCGTTATCACCATCGAAGTCAGGCGGAAAAGTGGGGGTCACCGTGTCGTAACCTATGTCGCGCAGGAACGCCAGATCGAGTAAGGTAAGTTCCTTGCGAGTGCCAACCGTAATATTGGAATCCATAAGCACTTCTTGTTCTTCTCCATCTGATATACGGATGCTCATCGTGTTATTCGCAATATGACCACCGGACACCAGATTGGCCCCACTGCCCGTCAAAGCCAGGACTTCTGCACCATTCCAAGTAGTTCCACTGGCAAGATCATTCCAGGATTCCGATGTGCCTAATCCAATGGCGTGAATAATTTCGTGAAGCGCAACCGAATAAAGATCGTTCGTTCCGGAGGCCACGGGCGTTTCGTGATTATAGTGCCAGTACGTACTTGCGTCATTGTCGAGAGATAAGCTTCCGCTATAAATCCCAAAGTCGATGGAGTAGTTATCCGTGTATCCGCTCCAATTCCAGACACCGCTTGCTGTACCTACATGGGGACCAGCACCTCGCGACAGTCCTTGTTCCGACAATGTTTCGGCATTATCTATGGCAATTGGCGATTGACTTGGAAAACCTGTAGCGCCTATTGACCATCCAAGGCTGCCAGGGCCACCCGCACCCAGAGTACTTCCTGGAAAACTGCGGGTCCCTACATAAAGTGAGATCGTATCCGCGGCAACCGTTGCCGTTTCAACTACCGCCGTAGAGCCAGTACTTGGATCAGAATAGTTAAAGCCCCAATCAAACGTAGCGGTTGTCGAAAGGTAGGATCCCATATAGACATCGCTCGTTACTGCATTGAGCGAACACGTAATCGCAGCACTAATATCTGCCGCTGCAGCATTGATTGCCGCTTTGGCTTGGGCATCTGTAGAGGAAGAAAAAAGAGTTCCCGAAGCAAAATTGACTTCCAGCGTGATCGCTGCGGCAGGCAACTTAATACTGGCACAGAACACACAGAAGATCGCACACGCCAGGGGTCGCATACAATGCATGGCACCCTCTTTCTATTGCTGAATCCTTGCATCAGGTTTCAGACTAATGCAGTGTCAATTGCCTACAATCTAACAAATGAAATCCTGTTCTCCAAGAACTGCATTCAATACCCGCTGATTCCCAGAGGTAAAAGGCTGGCAAATGCAGCTAAGAGGATGAAGTGTTGGCTTGGGACTCAGCGATTGTTATTAAAAAGAACCAGCTCGGGAGTCACTCCCTTCCAGTTTTTAGTTTATGCCAACTTCGAGAGCACTGGCTGGAACACTGGCAGGATTTCCCAAGGCTCGTTGCAACTCATACTGGGATCTGTTGTAATTTGCCACCGACATCGTGTAGGCCATGCGTGCCTCATCCAGGGCTGAAATCGACTGCAAAAGTTCGATAGGGAGCCCCTCACTGGCGCGAATCCTTTCATCATTGAGTTGGTAGCCTTCTTGAGCTGTCCTTATCCCTTCTTCGGCTAGCTTGATCTGCTGGCGATAGCTGGCAACATCAGCAGCTGCAGCCACAACCTCTGCGGCTATTTTGTCGCGTAGTATTTCGATGTCCAGGACACGTTCGTGCAACTCACCACGGCGTTGCCTCTGCAAAGCGACGTTACCCAGCCCCAGGTTTTCTACTTCCCAAACGGCTATCAAATCAACGTCGCTGCGTCCAGCTGCCGAAACAAACTGAGTCGAAACCCCTCCCCCAAAAGCACCTCCACTGGCTCCCACTTGAACGCTAGGAATCCAAGCTCGATATTTTTCATTCTTCATCCGAAAGCATGCTGCTTCGCGACGGGCAATCACTTGTGCAATCTCGGGACGACCTTGCCAGGCCATGGCTACCAAAGCATCGCTTTCAATCTCAGCATCAATAAAGTCAATGGGCAACACATGCTCTTCGACGGGTGCCAGTTGTACCTGGGGTGGCAATCGCAACAATCTGGCCAGTTGGGTGCTGCGTAAAACGGTCATACGTTGGGCTTCGGCCACACGACGCTGCCTTTTCGAAAGATCCGTCCGAGCGCGATTGACTTCGGTTTTTGAACTGTACCCTTCACGTTCATATTGCGTGACACGATCTACCATCTCCTGAGACAAATCCCGAGTAGAAATTGCATTGGCAAGCATGCCATGTGCTTCGACCAGACTATGATAACTCAGGGCAATCTCAGCGAGCGAGTCATTGGTTGCCACACGTTCTGCTGCTCCGTGAGCAGCAACTTCCTGGCAAGATGCGAGTGGGCCGAACCAAGCATCGGCTAGAGATAAATTTACGAAGAGTCGAGGCGGCCCCCCTGCGCCTGCAGCCAGTGGGGCTGCTCCCAATCCTAGTCCCCCTCCATAAAATAGTGAATTGCGTTCAGCCTCGATCACATTGCCAACGGTTTCTTGCAATCGACCATCGTGTTTGTTGTATCCCACACCCAATCGAAGAGAAGGAAGCCAAAGTGTTTTTGCCTTCAGATGTCTGGCTTGAGCCTGAAACAACCTGGTACGGGCAATACGAACCTGCAGGTTGTCGGCACCTGCCAAACCTAATGCATTGGCCAGGTCAATGGCATAAACGCCCTCTTGTATCGTGGGTGTAGTAGGTAAAGCTTCAGTCGTGTCTGACAGGGCGACCGATGGAGTCTGTAGAACCTCCGTTTCGTCTACAAAAGAAGCTTGCGTCACCTCGGGTATTTGCTCAGGCACCAAAAAAGGATCCTGTGTCTTAGTTACCTTGCTGCCCGTCGACAGGCAACCTGCCCAGAGCAATACGGACAGCATCGTCGCCAGCTGCCCTGCAAGTTGTGGTTGGGTGCACTTCATTCGATCCTTCCTTGATCGCAATTCATTGCGGCCAGATTACCAGCCGACTAATTCTAAGCCTGTCGCGCTGAGGGGTTGTCCGTTTTTTATCTTCCTTGCATCTTTGACCACGACTTGATCTCCTGCATGCAAACCCCGGGATATCCCCAGCAGATCTCCAACTTCGATGGAAACTTCTACAGGTACCAGCAAACAGAAGCCGTCCTGCACCAGAGCCACCGACTGGCGATTACCATCCTGCAAGAGTGCCGCCCTGGGAATGACCGGCAGAGCTTGGGACTTTAGCGTGATGGTTGCTAATCCATAGTTACCAGCCTGAAAGGGTCGCTTGCCTGTGCGTGGATCCACTGGGTTCGCATAATCTATCTCGGCACGCATCATGCGAGTTTTTTCGTGATATGTCCCTGCCAAACGCGACAATTGCCCCTGGTACGGTCGCTCAGGCATATCATCCGTGACAAATTCAGTGGCGCACCCTGGAGCCAACTGACTGGCAATATCTGTGGTAGCAAAAAGCACAGCTCTCACTTTATCTACTTTGGCAACGGTCAACAAAGGCTGCATTTCCATACTCGAACCAGTCGGCCGCACCAAATTGCCCACATCAACATTGCGTTCTGCAACCACACCCGTAAAAGGAGCCTTGATTTCCAAATAACCGGCCATCGTTTGTGTGCGTTCCAATTGTGCCTGCCCCACGGCCAATTCAGATTCACCTTTTTTTAATTTGGCTTCAATCACATGCAATGTCTGGGTGTATTTTTGCAACATGGCTTGCGAGGTCTGAGCCGCTGATCTTGATTCTTCTATCCTTTGTCGACTAATCGCACCGCTACTTACGAGTTTGGCAAGTCGAGTATGCTCCGAAGTCTTCAGTGAAAGGTCAGCATTGCCAACTTTCAGTTGTGTTCTGGCTGCCGCCAACTCCGCTAGCAACACCTGCTTGTCTGCCAATAACTGATTCAGTTGAGCACGATGCTCGGCAACCGCATGGACAAGTTCAGGCGCATAGAGTTGCACAAGTGTCTGCCCTTCCTGAACTTCGTCGCCAATGTCCACAAGGACATTTCCCACATAAGCTTCTACACGTGGCATCAGCCTGGCGATTTTGTCACTTTCGATGACAGCCGGTATGCTAACTTTCTTTTCGACTCGTTGTGTTCGTACGATCCCTACGGAAATTTTAGTCGGCGTCTTCGATTTACCACCTTTCTTTGTGGCAGGTCTCGATTGACTCTGACAACCCAGACTAACAAGCAGGATGAGCAAGATCACCTGATCGACTAAAGAGGTTCTCTGCAATCGTTTTATCATGTCACCGCCCACTGAGATTTTTCGGATGGGTTATTACGAGGTGATTGTTTAAAGATCACATAGAGACATGGTACTACCAAAAGCGACAAAAATGTTGCAGCAATCACACCACCAATGATCGCACGGGCCAGCGGAGCGTTGGCATCTCCACCAAATCCTCCGATCGCCATTGGCAAGAGAGCCAACCAGGTCGTCAATGAGGTCATCAGGATGGGCCGGGCACGCACTTTGGCCGCATCGACAATTGCCTCTTTGACACTAAGGCCCTCTTCCATACGGTGATTGGCAAAGCTCACCAACACGATCGAGTATTCCACAACGATTCCGACCATCATGATAATACCCATGAAGGCCATAATCGACAAATTGGTTCCTGTGACCATCAACATCGCCACGACACCGACAAATCCCAGTGGCACACTCAAAAGAACAACAAACGGATCCGCAAAGCTACGAAATTCGGCGACCATCACGAGATAAACAAGAATTGCAGAAATAATAAATCCTACGATAAATTGATTGAACGACTTGCGCATTTCTTTCACTTCACCTTGAGCACGCAAGGCTAGCCCAGAGTACTTGCTAAGACGATAAACTTCTCCACGTTCATCACGCCCTAACTCCGCTCCCAGTTCCTCCGTTTTGGACAAGATCCTTGACTCAATTCCTGACATCACACTGCCCACATCATGGCCGTGCTCGACATTGATATAAATATCCATCACTCTACCGATATTCCGATGGCTCACCGAACCGGGGCCGGTAGAACGTTCAATCGTGGCCAGATTTCTGAGTCGAACGGGCACTCCTTCGACTATGGCAACAGGTATATTTAAGACCACTTCCAGATCGTGCAGTAATTCTTCGGGATACTGAACACCGATGAAGTAATGATTGCCTTTAGAGACATCGATCCAAAACGCCGGATCAAAGCCTACGGAACTGTTTGTTGCAGAGACCAGATTCTGCATCACTTCTTCGGGTGTGATGCCCATACGGGCGGCCTTGTCGCGATTCATCTTGATCGTAGCTGTCGGAAAATCAAGCCGCTGAGCAATGCGTACGTCCACCGTTCCAGGAGTGTTTTCTGCAGCATCGACCACATGCAATGCGACTTCACGCATTTCTTCCAACCTGGCACCACTAACCTGGAAGTGAATTGGTGAAGGTTCGCCCATATTCAGGGCACTTGTGAGCATGCCTCCCGTATCAAAGGCAAATTCCACATCGGGGAACTCCCGATTCAATTTTCCACGCAATTGTTCGACATACTCGAATGCTCCTGGACTCCCAGGCTTGCCTTTGAGTTGCACTAACATAAATGCATCGCCAGGCCCAACATTAGGCGTGTAGGCAGCGGGCCAGTCGTTGAGTACGCCAATATTCGAAATGAGAATCTGCAAGTCAGAATCGGGGTGTGATTCTTCATATCGATCGTCAGCCGCAGTATTCCACTGATTGGCTCGGAAACCGGGTTCGGGCACACCAATTTCGCGGATCATTGCGTTTTCGATTTGTTGGATTCGCTGATCCGTTACATCGATATTCGTTCCCGAAGGCATGCGCACATAAACCGTGAACTGCCCTGCATCCACTTGAGGAATCAGCTCCTGCCCCAATTGGGTAGCCGCCACAACCGCCACCAGAGCCAATCCCGCTGCTCCCAAGGCAATCAGCCTATGCACCTGCAGGCAACGTGTCAGGAGCCCACCGTACCAGGCAATGATTCCTCTCGATTTTTGTGTCCTCTCCTGAACATTCGTCTTTTTGTTCAGAAACTTTGCACAGTAGGCAGGCACCAAGGTAATAGAAAAGACAAAGGAAGCAATAATAGCGATAATGGTTGCCACCGCCAAAGGAGTGAACAAAAACGAAGCCAAGCCACTCAAAAATACCGTGGGAAAAAATACCACTGCAAATGTAATTGTTGAAATCATAATGGGCACTGTAACTTCTTTGGTGCCCTCCAAAGCAGCCTGCGTAGGACTCTTCCCCATATCCACATGGCGCACCACATTTTCCAGCACTACAATGGACTGATCCACAAGAATACCAATGGCCAAGGCCAGACCACCAAGAGTCATGGAGTTGACCGTATTGCCGGAGAAATACATTCCAACCAGAGCCGCCAGGACTGCCAATGGAATAACAATGACAACGATCAGTGTTGACAGAAAACTACGTAAGAAAACAAGGACAACCAATCCGGCAAGAAGTGCCCCTAGCCCCGCAGCAACAATCAGCCCCGATATACTTTCTTGCACAGGCCCTGATTGATCCATGGCAACTTTAAGTACGAGCTCATCGATTCCAGTGTCTCCAGCTCGCTCATTTTTCAGCCGCGCTAAGATGCCTTTTAGGTTATTCCGAATCGTATTGACAATTTCGATTGAGTTCGCGCCCGGTTGCCGGTAAATAGGGATGTACGCCTTCCGGCCACCATTGATGCGAACAATATTCGATTGAATTTGTGATGTGTTTTCTACTCGGCCAATGTCGCTTATCCGAACTGGAACACCATCGACCGTTTTAATAATGGATTCATTCAGCTCATCGATAGTTTCCGGGATGGCGTTCGTGAAAAGCTGATAATCTTCCTGGCCAACCTTCATATTGCCAGCTGGAATCAGGACATTGTATTTGGCCAACTGCCTTTGGACATCCATGAGGGTAACGCCAAACGCTTCGAGCTTGATCGGATCCATGTACGCATAAATGCGTCGCAACTTCCCACCAAATACAGCAGGTGAAATAACACCTTGGATGGATTGCAACTTATTGCGTAATTCGTAGTAGGCTATGTCATACAACTGCTGCTCATTCATTCCGGGACTGTCAACGACTACCAGACAGAGCGGCAGAGTTGCCGTGGGATCGATGGGCATCAGCATGGGAGGAATCGTACCTGGCGGCAGATAAAACATGTCGCTCATGGCATAGCTGGTCGTTTGAGCCATTGCCGTATCGAGCGAGATACCTTCCCGGAAAAAGTCCTTGACGATACAAACGCCCGTCATGGCCTTGGCTTCCTGATGTTCAATACCAACCGACTGCCCGGTCCACCGCTGCATGCGGCTCATGATGTCTTTTTCCATCACTTCGGGAGGCATACCAGGATAAAACGTCACGATTTGCACTGCCGATGTCTCAAAAATCGGTAGCAAATCTTTGGGAATCTTGGAGTATGTGAAGACTCCCAGCACCAGGATGGCAAGTGCCAGCACGACTATAAGGTATGGGTTTTTGAGGACCGCGTGCGTCATCGAGAATTCAATAGAAACTAGATAAATTGAAAAGGCATGTCCGGTAGCAATAAAGGTTCAGCGAGCAAACCGTCAAACACTACGGACATATAGACTCTGATTCGACTATCGTCACAGCCAGACGGCAAACTTGCTCGAATCCTCAAAGTCTAATATTGGACCAGGATTGTGATGTGAAGGCCATTAGCTTGCATGACAGCAACGCTAACATCGCCGCCGACGATTCCAATCAGTGGACAGGCTACCTGCCAGCAAAAGAGAGTGCTACCAGTATGGTATCTGATTGCTGACCGCAAATGCAAAAACTCAAGTATTACGAGATTCGTACAACAATTTTAGCGACTGAGTAGCAGAGAAGATCGCTCTTCGAGACTGAGAAGCCGCTTTTTCATGGTAACACCCTGGGGAGCAGAAAAACCTCCCAGTCCTCCTGCCGCTGGCAAGACTCGATGGCATGGCACCACCAAAGGCACACGATTTCGCGCCATGACGCTGCCAACTGCTCGGGCCGCTCCTGGCCGTCCTGCTTTTTTGGCCAGTTCTCCATAAGTGAGAGTTTCGCCATGTGGAATTGCCCGGCAGGAGTTAACCACGCGCCGCTGGAATGACGTCAAATCTTCCACATAGATACTAACGTCATGAAAATCAACAGGATCGCCCTGCGCATAAGCACAAAGCCGTTCTGCCAAGGCATCCCCACCAGGATAAACATATCGCATTGTGGGTGGGCTAGTGGTTTTAGATAGATCGAGGCGATCCAGGAGTCCCTTCCAAGCAGAGCGCTCGCTCAAATGGTCAAAGGAGAGTGCGAGAAGTGTTTCATCATCACGTGCCAGTGCCGTATGCCCCAATTCTGTCTCAAAAACGATGCATTCCATCATCAGCCCTCCTGTCCGAATACTTCTCGCGCTTCTTGGCAAATCCCACCAACCCACAGTCTAGGCTTCTCCCCTCTCCTGACAAGCAGCAGGACCAATTCTCGACAAAGTATCCTCTTGAAATTGAACCGTCCGAAACTCGCTGGGCTTCCTCTGAATGCTCTTAGCCGTCTCTAAGATTATCTGTAGAAGTCTTGCTGGCTCGTCCCGTTTGTCAGAATCTCCCATCTTTCACCTGCCCTCCTAAGAATACCAATTGCAAAACACCCGTTTTCTTCTTTCCCGCTGCGTATGTGTCATGAAACTGGCTTAAGAGCGGGCCAGGGTCTTTGACACTTCTTTTACTCTTTTTCTATACTGGAGTCTTAACCTGCCCTATCTATTCATCCCAACGTATTTCAGCATGCATCCCTACAGCTCACTTTCAGACGATTACTATGTCAACATGAACCTCAGCACGGAGATGGAACTCCCTGGTAATCGCGAGACGGTGCTGCACTATTTTGAACAAATGCAGAAGAAGTATCCCGAATTGCGGAACTTCTACGCTCGTGAAAAACGCAATTTCATCTTAGAAGAAGATAAAGACAGTGGCAGCTATAGTTGGTGTTCTGTTGAGCCGAGGCGATTTTGTTCGGGTCAGTTTAATCCTGAATCTGTCACAGCAGCGCTCGACTTGCACCGTCATGCACTGGAAATTGCCCCCTATTCACTATCCATTAGTCCTCTGGATTGTGAAGCGCTCGATCTACTGATTGGTTTTGATTTCAATTACCGGGGCAACCACAACCAATTGATTGCCGAAGCACTTGGTGTTTGCCCTGCTTTGGATCGCATTGGCGAGATTCCAGGGGCAACCATCATTCACAATGAGCCAAATCTTACTTTGGCACTCGATGAGGAGTGTCGGCTCCAATGTCGACTTAGCATCGAGCCGCGCACGAATGCTTTTCAAGTTCGAACGGGCGAGTATCAGGAAGAACAAATTAGCGTTTATGTCACAGCCCGACAGTATGGCAGCCTGGCAGCCGATCAAACGTATGCAGGAATCCTCGACAAACTCCATAAAGTCAGTCTGGAAATGATCGATAACTTTGTCGTGGAAACAGTCCTTCAGCCACTCGCACGCACAATTGCCATGGGATAAAAAGAATCTTTCTAAGCAAGATCCAAACTAGAAGCTGGATGTTGTGCACCTGCATCGTTACGAACATCAGCTGCGGACTAACCCAATAGTCTCTGCACACTTTGGATGAGCCGATCCATCGGGAATGGCTTGCGGACATAGTCATCGACACCGAGCATCTCGGCGTAGGCTTTGTGGCGGGCCCCCTCATTGGCCGTGATCATGATAATCCGCTGCTTCTTTTCACCCATTCTTTTTAGCCGCTCCAAAACTAGGAAGCCACTTCGTTTGGGCATCATCATGTCTAAAATGACCAGATCTGGCGATTCACGCTCAATAAGCGCGAGCCCTTGATTGCCATCACGTGCGACAAGTACCTGATAGCCATGGGCTTCCAGTGCCAGTCGGAGAGATTCGATAATTTCAGCGTCGTCGTCGACCAACAAGATGCGTTTGCTGGCACTATCTGCATTTTTTGCCATAGTAGGTTTAGGTTCTCTTTATGAATCTGCCTGGAGCGTTTCCCCCCAGCTTATTACAAATGAAGTTCTGTTTACGTTAGCGGATTATCGCCTTTTTGCAAGCACCTGTAGGCACCTTCCCTAGCCCAAATATTAGACCCATTGACAAACCTTGCGCAGACCACCCTCGCTGCGATGCTTCGAGAAAGGGGCGATTTACGCGGCCAACAAGCGACTTTGGTTTCCGAAAAGAGTCTCTCGAATAACGGAAGCAATTTCGGAGGATGCCTGAGGTCTGGCTAATTGTCTTATTTTATCAGTCATATCCAGACGGGCAGGATCATCGGCCATCAAAGGCTGCAGTTCATTTGCCAAAGCTGTGTCCAGCGCTCCACTCTGAGAACTTTCGTCAATGAGACAACAGGCCCTTGCCGCAGCAAAGACCTTTGCATTGGCAAGATGATGATCGTCGTTCGCATGAGAATTGGGCACCAGAACCGCGGGAACACCTGCCAAGGCAAGTTCAGCGAGACACGTGCCTCCCGAACGACATACGACCAAATCACTGGCAAAGAGTAACGAAGCAATCTCATCAATAAAACTTACTGCTAAAGCTTCTATGCCACATTTTCGGTATCTATTTTCCGTTTCCTGCAATTGGCCCTCTCCCGTTTGATGGATAACCTGCCACCCAGAAAGAGAATTCCCTATTTTCTTTAAAGCACGTGGCACCGAATCATTGAGTGAGCGTGCCCCACCAGCACCGCCCAGAACTACGAGACGCTTGGGACGCGAGTTGGCAGCATCTGCCAGGGCCTCCCCCTTTGCGATGTGCCCTTTACCGTTTGCACACGTTCGATGAAAAAGATCCTCGAAAGCAGGACGAGCGGGATTGCCTGTGACCTTCACAGATGCCTGGACATGCAGGTGCGGACGAACTTCATCAAAGGCGGCAAACACGAGAGCTGCTTCTCTGGCAAACCATCGAGTGGTCCTACTCGGGAGTGCATTTTGCTCCAAGAGGACAAATGGGACACCACGCGATTGAGCAGCCCATACCACAGCAGTACTGGTAAATCCCCCCAGGCCAACCACCAGCGAAGCCCGCTGCTCCCCCAGCATCCAATGGGCTGCGCAATACCCAGCCACATTGTCTGTCACAAATCGCAGCGCCTGGATTGGATTTTGTGGCACTGGCTGGGAAGGTATTATTGCATAATGGTATCCAGCTGTACGTACCGTGTGCTTTTCACGCGCATGGCCAGGACCCGCAAAGGTAATACGAGCTTCAGGAATTGCCTTGGCAAGATGAGCAGCAACAGCAATGCCCGGATGGAGATAGCCGGCTGTTCCACCACCGGCAAACAAAATATGAGGGCCTACAGCCACACGGGACTCCTGGGAAATGTCGTATCCGCTGAGCTACCAGGGCGACGCGACGCGTCGCCCTGGCGCTCAGGCATAAGCTTCATCGTGAAGCGCTCGCTACCAGCAACTGACCCAGATGTTGCCCGCAAGCAAGTTAATGTGCTCCTACCCCAGGGAGGGCGGTTTGCCGGATCCCGCAATCCAACAAACCAACGATGAAACTTCAAATGTTTCTTTTGGCTAAATCCATACAAATCAATAATGAAAATTAAGCAGCCAACTTAACGGACAAGCGTTCATCAATTGCGGCCACCAGGTGTTCGCTCAGCTCTGAATTGACACCCAGCAGCAAAATAGTATCTCCCGGAACCAACCGACTCGCCATGACTTCGGTAGCTGCCATTGCCTGACTGCAAACGACCACGTTTGCTAATGACAGCCCCGCATCGCGTGCACCAATAGCAATCTCGCGGCCACTCAAACCACAACTTACCAGCAATTCGGCGGTGCCGCACTCAACAACTCTCTTTCCAAATTGTCTGCCCACCACTAAATCGGTAGTGTCGCAAAGCACCACATGCCGTCCAATTGCTCGGAATCCTCTCAACACTTCCAGTGCAGAATCAATCCCCGCACTCGATTTGTCTTCGACCTGCAGTAACGTCACTCCCTGAACAGTAATCACGCGAGCGCAAGATAGTGACCGCTGCGAATCCGTGATCGATATTTTGCGAGTTGGCTCTAACATCATGGTATCGGTCCATTCCATAGTAGTTTTGTTACCTGTGCTAATAGCGAATAATGAGTTAGGCNGCTAGAGGNGTTCTTTCCACTCGAGNTGCCAGTAATTGCCGGGTCATGTCGACATCGCCATGGCCGCCTCCAAATGCCAGCTGNGGCCGAGGCTGGCTTCCTGAAATAACAACAACGTCCCCTGGCTCAGCTATGGCCACAGCACAAGCAATTGCCTGTGCACGATCAGCTACAATCTCTACGTGCGCTGTGNGCTTNGATCGTGAAGTATTCGCAGGAGGTAACACGCTAGTTGCAATTGCCAAATCTGCCATCAACTGGACAACCTGCGACTTCGCATACTCCTCGCTAGCAGTGCTTCTGGAATCTTGCTCCCCGAGCACACATATGACTCGACCTTGNGCCAATTGACGGGCGGTTCGTAAAGTCGTGCGCAATGCATCTGGGGTATTCGCCGCATCGACATAAACCGGAAATCCCTGGCCACAATCAACGCGTTCCATTCTTTCTGGAATCTTTGCCACCGACTCCAGCCCGGCAGCAATGCATTGCAAATCAATTCCATACGAAAGACTTAAAGCCGCAGCTGCCAGACAGTTTGCAATATGATGCTCTCCAACAATCGCGGTGCGAACCATAGCCGACTCGCTGCCTGCCTTAAGTAGCAAAAGCTGTCCATTCGCGTGTTGTTCAATCTTTTGAGCCGTAATTTCTGCCTGTTCGCCTATTCCATAAGTAAGCAACGGACCTGACACACACTCGAGCCATTGCATACTAATCGGATCATCGGCGTTTAGTATGGAAACTCCCGTAGGAGAAAGATATTCAAAAACACGCCGCTCTGTATCTCGATAAGACTGAACTGAGTTATGCCAATGCAGATGACCATCTGCAATATGGGTCACACAAACAGAATCCAGACTGACACCTGCTATCCTTGCCTGACTGAGCGACTGACTTGATACTTCCAACAGAGCATGCGTGCACCCTGCAGCTTCCATGCGTGCCAGACGTGAGGCAAGCGATGGGGCACTCGGAACTGGCCCTGCACCTGCACTATACGACATACCGTCATAACAGCCCAAACTACTGATCACTCCGCAATCTTTGCCTGCACGTGCAAAAATGGAAGCCAGCAAGGCGATGACTGTCGATTTGCCATGTGTCCCCGATACACCGATAACAGACATGGCCTTTGAGGGATGCCCCACCAGCGCCTGACAAAGCTGACCTAAGGCAACCCGACTATCGGGCACCAAGTAGGTGGGCACATCAAAGACAGGCACGGGTTGCTCACAAATAATGGCAGCAGCACCATGAGAAACTGCCCTGAGTGCGTGGATATGGCCATCCTCGGAGTCGCTTCCCTCTGCCATATCGGGCAGTGCAACGTAGACGTCACCGGGCTCCAATTGCCGCCAGTCGGTTGTGCAGGACCTAGCCAAGACCAGCCCTGCTCCGGTGCGTGTGGCGGTGGGAAAAAACTGGTCCAGTGAAACGGCGTTTGTACCAACTCTCTCTGCAGGCGATTGTGCCAATGGACCCGTTTCTTGAAAAGCCGTCTCTTCGCTGCTTATTTGCTCTTTGTAAAAACTGCTTTCTTCGTTTGGGTCACGACTCTCTTCATTTGGATCATAGGAGTGCAACATGCCAGGCCTCCTTGCCCGGGGTGTGGCCATCGTTGCAATCTTGCGGGAGCGCAACGGCGCCAATGATGAATTCTCTTATCCATGTGAAAATCCGTTTTCACAAGGCGACTCTGCAAAAAAGAACTGAAGTTCTCGTTAGCAAAGTGACGCGAATTGTGGCCATTTGGCATACTGTGTCAAGGCACGTTCCCNATGACTGCATTGCTAGCAGCCACTCTGTCGCAACTTCATCCTTCCTTCGAGGCCCACGCCCCGAATCACAGAGTCTTCCTGTCCTGAGGCTAGAAACCGCCCTGGACAGCCAACTCGCCTGTGGATGAGAATATTCTGCATGCTAAATTTCACCCACTCTTGCCCCGTTCCTCAAAAAAAAACCTAACCTCTGTTTTCCTTCCTGTGCTATTTTGGTCGGATTGCTCGCACTCCTCAGCCTGTCAAACAAGCGACTGACACTGNCAGCCTCACAACCCCTGCCCAGAAATAATTCGACGGCCTCACAACGCTACGATCCACAATCCAGGGTACCTTCAGGGAGCATACGTTCGCCGATTGCACAAACGATATGAACAGCACCTTTCCTCGACTTGCCACGACTCCTGTCAACTCTGCCTCAAGCAAAGTTCACGTGATGATGGTGGGGCCATGGGATACGGATGAATTCAAATGGATTCACCAAGAAGTTCCCGAAACAAAAAACTGGCAAACCGTAAATTGCACAAGGCAAGCCTGCGACAGTCTGGATACAAGCGCCACACCGCCTGAACTTCTGCTGCTGGCTCAACCCTTGCCTGGTCAATACCAGCAAGCAGAGATAGATTCCTTACAGCAATCCGCCCCTCTCGCCCGGATCGTGGTTATTTCTGGAACCTGGTGCGAAGGTGAATTACGCACAGGTAATCCACTCAGGGGAGTCCTTCGGCTCTATTGGTACGAATTTAAATTTTGGTGGCAAGCAGCCCACAAAAAACGGGCNCATGGTCTCTGCCCCCCCTGGTCTCTGCCCTTGGATACCCCCTACGCGGGGCGCTGTGTTCTGGAATCAACCAATCCGACAGGAGACGAACCCGGCACAATTGTGGTTTCAACGGCCGACTACCCCACTTACAAGACTCTTGACGTCATGCTACAGGACTATGGATTTTCTACTCTCTGGAGCGCATCTGCACGCAACACCCCTGATCAAGAAAGCGGGCCGCCCCCACAAATAATTCAGGGGGGTATTTGGGATGGAGGGCAACTTGAACCACGTGAATTTCACCAACTCCAAAATTTTTGTCAGCNAATTCATACACACAAAAGTCCAGTAGTTGCCCTACTNGATTTNCCGCGATCAGAACACATTCAAAGAATTCGAGAGGCCGGCGCACAGACCGTTTTTGGCAAGCCGTATATGATATCTGAAATAATGGAAGTCTTTCGCTGAGCAGAATCTCTCCCCAGGTGAAAATACGGAATCTTTCCGGCCAGCAAGGCTCGTCGGCGTGCTCCACAATTTGCGGGCAGCCCCCCCCCCTACACCTTGTCCTTACCCACAAATACATGTCATCCTGAAAACCTGGCAGAAACCTGTTGAACCCGGTCGTTTTTTTGCTCGTAATTGAGTAGGATGGCGGGTTCGCGCAGGGGCACCCTTCTGTAAGAGAATAACTATGCGTGTTTCTTGCGATGCTATGATGCTAAACGCTGTATCCCTAAACGTAGTAATACGCTGTCCCAAGTTCTGACGCTGTGCCTAATACCTACACCATCCAACTTGAACAAGCCGAGCAGAAAGGCAAATATGCCTTTGTCAGTCTTGGTTGCCCCAAGAATCTTGTCGACAGTGAACGCATGCTGGGAATGCTGCAACTCGATGGCTACGAGCTTGTTGATGACCCACAGGGTGCTGACTTTGCCATTGTGAACACCTGTGGCTTCATTGAACAAGCCAGACAGGAATCGTTTGCGGTGATCGATGAAATGCTCGCTTTGAAAAGTCGTGGCGATTTACGTGGTGTCATTGTTTCAGGTTGCCTGGCAGAACGTCAGCAGGAAACCCTGCTTGAAGATCGTCCCGAAATTGACCATCTGGTAGGGGTTTTCGCCCGCGAAGAAGTTACCAAGGTTGCCGATCGTCTTATTGGCGGACTCGACGAGCAACGTACACTTTTTCAACCTGCCCCAACCCACCCACTACCCGATACGTCTCGGTTACGAATCACTCCTAAGCACTTTGCTTTTTTAAAGATCTCTGAGGGCTGCGACCGGCTTTGTACTTTTTGTGCCATCCCCAAAATGCGAGGCAAGCATGCCACAAAGCCCATGGAGGAGGTCCTTGCCGAAGCACGTGAGCTAGCCGCTGATGGCGTTCGTGAACTTGTGATTGTGGCACAAGACACCACTTATTACGGGATGGATCTCTACGGTGAAACGAAACTGGCTGAGTTGCTAAGAGAATTAGATAAGGTGGAAGGAATTGACTGGATTCGACTCATGTACTTCTACCCCATGTACGTCAGTGACGAACTCATTGATGTTCTTGCTAAAAGCAAACGAATTCTCCCCTATATTGACATGCCGTTGCAGCATGCCAATGACCAAATGCTCAAGCGCATGCAGCGACGGGTTAACCATCAGGACACCAGGGAATTACTCTCGAAACTGCGTAAACGCATACCGAATCTGGTCATGCGCACGACCTTTATCACAGGCTTTCCGGGCGAAACCGATGAGCAATTTGAAGAGCTGGTCGAATTTGTACGCGAACAAAAATTCGAACGATTGGGTGTTTTCACCTACTCTTATGAACCCGACACCCCAGCAGCCAAATTGCCTGATCAAATCCCGGACGAGGTGAAAGAAGAACGTCGCGAACGTCTCATGGCCATACAGCAGGAAATTGCCTTCGCATGGAACGATTCCCAAATTGGCCGAAAGTTGGACGTCCTTATCGACTCTGCTGTCCCTGGAGAAGCAAACGCCTGGATAGGGCGGTCCTATGCGGACGCACCGGACGTGGATGGAGTCGTTTATGTAACCGGCAATGAGACCTCTGGCAATGGCCTCAAACCTGGTGCTATTGTACCATGCGAAATTGTAGCCCGCCAAGACTACGACTTGATAGGCGTGGCTTGTAAAGAATAAAGGTCTCAGGTCAAAACCCGAAGCCCTGAATCCCGGAACTAGAAGCGCAGCCATGCCCAACCCATCGACGACTACAGGCAGCACCAATTTGATGAATGTGCCAAATCAGGTAACCATCTCACGGATTTTCCTATCGATTGTGCTTTTTGTTTTTTTGTCACTCGGTTGGTACCTGACGAGTATGGTCCTCTTTGTACTTACAGCAATAACCGATTGGGTTGATGGATATTGGGCACGCAAGTACGAGCAGATTACACAACTTGGCCGAGTGTTGGATCCGTTCGCCGACAAGCTTTTTATCTGCGGTACCTTTGTCTTTTTGGCCGCAGTCCCTGATTTGGCCAATGGCATTACCCCTTCAGGTATCACAGCCTGGATGGCTGTGGTAATTATTGGTCGTGAATTGCTTGTAACGGCACTCCGCACATTTGTTGAGCAGGAAGGGGGTGACTTTTCAGCCAAGTGGGTTGGCAAATGGAAAATGGTCTTGCAATGCCTGGCAGCAGGCTGGAGCATTGTCCACCTATCGTATGTCAATGACGCACAAAATGCCTGGCAAACGGCTCCCCCCAGCTGGATGTCGCAAGGACTTGTCTATGTGGTGTGGGGAGCACTTCTGCTGACTCTCTATTCGGGCTGGGTTTATATTCAGGCATCACTCGTTGCCTTTCGGCAATCCAAGTAGAATTATTTCTAGACCTCCTCCAGTAGACAATTCCTATTCGATGCAGGAACCACTCAACACTCCAACTTCCGTGGTCTTTGTCACGACCATACTTCTAAGTGTGGCAGCCCTGTACTATCTGTGGCAAAAACACGCGGGAGGCCAACGTTTATTGGCCTACGAGCCTCGCAAAGGTGTACCCTGGAACCTCTTGGCCGCATTTCTTGCGATCTGCCTGCCCTCCGTGCTNGTCCTGTTTGTTTTAGATAATGATGTTGCAGACCTGAAGGATCTCCAGCCTGCAGATTTCATTTACTTGGGCTGGATTCAGTCCTTGGTAAAACTCGGTGTGGTTGTGATTGGCCTCGCTTGTTTGGCAACATTTTCACGTGCCAGTTCCCAAGACTTGGGATTTCCTGAAAGCGTGTCTCAACTGATCAAAGACTCCGGGCTGGGGGTCTTTGCTTGCCTGGCAGCAATGCTCCCCATTTATATGGTTCAGTTCGCACTCACTACTATATTCCAATCTGATCAACAACATGAATTGATTGATCAAATGCAATCGTCGTATAGTCTTCAAATGGTATTTGTCAGTTTGGGGATGGCAGTCCTAGTTGCGCCCATTTATGAAGAATTTGCTTTTCGATTGTTATTTCAAGGCTGGCTTGAAAAACTTGAAGACCGGCTTGTCGAAAGCAACGTTTTGGAATCAGAAACCGCACACACAAGCGAAGAAGAATCTGAATGGATTCGACCCCAGAGAGGAATGTTCCCCGAAATCCCCCATGGCTGGGCTCCCATTTTGATTAGTGGCCTGGTCTTTGGCCTGGTACATTTGGGCCAAAATATTGCCGCCCCAGTTTCTCTGACCCTTTTTGGGATCGTATTGGGATACCTCTATCAGCGCACCCACCGACTTCTACCATGCATTGTTGCCCATATGACCTTCAATGGCTTCACGATGCTGCTTCTGCTGCTGCAATTGGGCAGGCCACCTGTCTAGCTTCAGAGCAAGTGTTTACAATCAGCATGTAGAGACCTGGAATCTAGTTATTAATCGATACTAAAATCATGGCTGAAAAGAACGTAATTCAACTTTCCAAAGAAATCCTCGAGTCCCCTGCTTTTTGCGCATAACCTTTTAAGAGAAGTATTGCTTTCGATTGATTTGCAGCAATTTTTTGGAGTGTAGCACTTGGATATCCATCGCAATCCCACCCGAACAGTCCCCATAGGTAGTATTTCTATTGGCCAGGACCAACCAATTGCTGTACAGAGCATGACGGCTACCCACACGCAAAATATTGATGCGACCGTCTCTCAAATCAATGCACTCACAGAGTCAGGGGCCGATATCGTGCGTGTCGCTGTCGACAGTCCTCAAGATGCCGCCGCACTAAAAGAGATTCGCCGCCAGACAACTGCCAATCTGGCCATCGACCTGCAAGAAAACTATCGCCTTGCAGAATTGGTCGCCCCCTATGTCGACAAGCTACGCTACAACCCAGGTCACCTGTACCACCATGAGCGCAACAAGCCCTGGCGTGAAAAAGTACAGTACCTCGCCTCTATTGCCAGTGACCATGATTGTGCAATGCGTGTAGGTGTAAACTGTGGCAGTGTCGATCCCGACAAAAAATCTCTCTACGACGCCGAGGACTCCATCAGCCCGATGCTCGATAGTGCCTGGGAGCATTGTGAGGCACTCGATGCCTTTGAATTCACACGATACTGTGTATCTCTAAAGGACTCTGATCCTCAAAAAGTCATCGAAGTCAACCGCCGCTTTGCAGAAAGAAGACCCGATATTCCTCTGCATTTGGGCGTTACCGAAGCTGGTATGCCTCCAGACGGCATCATCAAAACGCGCATCGCCTTTGAGCAACTCATCAGCCGGGGTATTGGCGACACCATCCGCGTTTCTCTAACCGTATCGAATGATCGCAAACCCGAAGAAATCGCAGCTGGCCGACAAATCCTGGCTGACATTGCTGAAGGCCGCGTTCGCTCCGTCGTGGATTACGGCCTGGATACACTCAATATCATTAGCTGCCCCAGCTGTTCACGCGTCGAAAACGAAGCGTTCATCGAACTCGCCGAGCAAGTGAAGGAAATTACCCGCTACGCCGCTGACGAATCGATCACCATTGCCGTGATGGGCTGTCGCGTGAATGGACCTGGCGAAACGGACGACGCCGATCTGGGGCTTTGGTGTGGTCCTCATTACGTAAACCTCAAACGTGGCACCGAGGCCTTAGGGCAGTTCGGCTACGATGAAATCTTACCAAGATTAAAACGTGAGTTGGATCTTCTGATCGCGTCACAAAGCCCTACGACATAGGTTCAAGATGGGTGCGATTCCCCATTGCTTTGAACATCTTTGCTTATGTTTTTGCGGTGCACGACACAAGACATACAGAAGTGTGGCGACGACAAGTATGAAATATGCGGACTAGGGTGCCGGTAATTCCATGGCATATTCTGCGAATATTCCTTCGTCATCAACTTCCAATCGGATCACCATCACTCCCACCATTTCGCCGATTTCGTCTTCTGAAGGAAGCAAATTTTTAAGCTCCGTCAAGAACGTCATCTCATTACTTTCGCCCTCTTCCAATAACAACTCCATCTCATCGCGCCCGTCAGCATCTATATCGCCCGCTTGCATCCGCATGGGTCGCCCTTCCTGATGAATGACCCGTAATTCTTGCCAGCCGGGGAAATCCGCATTGACCAGGAGGGCGCTCGCCAGGACAGCAAAAAACAATATGCTCATGAGGAATATGCGCATGCATCTCTTTTCCAGGTGTTCGTTGGGGATCGTGAGCCCCCTATCCTAACATTCTGACTACTCGGATGCACACCACCCCTTTATGGACTCCTGGACCGCTCAGGATGCACGAACTAAAACAATTACTGATGATCCATGAAACGCCCAGCGCCAAAACAACTGGGCCGAATTTTCATCCTCGGGCAATCAAAACTGATCTTCGGTGCTCAGCCACTCACCGCTAAAATATCTGCCTTTGCCTGCGAGTGCCCTGGCCACATATCCCACCTGCTCCGGTAGCCGACCAAAGCTGTACTTCGGTACCCGATCGCATGAAATATCTGGACCAGGCACCCATCTCACGAGATCCGTTGATGCAACCAAAAAAGATATTTGCCGTAATTCTCGTGTCGAGCTTTGCCCTTGCCGGCTGCCAGACTTTTTACAGCAGGTCTAAAACCACGCCCTTCCAATACCAATTGGTTCGTGAGCAATTGGTACTTCATAGCGATTTTCCTTTCCCAGAACAGCATCGCCTCATAGATGAGCTTTTATTGGTACGCGATACCTTATCTGACGAGTTGGAACTTACACTCAGCGATGAACCTTTGCACATATATCTCTTTGAAGAGAAAGAATCTTACTATGATTTCATTCAGATTCATTATCCAGGCTTTGCAAATCGACGTGCCATATTTGTAGAAACAGATATCACACTGTCCGTTTATGCGCATTGGGGAGACCGAGTTGCTGAGGATTTACGACATGAAACTGTTCACGGTTACCTCCACGCCTTGATACCGAATCTCCCGCTCTGGCTCGACGAGGGTTTAGCGGAGTATTATGAAGTCGCTCGAGGAAGACACGGCTTAAACGAGGAACACCTTGATTATCTTGATCAGCATAGCAAACGGCTGGCTAAACTTTCGCGTCTAGAACAACTCACATCGGCTGTGGACATGACGCAGAAAGACTACGCAGAATCCTGGGCCTGGGTTCACTTCCTACTTGAATCGACAGATGACAAACCGAAAATCCTGACTGAATATCTGGCAGACCTCCAGCGGGGCATGACTCAGCCAACACTCCATGCACGTTTGCGCAAACGTTTCACCACACCTGAGTTGGCTCTAGCAGAACATCTCCAATTACTCCGCTAGCTATAGAAACCAATGCAGCTTAGCAGTCTCCGATCTAAATCGGTTTTTGCGCATCGTTTAGCATGCCTAAATAACCTGAAAACAGCTGAAAAATCATGATGATGATCACACCGGCAACAAGTAGCCAGATGGCATAGCCCGCGATTTGCGCAAGTACCGACATAGCCGTACCTGCACGCTCCTGATATTCGGCCGAGACACGTTCCATAACCTCAACCAACCTGCCTCCTTCTTCACCCACGGCAATATTGTCAAGCATATCGGGCGGGAAGACTTGGGTCGCTGAGAGCGACTTATGGATCGTTTGGCCGTGCTCAATCTGCAAAGCGACATCTTCGCCATACTGGGCATAATAATCGTTTCCAGTCGCATTCAAAGCCAAGGGAAGTGCCTTGCGCAGATCCATGGGTGTATCAAGAACTAGTTGCAACGCCCAGGCAAAACGAGCCAAAGCAATTGTCTTCAAGGCGCTACCAAGCAAAGGAATGTTTACCACCAGGCGCTGCAGTCTGTGTGTCCAGGATGTTCCGCGTCTTGCCAATTCGACAAAGAGAAACAATAGAATGCCGATAAAAACCAGTGCATTTAAATAGACGACAAGTCCTGAGTTACCGACAAGTCCCCATCCAAGCATGTCGAAACCTGCCTCGTCCGAGCCCTGATTTATTGGCAACAGGCCCATAATCCAGATGAGCAGTCCTATCACAAAAAGCGCGATAACAAGTTGCATCAAAGGCCAGGCCAATTTACTAAAAAAAGTTCGCTTGGCTTTCAGGGTACGATCGTAATGCACCGCTAAACGCTGGTAGGTTTTATCCAATTGCCCACTTTGTTCGCCGACGGCCACCATTTGCCGGAACAAGGGTGGGTAGTATTCGCCCGCGGAAGCAAAAGCGTCCGTAACAGATTTACCGGCAGCAAGTTCCGCACGGATGTGCCCTGCTGTCTGCTGCTGAGATCTT
>PATG01000078.1 GCA_002713555.1 Planctomycetaceae bacterium
TGGAGAGGTCCGTTCTGTGAATCGCACCGCTATTCGAGTTGTCAAAGTAGGTGGTAGTCTGCTGGATATGCCAGACCTGGCTGATCGACTACAACACTGGTTGGCTTCTCAATCTCCTGCACATCACGTGTTGATTGCTGGAGGGGGAGCTTTGGTGGAACAAGTTCGTAATTATCACGCCCAGACACCTCTCAGCGAAGGCGCTGCGCATTGGATGTGCATTGACTTGATGACAGTTACGGCACACTTGCTGCACGACCGACTCCCCGAGATTCCGCTCATTGAAGATGATCGACTCCTTTGCCAGCGTGTGGGGGACCGGGCATGCACAATATTTGGGGTTGCTCCTTGGATGCGTCAGAACGAACCCCATTTGCCAGGAACCCGTCTGCGTATCAGTTGGGATGTGACTAGCGATTCGATTGCAGGGCGTCTGGCAATTGTCTTGGGGGCTGATGAATTGGTGTTGCTGAAATCATCTCTGGGAGAGCTTAAGGATGTGCAAGGTATTTCGCAATTAGCTGCTACAGGTTTTGTAGACCGGATGCTGCCTCAATTGGTTGCGGACTTGCAGGCAATCCGTCTTGTCAACCTGCGCGAAAAGCCTGAGAACTGGAGAGAGATTTTTGTCGGGTAAATAACGTACGTAAATCCACCAATAGGAATTGGTTCCAGCACCTAAAGTATCTGTTTTCTATAGCATAACGCGGCCAGAAAAGAGCCCACGCTAACGCAGCAGAAGCAGGTGAAATCTACGGGCTAGCGCGAACACCGCTCTTGGATCGAAATGGGGGTTTAGTATACTGGCTGGCACCTATTTTCCCCGTTTTAGCAATTTGCAGAATCGGAATTGATTTCGATGGCCACCGACGTTGCACCCGATGAACAAAATGATACAGACAGCGAATATTCCACAGTGGATATGTCTCCCATGAGAGATGAACAGCCCGCATGGGATCCGCTTGCCTGGCCTGAACAGACTGTCAGTCCAGTTCAGGTTCGGTGGCGATACGCGATAGGTATTCCAGCAATCCATGTCTTGGCATGCCTGGGATTTTGGCCATGGTTTTTTAGCTGGACGGGTGTCGTATTGGCCATTCTGGGGCTTTACTTTTTTGGTACGCTGGGCATCAATCTTTGTTATCACCGCCTGCTAACCCACCAGGGTCTGACCTGTCCAAAGTGGCTCGAACACACGTTGGCCGTGTTGGGAGGATGTACCATGCAAGACACCCCCGCTTGTTGGGTTGCTATGCATAGGATACACCACAAACATTCCGATCATCGTCCTGACCCACATAGTCCCATGGTGAATTTCTTATGGGGGCATTGTGGTTGGTTGATGTTTCAGAATCGAGATTTTACGAATGTACACTACTACGAAAAGTTCACGCGCGACATCTTGCGTGACCCTTTCTACATGAAGCTCGAGCGGAGCGAAAACTGGTTAAAAATTTATGCTGCCTCCATGCTGGTCTTTTTTGGGGCAGGCTTCCTAATCGGCTGGCCGATGGGTGGAACTCCTATGGATGGGATCCAATTTGGTGCCAGCCTCATGGTCTGGGGTGTCTTTGTGCGAACGGTGCTCACCTGGCATATCACCTGGAGTGTCAACTCGGTTACGCACGTATGGGGTTACCGTAACTACGAAACGGACGATAACAGTCGGAATAACTTGCTCGTAGGTCTGTTGAGCAATGGCGAAGGCTGGCACAACAACCACCACGCCGACCAGCGCGCCGCTGCTCACGGACATAAATGGTGGGAATTCGACGTCACCTGGCTCACGATACGATTTCTGGAAAAACTGGGACTGGTCAAGAACGTAGTTCGACCAAAAGCATGGAAGTAGAAAGTCGGGGACGCAACACACCATCTTTTGGTAGTTCACGCTGCACAACGCACCTGCGACCGGTGTCTTGAAGCACCGGTGTCTTGAAGCAATGTGGCCATCATGCTCCGCATGAAGTTTGCCAGGCGGCGGCGGATGCGGCTCACCTACCGACTCACTCTCGGTACCACTTTGTGCTTGTGGTCGAGAGTTGCTTGTGTATTTGGTTAAGTTCGGCAGAATGATGCGACTGCTCGACAACTTTCCAAGGGAGCAGTTGCACGCCGCCTGAGGTACTGACCAAATAATCACCTCGTCGTTGGACAAAGGTTGCCTGGGAAGATACTTGTGTGGGAGCATGGTAACGGACGATTGGGTATTCACGAATCAGCTCGGGAAGCTCCAAACCTGTCTGGTCCAGCATTCTCTCCTGATCAATCAAGGCAGCGGCAATAGCCAAGTCCATGGCGTTGCGCAATTTGCCGAAGGAAGAATCCTGTTCGGCCAGATCATTAAACCGTTTGGTAAACGTATCAGCCCAGCGCTGGGCAGCAATTCCCGATTTGGCAGAGGTTTTGCGTCGTCCGGAGTCGTCGAGATAATCCTGTTCGGTCATGCACCGAACACCCTGGCCGCGAAGTTCCCACGTCTGGCCAGCAACATCTTTTGCCAGGGGTAGGTAGTTGGGGGCCAACCACCAGCGGGGGGACATGTTTGGATTACCGCGCCCTTCCCGGAGGATTTCCAAGAAGCTGGGCATCCCATCGATGGGAGCCGGTTCCATACCCATCGCCAATCGTTTCATTCTAAAATCGGCAGCGACCATCGTACGGGCAAAGTGGCTGGTTGGGGGGACACCTGTAACCGAGACAACTTGCTTACCAAGCGCGTTTTCCATGGACGCCAGCGTGTGCTCAATATTACCAATGCGATTCTGACGACTGGTCAAGGTACGCAATCGCTGGATGCCTTCAGGAGTGGGGTCGATTGAGCAGGAGATGGGTTCCAGTTGTGATACATCACGTGTGCGCAACGCTACCACCAAATCGTCCAGGAGCAAAACGGGGCGACCCGAGGTAAGGCCAACCATGTTTCCCATGGCATCCATCCGCCAGCCTTCGGCAGGTCCTGCCAGTACGACATCGCCTTGCTGGGGATAAACGAGCACGTACTGTACCCGCTGCAGACCTGCCAGATACAAGACTTCTGGGGGAACAGGTTTTTCGAGCCTGCGGCTTTCAGCCAATTGAGCTTCGATCTGTTTGAGCGAAACTGCGCGCAAATCAGTCCACCTCTCAATGTCATCAAGCATATGGATATGTGCTTGTTGTCGTATCTGGCCAAGTTTTTCTTGATCGAGCTCCGTGGGCGTGGAGAGCACGCCCTGGGCATCGACCGCAATACCTCCGATGGCTTGCTGTACGACCTGTGCGATTGCAAGCTGAGGTGCCAGGCACGCAGCAATGAACACTGCTACCAGGCAGCGTTTTTGAAACAAGCCGAATTGAAAGCTGTTCATCTGATACTTCTCCTCACTGTCCATAAAGCGTATAGTCTCTAGCCTAGTTGCTAATTGGCCTGTATTCAACAATTTTGCGTCAATCTGGGAGGGCCTGGCCAAGATCCCTTTTGAGCCGTTGCAGTCGCTAGAGGCCCCATAATAGGGATATTCTACTGGCAGACGTTATGAGATTACCAGGAAAGAGCCTCTATGACTTGAATCGAAGGCCTTGGTGGGAATAAGTTGGTATTATTGCCGCGGTTATGGCAGCATAGAACATGTCTTATCCTTCCAGCTGGACAGCCTGTATCGTTGTTGTCCTGGCAACGATATCAAGGCCGATGTCGCTGGCCAGCCATTAAACCCCGTCCTCGGGTTTAGGGGCTGATGGGTTGGAGTGTGAAATCCCTCGAACAATCACCATGAACGCCTACCTAATAATTCGAGATGGTTCAAAATGGGCGGACGTTGTGCGCCTCATCCCGGGTGAATCTGTCACCATGGGACGAGCACCGACCAATACGGTTGTCGTCAAAGACGAACGTTGCAGTCGTAATCATGCCGAGGTTTTTCATACGCAGGGTATGTGGAAGATTCGTGACCTGGATAGTCGTAATGGTACCCAGGTTAGTGGTGAGCGTCTCTCCCAGGATCATGTCTTGGAACCTGGAGACATCCTGCAAATCGGCAATTCTCACCTGGCCTACGTCGAAGATCTCTCGCAGGCTTTTCCTGAAACGGGAAGTTTGTTGAAAGCCTCCAAATCCGTTAGTCAGGGCACGGATCTAGAAGGAATTGAGACGGAGGACGCGGCGAGTATCTTCGAAACCTTTGAACCGACGACCATTACGCACCGCAAAGAACAAAGCCGGTATCTTGACGAACCCTCGTTGGATGACACGGATGAGTCTTTTCCGAAAGTGGGTCGAGCGGCCGCCAAACTTTGTAGACTCGCTTTTGAACTGGCCAAATCTACTGATGTGGTATCGCTGGCCAATGTGGCAATCAATGGGTTGTTTGAGGGTACACACGTCGATGCTGGAGCTCTTTTATTGAGGGTGCGTGATGCTACGGGACAACGTAGTGGCCAAGAGTTGGAAGTGATTGCCTCCCGTAGCGATAGTGACCACTCTTACCACCGCGTTTCAGCCTTTCTTTCATCTACTGTTTTAAATGATGGTCAAGCGGTCATGGCACGCAATGTCATGGACGACAGCAATCTTGGCAATCGGGATAGTCGGGGAGAGATACTTGCTACCAGCGTCATCTGCGCCCCTGTGAGAATGGGCGGGCATATTCATGGATTGGTGCATCTTTACACGACCGATGCTGAAGTCACCACGGATCCAGAAGATTTGGAATTTACTTTGGCTGTTGCGGACACGGTGGGGGTAGCACTCGAAAATCTCAAAAAGCGGCAAGAACTTGCTGAGGATCTTAATCAGGTTCAGACCGAAAACGTGAACTTGCGTGAGCAGTTAGGCGTCCAAAGTGAAATTGTGGGTTCTAGTGAAGTCATGCTGCGGGTGTCCCAGCAAATAGCGCGTGCGGCGCCAAGCCGTGCTACGGTTTTAATTCGGGGCGAAAGCGGTGTCGGTAAAGAACTGGTTGCGCGGGCCGTGCATTTTTCGAGTCCGAGAGTGAAATCACCGTTCGTTTGCATGAACTGTGCAGCACTCTCCGAAACCCTTCTCGAAAGTGAACTTTTTGGTCATGAAAAAGGCTCGTTTACTGGAGCTACAGAGCGCAAGATGGGTAAATTTGAGCAAGCGGACAAAGGTACGCTTATGCTCGACGAAATTGGCGAAATGAGTCCCAATATCCAGGCGAAGTTTTTGCGCGTCCTCGAAGGCCATCCTTTTGAAAGAGTTGGTGGTAGTGAGCAGATTACCGTGGATGTGCGCGTTATCGCAGCTACGAATCGAGATCTAGAGAAGGACGTAGCCGAGGGGAAATTCCGTCGTGACCTTTATTTCAGGTTGCATGTGCTGGAAATATTCGTGCCAGGATTGCGCAAGCGTCCCAAAGACATTCCAGAATTGGCGGACTTCTTTCTACGTAAGTTCGCCGATGAAACGGGCAGTCGCTTGAAGGGGTTTACGCCACGTGCAATGGAAGAACTGCTTCGCTATCGGTGGCCAGGCAATGTGCGTGAGATGAAGAATGTCATTGAGCGGGCAGTTGTTTTAGCGGTAGGCGAATATGTCGATCACGAAGACCTGGTGCTTTCGACTTTGAAAACGGCCGGTGATACCGAGACGGGGGGCGAATTGATGGCATCGTCACGCGAGTTCGAACCCACTTCACTTGCCGAAATGGAGAGTGAACACATCCATCGTACACTCAGCGCGACTGGCTGGAACAAAAGCCGAGCGGCAGGCATCCTGGGGATCGAACGCTCAACCCTAGACCGAAAAATACGCCGCTACGAAATAAAAGCAGATTGAGCTGTCAGCCCAAGTTCCCCAACAATCTCCATAAACGACTTGCCTTCTAAGGTGGCCGGGGGGATTAAGGACAGCTCATTTATTGAGCCACTCAGCTGAAGTACTCCAAGGTCTTCACACAACGTAGGCCGGATCAAGGAGCGAAGCGGCGCTGCGCTTGGTCCGGCATAGTGCTGCGTCATGGGTAAAGATATGGGCTGGCTTCCAGCACGTGCTCCCCTACTATTCATCGGCCGCCCGTTGCCAACAAGATATCGTAGGTTCATAGCTGCACATGTCAGAATCAGAGAAATAGAGAGCTATTTCACGCGCTGCTGCTTCGGGGCCGTCGGAACCGTGGACCAAATTCATTTGCCGACTTGAGCTGAAATCGCCGCGGATTGTTCCAGCGGCAGCCTCGAGGCCGCTGGTCGCTCCCAGCATCCCGCGTACCACCTGGATTGCTTCCAGTCCTTCGAGCACGGCAGCCAATACGGGGCCGCCTGTAATAAAGCTTTCGAGGGTTGGGTACCAGCCCTTTTCCACATGCTCGGCATAATGTTGTTTTGCNAGGTCGGGNGTGATCTGTAGCATTTTCATGGCTACAAAATTCAAACCCTTGGCTTCGAATCGGGCAATGATGTTACCCATCAGGCGTCGTTGAACACAATCAGGCTTCAATAAGATAAACGTACGTTCCATAGTTCTAGTATTCGATTTTGTGTTAAGAGAAAAAGTTAATTAAGGCCGTGATTTATATCTTGGTGGTGGGCGCTAGCCCTCGTAGAGATCGCGAATTGTAGAGGATTTGCTATAGTAACTCAAGGTGAAAGAGATTGGTGATATTTGGTGTGGTCATCCAGAGAGTCGGGGCTTGTATGTTCCCATGCAACGCAGGCGAAAGATATGCTCAGGAGTTATCGAATTGATGGAAGAAAAGTTACCANGGGACTCAAAATTGCCTGTTGAGTCCAAGCTATCGAATCTTCCAGAGGTGTCCAAGATGCTGGAAGCTGAGGCTGGAAACTCCTGCATCGATCAATTGGAGCAATTTGCCGAGGATCGAAGCTTGTTGGAGACTCTTTCGGACGATCAGCGCCGTAGGCTGTTGCAGGCGGCAAACCGGATCGCGTTTCCTGATCGTACTGCCCGCAGGCTGGCCCAACGCAAACATCGACAGCGCAAACAAGCCTGCCATGAAGAGAAACTTGCCTTGGACCGGCAGGTCTTAGCGCAAACGGGCATGCGAGCACAAACGAGTGTGCGCCAATTAAAAAAAGCTTCTCCTCCCGAACCGTTTGTAACACCGATACCACCAGCATTGAAACACGTGAAGGCGCAACCCCATCCTCGGTTGCATGTGCCGCGCAACTGCTACACGTGTAAAGGTGAGTACGACCANGTTCACTTTTATTACGACGCACTTTGCCCCACTTGTGCAGCNCTGAATTGGAGCAAACGCGAACAAACGGCCGATTTGCAGGGCCGCGTCGCCCTGGTAACTGGNGGAAGAGTCAAGATTGGTTTTCAGGCGGCTCTCAAGCTATTGAGGGCCGGANCGCATGTTGTGGTAACCACAAGATTCCCGCGCGATGGAGTAAGGCGATTCTTAGAAGAGCCAGACAGCCAGCAATGGCGTCACCGACTTGAATTGCATGGTCTTGATCTGAGGCATACTCCAAGTGTGGAATCTTTGGCNAATCATTTGCTCGAAACATTACCTCGCCTGGATTTTATTTTAAACAATGCTTGCCAAACGNTCCGTCGTCCCCCCGGATTTTACGCACATCTCATGAAAGATGAACGACGGTTGGCCCAGGAATTACNNACCGNAGCTCAGCCTTTGTTGGCATCTCACGAAGCTCTGCGTGCTACGACTTTGCAGGTTGGCAAAACGAAATCACTTTCTGCTGAAGGGAACCTGGATCAAGAGNATGGATTGGCCGCAAGCAGTATTGCCGGTATCGGTCTGCAGGGTCCCGGAGGGGCTGCCGAACTTTCTCAGCTTCCCTTGACCCCGGAGGATGCAAGAAGTGGTGGCGAGATATTTCCGGCGGGACAATACGATCAGGATCAGCAACAAATTGACTTGCGGGATGTCAATAGCTGGCGACTGCGATTGGCCGATGTTTCAACGGTTGAGCTACTAGAAGCGCAGCTCGTGAATGCGATTGCCCCCTTTATNCTCAATGCGCGTTTAAAGCCTCTAATGCTGCGGGTGTCCACGNCAGACAAGCACATTGTCAACGTATCCGCGATGGAAGGCGTGTTTTACCGGGCGTACAAAACAGACAAGCATCCTCATACCAACATGGCCAAGGCTGCTCTGAATATGTTGACTCGCACCTCAGCTCAGGATTATGCGCGTGANGGTATCCACATGAACAGCGTTGATACGGGCTGGATTACTGACGAAGACCCGCAGCATATTACCGTGCGCAAACGCTCCGAGTTGGATTTTCATCCTCCCTTAGATCTCGTAGATGCAGCCGCGCGAATCTGTGATCCTATTTTTTCGGGTTTTAATTCAGGTGAACATGTCTGGGGGAAGTTTCTTAAAGACTATGCTTTGGCCAATTGGTAAGATAGTAAATTAGTGATTTTACTAGAGATGGCNNAACAGCGGTTTTTGCATAAGAATGGGGTTATTCTGGAATGTCGCGCCCGTGGGGGTCTTGTCTCATGGTGTCGAGTTTTACTTCGAGTTCCTGCTGCAATTGTTCGCCGATAAAATGCTCCACACGATGAGCCGGTTCATGGACGTGATCGAGGGGCATGCCCAAATGTTGGACCAGATAGGTTTCCCAGAGACGGTGTGTGCGCACCATTTTGCGCGCGTTTTGTCGACCAAGATCGGTAAGCTGAAGTTGCTCACCTGTCAGGCTGAGTTGCCGGTCGCCCAGGAGGGTTCTCACACTCCAGCGCGATAGCCAACCGCCGCCCACAGCTTCGCGGGCCTCTGCAATTGTGAGCCACTTGGTTTCGTCCAACTCCTCCACTCGATAGAGCATGGCCAGCAGATCTTCACGCAGCACACGCAGCGACATCTGCAGATTGCCGAACAGCTTGCTGCACACACCATAACGGGGAGAAAAAAAGACNNCCAANCCANACAATGCNCCNGCCGCAACAGTCATCATGCCTGCAATATTGGTATCCCAGTACTTGGCNGCGACACAGCCCAGGAATGCCGATGCGANGCCTATCCCAGCGGAGATAATTACCATAAGTGCCAGGCGATTGGTAAGCAAATGNGCGGTCGCCGCAGGCACGATTAGCATGGCAACAACCAGTATGGATCCCACGGCCTCAAAGGAAGCAACTGTTGTGATGGCAACCAGGGTCATCAGCAGGTAGTGCATCGTGGTTGCCGACAGCCCCATGGTCGTTGCCAAAGCTGGGTCGAAGGAACTGAGTTTCAACTCTTTCCACAACAGAAACAAAATGGCAGTATTGACGAGCAAAACAATGAGAGTCGTAAATAAAGGGCGGGGTAAGCCAGCCACCGTGTCGGCCAGAATGACCAATTCCAGAGAACCTTCGTAGACNCATGCTAAATCAAAATGGCCAGTAACATATTTTTTGAGCATCACCACACCCAGTGCAAAGAGGGANGNGAACACCACNCCCATGCTTGCGTCGCTAGCNACTCGAGCGTATTGGTGTAATGTCTGGATCAAAAAAGTCGTAAGCAATCCAACCGCGGTAGCCCCTAAGAATAGTGGGACGATATCCAGGGTGTGTGAAAGCAAGTACGCCATTACCAATCCGGGCAAAACGGCGTGTGAGAGCGCATCGCCCATCATGCTCATGCGTCGCAGAACCAAAAAACAGCCAACCAAGGCACACGCCACATTGGTGGCTGCTCCCGTCCAGATGATGGTCCAATCTGCAGGCGAAAGACCCAGCACGCCGAGGAGTGTTGGCGGGAAGGTATTTTGTAGTTCAAAATCCATGTTTCTACCGTGTCCGCTCAGCCATGTGTTTAAAATTTGGTGGCAACATGGNTTCTAGNACGATGTTTTNGGCTCGGTTCCTAATTCGTGTGGCGAATCAGGCACATCGGTGGTTAGCTTGGGCAGTCGACCTTCGGATGCAAGCTGTTGTTCTAGTTCTAATAACAAGGATGCAGAGAGTAAATGTTCGACGTCATCGGCGTCCCGGTCTACATGGTCGCTAGCGATCCCCGCGTGCTGCACAAGATACATTTCCCACAGTCGGTGTGCTTTAGTAAGTTCTGCTGATCGTTGGAGCCCAATTGGTGTGAGACGAATCGTATTCTTGGTAATTTCAACGAATTCGGACTCCTTTGCTTTGGCNATGAGTTTGGTGAGTGATCGCCAATAGCGGTATTCGTGGAGTTTTTGAATCGGTAGCCAAATCCGTTCGGGAAGATTGGATTCGCTCAATTCGTAGAGAGAGCGGAGCAAATGCTCACGGGCAATCCTTTTGCGCAATTGATATTCCGCAAATAAGCGCATCAGGATTCCGCGCCCGGGTGCGANTAGCAAAGAGATTAAAAAGAATCCTGATGCCGTTAGCACGATGACAGCACCTGCTGGGTAGCCTTTGCCAAGNTTTGTACCAAGTAAACCGGCTGCCATGCCAATCGCTCCGGCCAGTAACAACATGACATACAACCGATTGGTCCAGAGTCTAGCTGCCGACGCNGGTAGTATGATCATGGCGGCCATTAGAATGACTCCCACAATTGGCAGACCAACAACGGTTACTATTGCCAGGGACGCCATCATAACCAGATCCAAGAGAAGTGTGGGCCAACCTTGAGACTGCGCAAAGTCATTGTCAAAACTCACCAGCTGAAATTCTTTAAAGAAAACGGTTACCACAAGCAGGATGATGGTTGCCACAATGGATAGTAGCACCAGGTCGCTGGACAACATGTTGCCGGGTTCACCGAATAGGTAGGAATCCAATCCTGCCTTGTTACCACCGATATGCGGTTTTTGAATGATCGAAAGTAGAACGACGCCCAAGCCAAAAAAAGTACTCAAAACGATACCGATCGCAGCGTCTTCTTTGGTGCGCGTCCAACGTACCAGGAGCGAAACGGTTGCGATGGCGATCAGGCCACTGAGGAGAGCTCCGACCGAAAGTCCCAGCATGCTGCGGTGACCCATGACCAAAAAAGCCAGGCAAACCCCCGGCAAAGCAGCATGGGCCAGCATGTCACCTACCAGCGACCTGCCTCGCAGTACGGCAAAACTACCAACCACGCCTGACATGCCGCCTAGCAAGGCCGTACCGATCATTACTTTTTGACTGAGATTCAGCCCATCAAAAAAGAAGGTGGCAAATATGGGTAGGCCGCTCATGATCTGGTCTCAATCATTTCGAGGCTCGCTGTCGCATTGCTTCGGCGGCCTCGTCCAAAATGGTGAGTCGGCCACCATAGGTCTTTTGTAGATTCTCATTGGTAAAGGTGGTTTCTGTCGGACCATAAGCAACTAGTCTCATATTCAGTAGAATCACATAGTCGAAATAATCGCGTACGGTTTGCAGGTCGTGATGAACGACCAGGACTGTTTTGTTCGTTGATCGCAACGTTTGCAGAAGTTCAAAAATGGCANCTTCGGTAGCGGCATCCACTCCTGCAAAAGGTTCGTCAAGAAAATACAACTGGGCATTTTGGGCTAGTGCGCGCGCTAGAAAAACACGTTGCTGCTGTCCTCCCGAAAGCTGACGAATTTGGCGATTNCTGAGCTGAGAAATCCCTACTTGCTGCAGGCAGCGATCGGCAATTTCGTACTGTTTTTTACCTGGACGTTTGAACCATCCCAAATGGCCGTAGGTCCCCATAAGTACGACATCTCGTACCNTTACCGGAAAATCCCAATCCACTGATTCTCGCTGGGGAACGTATCCCACCAAATGACGCTGCTGCTGGTAGCTCTTNNCATAGATTTCAACCTTGCCACTGGCCAGAGGAACCAGCCCCAGGGCGGCTTTGATAAGCGTTGTTTTACCAGCACCATTGGGCCCTACGATGCCCACGAGTTTGCCTTCCGGGATTTGCATATCAATATCCCATAGCACGGGCCTGCGGTGATAAGCCACAGTCATGTCATGGATTTCTAAGGCAATGGAGGACATGGAAGGGATCTGTAGGATGGGAGAGCCAAGGTGCTCAAGCGTGTTGTAGGTTACCTGGAGAGCGCCTCGACGATCGTCTGGACGTTGTGCCGGATCATGCCGGTATAATTGCTCGCTGAACTACCACTCTCCCCGAGTGCATCCGCATAAAGTTCGCCGCCATTAACAACGTCCCAACCGGCAGCTTTACATGTTTCGATCAAGGAATCGACTGTGCGATGAGCGATCGTGGATTCGACGAAAACGGCAGGGATTTTTCGTTCGATGAGCAGGGCCTGAATGCTGTCCTGGTGCTGGATGTCCTTTTCTTCTTCCGAGCTAATGCCTTTCATAGCGGCAACTTCAATTCCATAAGCGGCGCTAAAATAGCCAAAAGCGTCGTGTGCTGTCACCAGGACACGTTGTGATGCGGGGATTTTGGCTATTTCGGATTTGCAGTATTCATGAAGCTCAGCCAATTCTCCCATATAGGTGTGGGAGTTGTTGTCGTAAAGTGTCGCATGTTCCGGATCCAGATTGCCCAGCATGGCAGCTACGTCGTGTGCGCATTCAGCCCACAAGGCGACATCGTGCCAAACATGTGGGTCGTGAAGCCCTTCGAATTCGGGAGGTTCTCGAAGCCGTTTATCCTGGCGGGATACGATGCCTTCGGTAACAGCATAGGTAGCCTTTTTGCGAGCAAGCTGCACCAGCTTGTCGGCCATTCTGCCTTCCAGGTGCAAGCCGCTATAAAAGATGGCATCTGAATTCACAAGTTTTTCGACGTCCGAAGCAGTGGGGCGATAGAGATGAGGATCAATCCCCGGCCCCATCAAGGTTTCAACGTGCACTTTGTCGCCACCAACCCGTGCGAGCATTTCAGCAACCTGGCCGGTGGTACATAAAATCTTGATTGGGTACTCTCCCTGGAAAACTTTTTCGGCATGCTCTACTTTTTTATGAGCATGGGACTTGGCCTGCTCGCAACCTGCCAGGCTTGCTAATACCAGTAAGCAGGGTAGCACACTTGAGAGAGTCGTTTTGACAGTAGGCGTTTCGACAGTAAACAATGAGGAGGAACTTCCTGGATTGCCGGACATATTTCTTTAAAATCCCTTCAAAAAAGCGAGATGGCGTCTCAATAAGTTACCCCGGTTCCAGGCAGGTGCCAAGGGTTAGAATGCCCTGGCCCTTTTCGAAAAGGGGGTATTCCTGTGGTTGAGTTGCTGCCTTCCAAGCTCTTCAAACTAGAGCAGCGATCAGCCGTTTTGTGGAGAAAACTTTGCCTGGCCCGTGTTGATTCACGGTACGTGTTTCGATGCAGTACGGACAACGCCCCTTGCGGAAAGTATCAATACGAAAAATTGCTGGCGTTCGTGGTGCAGTCGAGAAGGCTATTGATGATTGGTGGATCGAGTTGGGCTCGCTCACCACCTAGCTGGGGGCCATTGCGATGCACCCCCGTATATTTCGTCACTGGGGGCCATTCTGACGGTTATCGGGGCAAGAAAAACAAGGTAGCCACAACGCGATAAAACGGAGGAGATATTCGAGATTGGCGGGAGAAATCGCCTCAAAAACTGAGGGTATTCGAGGGTTTTTCTGTATGAATGGATAGTTTGTGGTATCTTTAAGGGAAGAAGAAAGGGATCAATCTTCCCGTCAGACCTGCCGCTGTCCTTACTGAGTTGTGATGCGTTTAACCAATCTGCAATACGTCAAGCGCTACCGTATGCAACTCGACTTGGGACGTTGGGCGCAGCCATCGCTTGAATTACCCATCGACTATCGATTAGTGTCCTGGCATACGTCCTTAGTTGAAGCACATGCCGAAGTTAAATATCTCAGCTTTCGGGGAGAAGTCGACTCGCAAGTTTTTCCATGCCTGGGGGAACTGGACGGGTGTGAGCGCCTGATGACAGAAATCGAAGCAAAAAAGGGTTTTTTGCCTACAGCGACCTGGTTGGCTGAGTATGTTGGTGCTGGGCCGCTGCATTTAGAATACTGCGGTACCATCCAAGCTGTCCAAACGCATGAAGACAAGGCCAGCATACAGAATATCGGTGTCGTCCCTTCCCATCGTGGCCAAGGTTTAGGGAGTGCTCTCATCATGGCTTCACTGCTTGGTCTGCAGTATTTGGGTATACGCAAGGTCCAACTCGAAGTCACCTCGGACAATCACGGAGCAGTCCGTCTCTATCGGCAGCTAGGATTTCGTACCGCTCGTACACTCTACAAGGCAGTTGAACTTGCCTACTCTGCAACGGCCCGCTAGGCTCTGAAGCATCAATCTTCAAGTTTTATCACTCAGTGTTTCATCCTAAAAATGCCTTCCTCAAGCCAAGTTGAGCTGCGCGCCGCTCAAATTCATCAATTGTCCAATGGCATGGTTTTGGTGGGTGAGCCAACCGATGCAGTTCAGTCTGCTGCGCTCTCTCTGTTGATCCCTTGTGGATACAGCATGGATCCGGAAGACCGATTGGGATTAACATCACTGGTGTGCGACATGCTATTGCGGGGAGCTGGCTCTCGCGACAGCCGTGCACTTATTAACGACCTGGAGATTCTCGGTGTAGAACGTGGTGAATCCGTTGGTGTTTCTCATACCAGTTTCAGCGCGGCCACATTAGCAAGCAATTTGGACCAGGCACTGGCAATCTACGCCGATATTCTACGTCGTCCGCATTTGCCGGCAGAGCAACTTGATGCTGGCAAACAAGTATGTCTCCAGGAGATTCGCGGCGCGCAGGATGATCCTAGCCAGAAGTTGATGATCGCATTGAGACGACGCACCTATCCCAATCCCTGGGGTCGATCGAGCAATGGTACCGAAGTTGGGATAATGGACAGCATTGCGCAAGATGTCAGCAACCACTGGTCCCGGAATTATCGGCCCAATGGGGCAATCTTAGGAGTCGCCGGAAATTTCGATTGGCAGCGTGTGGTCGAACAAGTTGAAAAACTTTTTGCCGACTGGCAGACAGTCGATGTCGAGCTGCCCATTGAAACACCACCTGAAAAGGGAGATCCGCATACCGAATTTGAGGGCAACCAATGCCACATTGGGTTGGCCTTTCCCAGTGTGCCCTATCGAGATCCTGCCTACCTGCGGGCTTGGGCTGCGGTGGGTGTGCTTAGTGGCGGTATGAGTTCGCGCCTATTTAGCGAAGTTCGCGAAAAGCGTGGCTTGTGCTACACCGTGAGTGCTTCTCTGCAGACACAACGTGAACGTGCTCGGGTACTTTGTTATGCAGGAACTTCAGAAGATCGCGCACAGGAAACACTGGATGTGACTTATTCTGAAATACTCAAGCTGGGAGCTGGAGTTGAAAGTAACGAATTGAATCGCCTGAAAGCACGCATTAAAAGTGGGCTGATTATGCAGCAGGAATCCTCCAGCGCGCGCAGCGTCTCGATTGCACGTGATTGGTATCATCTTGATCGTGTTCGGCCCTTGGAAGAAGTTGGCAAGCTGATTGATGAGTTGACGGCAGACGACATCAACGAATACCTGGTCTCCCACCCACCAGGCGACTTTACATTTGCCACCCTAGGACCAAAACCATTGGAGTTGCCAAGTGAAGTTTTGTAACCACAAACTGGACAATGGCCTGGAAATTGTCGCCGAATGCAATGAGGGAGCTCATTCCCAGGGAATTGGTTTCTTCGTGCGTACAGGGGCACGCGACGAAACAGACGACCTGGCTGGTGTCAGCCATTTTCTGGAACACATGGCGTTTAAAGGAACTCCCCGCCGTACGGCAGATGATGTCAATCGCGAGTTTGATGAACTTGGTGCGCATTACAATGCATTCACGAGTGAAGAAAACACCGTCTATTACGCAGCCGTTCTCCCGGAGTATCAAGAGCCATGCATCGATCTATTGGCCGATATTATGCGTCCCAGCCTGCGTGTCGACGACTTTGAGATGGAGAAGAAAGTTATTCTTGAAGAAATACAAATGTATGCCGACCAGCCGCCCTTTGGAATGGACGATAAGATCAAAGAATTGCACTACGGCAAGCATCCTCTGGCGCGCAGTGTATTGGGAACCGAAGATTCCGTCAGCGCTTTGAGTGCAGATCAAATGTTTGACTATTTTGAATCTCGCTATAGCCCCGAAAATATCTTTGTGGCCGCTGCCGGGCGGGTGGATTTTGATGCTTTGGTCCAGCAAATAGAACAACTCTGTGGGATATGGGATCCGCAAACCACGGGACGCGATCTTCCGCAACCCCAATCGCATGCCGAATTCCTTTGCGTGCATCGACCTTCTGCTACCCAGCAGTACTTTTTGCAACTTGCGGACGCGCCTGCTTCAGA
>PATG01000079.1 GCA_002713555.1 Planctomycetaceae bacterium
ATATTGCCAGGTCAAGCCCGCCGGCACAGGAATCAAGTCCCAATACCCAACTACGTTGAAGATGCCGTCTGGTCCAGGAAGCGCAGCACCTGTCCAATTGAACGGAGTAGCACACACTGGAAGTATTAAGCCGGGCGAACTGCCGAGTACCACCGTTAGCATAAGGATTAAAGCGTGGAGGGTATTTCCAATAGATCTTGATAACGATAACGCGAGAAGAAAGCAAACGATTGGAACATTAGGAGATCCTTTCGAGGTAGGAGAAAAAAAGAAACGCTTTGCAAGACGCCTCCCGCGACAGAAGACAGACCGACCTACACAGTGTCTGCAGCACTCCTGTCTGCAGCACTCCTGTCTACAGCACCCTTCCTGATCCGCATACCGACTAATAAAGATTAGAGCATGTCTTTGTGATCAATCAAATATTTAACGCATACATTATATGAAAATCGATTTCTGTTCAAGAAATCGACAGAATGACAACCCTCCCCGAACCCCTCTCTTGAAAGGGGGAGATTTGAGAGTCAAACCGTTTATTAAAACCGGTTTCGCTCGTGGGGTCAGGTCAATCTAGAGAATTTCAAGTTCGTTGAATTCGAGTTCAATTGCGTCAAAAACCTCATCGCGCGGCAAATCAGTATGTCGATCGGTAGCACCTGATCTACCCTCTAATGCTTCGTGCCCTGGTACGTAAACAAGTTGCGATACTTGTGAATAGGGTTGCTCTTCGTTTTTGCTAAGAACTTCTGTTCTAGATGCAACCGTGGAGAACGATTCTTGTTGCTCGGGTTCCTGATCAGGAAGACCTAGCAATCCCGAAACTAGCGCAGCCAATGGAGGGTTGACCAGGTTATTGATGCCCCAATCAATGATGGGAGTCGTAGCCTGAATCGTACCATGATAGAGAATATTGTTATTGGACCCCGGTTCGAATTTGACGCCAAAGGGTTGGTTGCCGTCGGGAGCAACCAGATTGATCGTGTTGACGTCGCCCCACACCTGGACTGCAGCTTCGCCAGGAAAACCATCGCTACTGGTACGGACATCAACGAGATTGTTTCGAATTCGACCCGCGTAGGGTATCGATTCGCCCAGTTGCAGCCCAATGTGCCGATAGCCGTGAATTCGCGGCGTTCGCAGGTAATTGTCTCGGAAATAAGTAGTCGCAGACGGATTGGTGACCTTCACAGCAAAATAGGCAGTATTCACCTCGTGAAAGTAGAATTCCGATTGCTCAATCGTTTGCAGGCTTGAGTCAAGAACGATCAAACTGTCGGTCGGGGCAGGGCTACCCACGGTTGTCTGCACGCGGATCGTGCTGTTGGTGATCCCGGTATCATCGGGTTGGATGTGCAGTCCGATGTTGGAATTGGTTGCCACCAACTGGCCAGTGTACTCGAAGTCGGTATTGGTCATATCACCGATTGACATCGTTGTGCCGCCGATGATGCTTGACGGATAGTCAAATGTGACAGCGTAAATGCGGATTGTCCTGCCAGTAAAATCAGGAATGGCGAGCGTCGTACCAAGGCTATACAGAGACAAACCCGTAAAAGGAGCCACGTTGCGAATTCCGCGCCCGAACACGACAACGTCCAAATCGTTGGCCGCCGCATAGTCAAAAGCTTCTTGCAGACCGGTCGTTTGTGTGCCCGTTACGTCGAGTGTTGTTCCGTCTGGTTTATAAACGGTCGCTGGGTCACCGACAGAGAGATCCGTTAGGGCTGCGATCACGCTTACACGTCCAGCGGTCGAGAATAGATCGAACGGAATGGGGTCGTCCGTACGTCCCTCAGTGTATATCACATCCGAATGAACGCCGCCTACGAAATTGATGCTTGTACTTGGTACATTCTGAAAATGGAATGCGGTTCCCGAGATGGCTCCTGACGAGCTATTCATCGTCACATCGTGGATGCCGCCCGTAATATCAACTGCAAAATGATATCGGCTATCGACAACCACTGGCGGAATGCCGAGTTTTGGCCCATCCAGAGGAGGTGGCGAGCGTGGTTCAATGAGTACTCCATGCGTTGCACTGGGCGCGTTAATAGCGCCCCCCTTCCAGTACAAGTCGAGCATCATCGTGCCATCGAAGCGAATGCCATAGTCGGTGACATTCGAAGTAAAATTGAGTGTCACATCTTCCATCCGCATCGTGCGCAGCTGCAACTCTTCGAGGTCCAAATGGGCGTCGAGTGTGTAAGTGCCCGGCAGTATAAAGATGTCGTAGCCTTGTTCTGCAGAGTGGTCGAACGCCTCTTGGAGTCCTTGGGTTTGCGTCCCGGTGATATTCAGAGGGTTACCACTGGGGAGTGTCACGCCCGTCGGTTCAACAATAATTGCAAAGGGGTGATAGCCGGTGGCACCCGGGGGGTCTTCACCGGAAGGGACACTGTTCCCTAACTGGGTTTGCCAGATGAGAAAGTCAGCACCGGTGACAGCTCCGTTGCCGTCCGCATCGCCATCCTGCTGGGTCGCGCCTAGCGTCGTACCGAATCCTGCTTCCCAGATGGGCAAGTCTTCTTCGCCGACCGAGTAATTTTCTGAAAAATCAGCGTCGATCTCTGGGTCAATTTCTTGAATGTTTAAATTCCAAGCCGAAAACGTCGAGGTACCGTTACCCAAGAATCCCGTGCCATCGACGGTCAAGGTGAGGGTATCTCCAGGTTCAATGGCCACTTGCGTAGCCGGCAAGGGTATGACGGTTGTCTGATTGACAAAATCAGTTTCGACGTTGTAGATCTCCGTCTCGATGGCATTATTCTTAATGACTTTCAATCGCATCTGCCGCGCTGGCTCAAAATCAACCTGTGTGAACAAGCCACTCAACTCAACGGCTCCCAGGTCGGCTTCTGGAGGCGCAGTCCAAACAATCTTATTCGTTCCGTGCCCGCCCACTGAATTCACCGGAAAGCCAAAGGAGCCTCCTCGCGCATACGACGGAACTCCTCCCGCCTCTGCCCAACCAGCTCCCATTCCAAACGTATTAGGTCCAGGCGCAGTGGCTTCTCCGTTGGTAGCCACCAGCGAAGTGGTTGTGTTGTCTGAAGCATAATAAGACCAAGGACCGTTGGGGTTGTTCTGCGGTAAATTGCCAACGAAGTCGGCTGCGAAATCGGCCGCCAAGTCCCAGGACTGTGCAGAGAGTACCAACCGCGCTTCGAGTTGTTCCAATCGCAAGCGGCGAACGGCCAAAGAATGTTTGCGATGCGAACTCAAGAATCACCATCCAGAAAGGTAGTATAGAGATAAGGTAAAGAATGTACGGCCTATTGTCATTCTATCAATAAAGTACCAGATCGGTCCAGAGAATTCGGTGGATAAACGGGCTAAGCATGGACGGGGAGATTAAGGGCAGCTCATTTATTGAGCCATTCAGCTGAAGTACTCCAAGGTCTTCGCACAATGTAGGCCGGATCAAGGAGCGAAGCGACGCCGCTCCGGCAGCGGAATGAATGGAAAGTAGTTACTACTGATGCTGCCGGAATGGCGCTGCGCTTGGTCCGGCCTACTGCCTTTAAAATGTCACCCCAGCCTCATTGAGGTTTTCATTTTTGCTTGCGGAGCTTGGCTATCAGCAAAGACACGATCAAAGCGATAGTCAACGCCCCAATGGCCTGATAACGACTATCATGATCGTAGTATCCCTTGATCCCCAACCCAATAAAAACAGCACCTGCAAACCAATTCAAGCAAACAAGCCAACCGGGCATCCTCAAACTCTTGGGTAAAGCCTGGCGATCGAATCTGGATACGAGCAGGCAGAGGATGCCACAACCCAAAATACCCGTGAAAAGATTTACGGGTGTCAGGAATTTGTCGAGCAGAATCCGTCCTCCACTGCCCTCACTACCACTCCACTTGTGGAAGAAATTGTAAACCAACAGGCTGCTGGCACCTATTGCGCAACACGCAACTGTCATCAACCGTATGCGACGCTCGTTTCGCTGCGTAAACTTTGGCGCCAGGCTGCGACCAGCCTCATTGCTGATTGTGCAAGCAACTTCAATGGTTCCGTAGAGAGTTCCAAACATGGTAAGCAAGGCAGCGATCAAGTAGATCGGCAGGAGCCAAGGGTGCAGTGCTGTGACAAATTCGGCTTGTAGATTGAGAAAATTATCGCCGTCGGGAATTTTGTGCTGTGGCCCCAAAACGAGCGCCCCCGATGCCACGAAGACCGCGCTGAAGGCAACGATCAACAAGAAGCTAGCTGACAAATCGATCAGTGGAGCTGTCACCCAACTGCGAACCGGATGCGCTGGATCCTCGGCTATCCGATTTAATTCATGACGTTCTACCACACCAGCAGAGGAATTCCCCCATTGTTTCTGGCGCAGGAAAGACGTGTAGGCCAGGTAGTCATAACTGGCTCCGCCAATGACTCCGACGTAGCGAGTTGTTTCAACCCAGACATTGTATTTTGCAATATTCGGGTATGCCTCGGGAAGCCAATCAGGATACTCGTACGGCTGGGGAATAATGGCCCCAAACAGCATTTCCAGCCAGGGAGGATTGTATAGAACCAATGTCACTCCGGCACAGAGGACCATCAGAAAGACAATGACGACCTGAACTCTCTCAAAGATCGAGTACCCACCAGTAACAGCCAGGATGAGAGCACTACCCAAAACAGCCATTCCCCACAGATAATCAATGGCTCCATGAAAAACTTCCCTCGTGCCTGTGATCCATGACACCAGGTTGCCAACCACACTGCTGTGAAAACCGACCCAGATTGGATAAGAGGGAATGGCCAGCAGAAAAAAAAGAATCACCAACCATCCCTGAGGACCGGGTAGATCCATCATACGGCGGTAGGGATGGGCACCGCTAAGGACCATATGGCGGGCGGTGGCAAATACCAAACCCCATTTCAAAAGCGATACAAACAGAAACAGAAACAAGATCCGGTAACCAAACAAAGCACCACCACGCGTGGAAAAGATCAGCTCACCCGTGCCAATCGTGAGCGAAGCTATTACCGCACCTGGTCCAAACAAAGCGAGCCAAGCCATAGGACTCTTGACCACCAGAGCAGGAGGGGCCACATACTCACGCTGAGGCGTTTGATCAGTCACGGAGATATTCCACTTGGGATAGGTAGAGAAGTCATCCAGCCGAACCCTAGAACCAATTCAGAACACGTTTGTCGTTGGCAAAAAAACAACAAGGCTGTGAGCACAGCAAGTTCTATTAACTCTCGATGCTTCTGCCAACATCTCTGCTGAGAAAAATGGTTTTTTATACTCTATTTAAACAGCTACTAGCTGCCTGGTAAATCGCTAGAGCATCGGCTTCGGATACTTCACGAAGGCGATGTTTCGGAAGTGTGTTCCATACGATCGGTGTGCGACCCAATGTGACTTTTCAAACACTTTGCGGCACTATCCGAATCCCCATCTCGCAGAAAATCGATAATCTTCTGATGCTCTGCAACACCATCGTTCCACTTGGCCCGCGGGAAGTCCTCGCGAAAATGCTGAAAGAATATCTGAAGCAATTCGTTAAAAGCTGCCAACGCGTTCAGACCGGTCGAAGACACCAAAGAACAATGGAATTTCATATCGCGTTGAATCCAATCTTCCATACTCTTCGTGCTTCTCAGCTGTTCGTTGATCTCATTGAGTTGCTCATAAATGTTGGGATCCTCAGCCATTCGTCTAGCGAGTTGCTCCAAACCACCCGTCTCAATCACTGAACGGGTACTGATTAATTCGTCCATTGGGTAGTCGCTTACTGCAAAGTGAAATCCCAAATACTGGGAAATTCTCTTCATGCTGATTTTGCCCACNGANAGNCCACGACGAGGNGCAGCATCTACGATTCCCAGGAAACTCAATNCGTTGGTAGCGGCACGAATACTCACCCGGCTGACACCATAGAGTTCCTCCAGCTCCCCCTCTGTAGGCAACCGATCCCCTGGTTTTAGCCTGTTTTCGATGATGTAATCCCGCAAACTGGCTGCGACCATTTCGCCCTTGCTCATCTTATTATTCAATTTGGTAGTCGCCTGAGCTATTAAAAGAAGAGCTCCAAAAAAGGACTCGTTTAGAGGACCAATGATAAAACCATAGAACTCTGCTGNAANGTCTTTGTTTCCTTANNACCTGTAATTATAATATAATATTTNAATTAGTCCAGATGGGAATTGTCGGAGCCCCCCNCGTAAAGCTCCAACCACTACAAAAAAAGAANTTCTCCGATGAGACCTGTGGCTACNACTGCTTGCTACCTAAATACGCCAATATTANTAACGAAGAAGTAGTACCTGAACTGGAAAGTGCTCGCTAATGTCGCACGTTGCTGCCATTCAACTGGAGAATAGCATCCTGCTGGACCTCTATCGCACCATGCAATTGGTGCGCAAGTGTGAATTGCAGCTTGCCAAATCGAGCCAGCAAGGATTGGTGCACGGTGCGTGCCACACGTACGTCGGACAGGAAGCGGTGGCGGCTGGTGTCTGTGCCCATTTACGAGAAGACGACACTGTCTTTAGTACACACCGGGGTCACGGCCATGCCCTGGCCAAAGGCATGTTGCCCGAACAACTCATTGCCGAACTCTATGGCCGCCAGTCGGGTTGCTCTGCGGGTCGCGGTGGCAGCATGCACCTGTTTGCACCGGAAATCGGCATGATGGGGACCAGCGGCATCGTCGGGCCCTGTATGCTCCAGGCAGCCGGTGCGGGGTATAGCTTCAAACTGATGGAAACGGATCAAGTTGGCGTCGCCTTTTTTGGAGATGGTGCTGTCAACAACGGGGCCTTTCATGAAGCACTCAACATGGCAAGTATCTGGAAACTTCCCGTCCTGTTNATCTGTGAAAATAACGGGTATGCCACCGAAGTTCCCTTCCAATATGCCAGTGGNAGCCCGAGTGTCGCCGCGCGCAGNGAATCCTATGGACTTCACGGCGTCGAAGTAGACGGCAACGATGNAACAGCCGTCTATGCGGCAGCAGAGCAAGCGGTGAAGCGNGCACGGCNAGGTGAGGGCGCGACCCTAATAGAGTGCATTACTTATCGCGTACGTTCTCATGCCGAAGGGATGATCGACTATACCTACCGGACCAAGGAAGAAGTCCAATCCTGGAAGAAGCGGTGCCCTTTACTAAGACTGCGACATTTGTTGCTCGACCAGTCGGCCAACACCGAACCGATCGAGAGTGCCGATTTGGATGCCATAGATCAGGAGATAAAAGAGGCAGTCCAGGCAGCCCATCAGGTCGCCGTAGCGGCTGATTATCCAGATCCAGAGACTGCGTTAGAACAAATCTATTCGCCAGCAGTTTCGCGTAATCCTGCGCTGGGTCAAGATGCGCTGGGCCAGCAGGAAACTCTTGTTTCAGCGTCAACAGTTCCTGCGGGAACACGTGAGATCTCATTTTCCGATGCGACTTTGGAAGCNCTCTCCGATGCCATGAAAAACGATCCCACGTACTTTGTGCTGGGGGAAGGTATTGGTGAACGAGGAGGAAATTTCAACTCCACAACGGGGCTTTATGATCAATATGGCCCACTACGCTTGTGCGATACGCCCATTTGTGAACGAGGGTTTGTGGGACTCAGCGGCGGAGCAGCCATGACCGGCACCCGTCCGGTCGTCGACTTCATGTTTGCGGACTTTATCCTTGACTCTGTTGGTGAAATCCTCAATCAGATTGCTAAAATACAGTACATGTCCAATGGACGTCTCAGCATGCCGATTGTGATGCGCGGGTGCATCGGCATCGGACACTCAGCAGCCACACACCATTCGGGCAGTTACTATTCGATGTATGCCCATTTTCCAGGGTTGCGCGTGGTAGTCCCTTCCTCACCTTACGATGCCAAAGGACTGTTTGCCGAGGCTCTGGCATCGAACGATCCTGTCATTTTTCTCGAACACCGAGAATTGTTCAACGTCAAAGGCTGCGTGCCTGAAACGTCCTACCGCNTCCCCTTTGGTCAGGCTGCTGTGGTACAATCGGGGTCGGATGTGACGGTGGTGGCTGTGGCAGAAATGGTCCACAAGTCGCTGTCTGCCATCAAGCAATTGGAGCAGCAAGGCATCTCCGTGGAGTTGATCGATCCCAGAACCGTAGCGCCCCTCGATTGTGAAACGATCCTGCAATCCGTCGCTAAGACGGGAAGATTATTAATTGCTGACGAAACATTCTCTCCCTTAGGACTGGGAGCCGAGATTTCTGCCCAGATTGGGCAGCAAGGATTCAACTATCTGGATGCCCCCATCCACAGGTTGAATGGCGCGCACACCCCAACGCCTTATAGTCCGTCGCTTGAAAAGGTGGTCGTACCGCAAGTAGAAGACATTGTTCAGGCTGTCTTGGACCTTCTTGAGGAGTAACTCACGTGGCGATTGAGATTATTGTACCACGACTTGGCTGGTCCATGGACGAAGGCATTTTCAGCCAATGGCTCGTACAGGATGGCGATATGGTCCACGAGGGCGACGCCNTGTTCGAGCTGGAAAGCGACAAAGCCACCCAAGAGGTAGAGTCGTTTGATAGCGGGTATCTGCGTATACCTGCCGACGCACCCAATCCTGGTGATACGGTCAAGGTCGGGCAGTGCCTCGGATTCTTGTGCAGTAGTGACGAGACAGCTCCCGCCTTATGTACCAGTTCCGCAGGATCGCCAACGGATACCCCATCAGCGAATCTTTCCGACAAAGAGGAGCTTGATTCGGCCAGTACCAACAAAGTGCAGGGGGATAGTCCCCCTGAGATTGGTTCGGATACAACACCGGCAACTCCCAGCGCACGGCGATTGGCGCGAAAGTTAGATGTGGACCTTCAGCAACTTGATGACTCTGAGAAGAAAGAGCGTATTACGGAACAAGAGGTACGAACCGCAGCCAGAAAACGCGGTGCAGCCAACCTGCAGGGAGACACGAATTCCAGAGAGANCGGCNCGGGCCAGCCAGCATCAGCGCGCCCTGCCGTGAGTCCGCGTGCCGCTGCGACTGCGGTTCAGCATGGTATCAGTCTGGCAGAAATTACCGGGTCTGGCCGTGGCGGCAGAATACGGGAACGCGACGTGCTGGCAGCCATCCAACAACCCAGTCGCACTGCGTCCCCGCAGGCCCAGCAAATGCCACCAATGGCACAGCCTCCGGATCTCCGCAATCCGGATCCTGCGGAGAGTCCTTCTACAGCAACTGCCAAACGGGTTCCCAGCACAACAATCCGGAATACGATTTCGGAACGGATGCTGGAGGCCACACAGCAGACGGCGCAGGTTACGCTGATGGTAAAGACCGATGCCTCGCAAGTACTGAGTCTACGCAATCAGTGTAAAGCGGCATCTGAGTGTGGTAACCTACAAACGCCCAGCATGACCGGCATCTTTGTTAAGTTGGTTGCATCAGCACTTCAGCAGCATCCTGAAATACAGCAACAGTGGGCGGACGGTAGTTTGTTGGTTCCTGATAGTATTCACGTTGCTGTTGCTGTGGATACCAAACGCGGACTCATGGCTCCCGTATTGCGCGATGTGCCAGCATTGTCTCTGGGAGATGTGACCAAGTTTCTGGCGGCGGCGGCCGATAGAGCTCGTTCTGGACAGCTTGCCCAGGAAGAACTTATGGGTGGCACGTTCACAGTGAGTAATCTGGGAGCTTATGCCGTCGATGGCTTCACACCTATCCTCAACATGCCACAAAGTGCTATTCTGGGAATAGGACGAATCCGTCCCGAACCGATCGTCCAAGAAAGCGAGATCGTCATTCGTGATCAGGTAAGTTTAAGCCTGACCTTCGACCATCGCGTCTACGACGGCGCAATAGCAGCAGCATTTCTACAGACGCTGTGCGATAGACTCCTGGAACCCGGTCCCTGGATGTTGCAGTGACCAGACTCCGCATCGTCGCATTCGGTGTACAAGTTGTACGGAACCGACGATTCCAACGAATACAAACCCGCCTATGCACGGAACAGCTTGCTCGCTCGTCGACTACTCGAGCGCGATGCACGGCATGTCAATCGGTATTGTGCCGCACGCGATCCGGGATCCACATCGAGTTGAACGGTGATGCGTTTGCAACACTCAGAAGGAATATAAACGCAACTGCCCTATCAATCGACAAACCCACAGCTGCGCTATTGACTGACCTGAAGCAACGCGGATTGCTCGATGGTACACTTGAGTTGTGGAGGCCGATGTCCACGGCAATGTGGTTCGTGATATCCTGGTTTAAAGGTCGCCTGGAACCTTTTTACGCTCTCCTCTACGTTTGACATTCCATCCCAAAAGTGCACTCAATAGCAATACGAGGGTAGTCGGCTCAGGCACCACGGCGGCCCCTGCCCCAACCAAAACTCCACTGCCAAACTGTTGCTGCCAGACCAAGTAGTCCAACCCGCTGGACAGTCCATCTCCGTTGGCATCGGAACCGGGCACTCCAAAGTCACCTGCCCACTGGAGCAAATCAGTACCGTCCACATCGCCATCCTGGTCAAAATCAGCAGTAAAAGAATTCACGACGCTCAGATGTGTGGTGGTTCCCTGCAGGCTGAGTTGCCAGGCTAGACCTGACGCCAGGGATGGTAATGCCAGCCCGTCAAAAAACCCACTTGTGCCAAGTTGAGCGTCCAGAAATCCAAATGTGTCGCCCAGTTGCGGTTGAAAAACACCCGCACCCAGATCAACGAGTTCGACGGTTAGTGTGCCATCCAACACTGCTTGACCATCCACATCCAGCGTGTCAAATTCTCCCGCCAACACCCCGCCCAGCTCTAGGATCCAGTCCGTACTGTCTGCCAGGGTAAGATTGCCATCCAGAAACAGACTACCAACCGTTGCATCTCCTGGTTCGATCGTTCCTGGCATCGTAAGATTGCCCTCCACGGTTCCATTGCCGGTCAGACCCGATGTGGCTGACCAGGTCGGGTTGCTCGTTGTTTGAAGCAAGGCTCCACTAGCGACGCGCACGGAGGAATGGATACTGCTGCCACTACCCGTCACCTGGAGAGATCCACCTTGAATATCCAGGGGGCCATTCAGGCTTACAGCACCGGACATTATTGCGGGTCCTAAAGAAGTTTTTGCCAGACCAGCAACTCCTAACTGCAGGCTACCGCTCAGCTCCAAGGTACTCCCCGAGGCAACGTAAAGTGTTGCCAAACCGTCGACAGCATTCAGGGTACCCGACATCGCGAGACTGCTTCCACCGCTCACGCCGACCATCGCTCCGCCAGTCGCCATGGCCCAATCGCCTTGGAAGGTCGCATTGGTGCTGTCCGTTATTTGTAAAGCCCCATTGCCGTCACCATTGCCAGCCAACACAAAACTTTCGCTTAGCACTAGCGTAGCAGGTCCAAATGCATCGTTCCTGGCAACAACATAACCACCCGCTTCCACAATGGTATTGCCAACGTTTGATCCAAATGCAGTGTTGTCGGTGGGTTGGATGGCGCCACCTGCTTCGACTATTGCTTGCCCAGTAAAACTATTATTGGCTAAGAGGGCAAGTTCTGCCTCTGCAATCACATCACCCGTTCCACTGATATTGGTAACGGACTCAAAATCAACCACACGAATCTCGCCATGATTGAGAAGAATTACCGGGTTATTAGGAAACACATCAGCATTGCTCGTGGCCGTACCAACTTGCATGGTACCGCCAGGATCGATCACAAAACTGCTGCCGTTCACACCCGCAGGTGAAGAATCCATCACTAACGTTGCTCCACCGGCGACTGTGATCGTACTCACCATAGCCGATGTGTCGCCTGACAAAATCAATGTGCCAGCATTGACTTGGGTCGCCTCCGCATAGCTATTTCCGGATGTCGCTAGTTCGAGAGTACCCGTTCCATTTTTAGTCAGGCTGCCACCGGTCAGAGCGCCTGTCCCTTGCAAGGTATAATCAGCAGCGGCATCGATGATTGTCGCTTCAGGACTCAAACTGCCAGCCAGACTGACCACCTTTTCCTGCCCCGAATCATCAAACGTAACCGTATCTAAATTCGCAAAAACGTCCGGTCCCGAACCATTATCAAAATTGGCTGTGCCCTGGAGATTCCAGACACTACTCGTTTGGCCAGTCCAGATAAGATTTTCAGGAACCCCGACCGCTACACGCAATTCATAAAGCTGGATATTGTTATGCGCTCCACTAACCCTAGCAAAGTAAGTGCCTGCATTTAGCGACATAACTAGTGTTTCGATCCCTCCCAGCCCTGTCGTATTGGATGTCCCCAGGACCGAGACCCCATTGGTATCGTAGAGACTCAATGTCAGGTCACTGAGTTCACGCACATCCAGCGTTGCTACAGTCCCATCTTGTGGCCCCACCTCATAGGCAATTCCTTGAGGTCGCAATTGAATCGCAATATCTTCGGCACTGTTTAAGGTGAAGCTGAAAAAGTCAGCATCGGAGTTGTCATCGATACTGATAAAGTCTGTCTGGCTATCTAAAATCAATGCCGAATCGCCATGCTGGCCAATGGTAGCCGTCTGTGTAGAACTTACTACTCCCAAAGAAGTGGCCGTCGCCACCTGATCATTGCCGCCGTTCTTTTCGTAAACGTCTCCATACAGTCGCTGCATGCCAAGCAAATCATCCAATTGGGGTCCGTCAAAATCCGTAGAAATCTGAGGCTCCAACAAAAAACCAGGACTCGCCAAATCAACATGGCCGAGGCCCACACCATGAAGAGTTTCGTGCATGATAGTATTCCGAAAAGCACGATAATTATTTGATTCATTGGTGTAAAAAGTGATGTTGTCCGTATCAATAACCAGATCTCCATGATCGGGAAAGTAATTGTATGCCAAGGTATTCGAGCCCGCTTGCCCATCTATTGAATGTCCGCCAATACGTAAATCTGGCCGTACACCAAGCAAGCCTCTTGGTGTCGTTGTATTGTCAATTGGATCACTTGTGTTGTTAGGTTCGTGGACATAAGTTAATCCAGAGAGTTCTGCCAGGCGCCCAAAGGCATCGTCAAAGATGGACATCCAATTGCCAGCACTAAACTCCGTATCTAAGAAGTTGACCAAATCACTCCCGGAAGCCCCCTCGCTCCCCGAGATGATCGTACCGTCGTCAACCAATCCCCAGGTCAATGTGATGGGGGTTCCCCAAGAGCCCGTAGAACCATTGGTTGCCGTAAGAGCCCATCGGTCGTCTGGCTCAAAAGCGTAGAGATCGACAGCAAAACCAGAGAGAATGGTTGCTGCAATAACAGTAGAAAAATGCAGATATTTAACCCACTGCCACATGCGAGCTGCCCTTCAAGAACCGTACCTCAAGAAACAAACAATCAATTTGGAAACCAAAATCGAATGAATGAATCTGAAACAGGTTCACTTGTTCCGTAGAAGCAGCAAAGCTGCATGAGAGCCCGGATACTTCATCCAATCGCCGCAGGACGCTCTCTGTTCTTCCCGGCAAGGCTGCCAGAGCAGATTAGGAAGGAATCCATGGGCCAACACCCAGTATGAGCAAAACCTGGCATACTGGCAAACAGAAGTTTCCTGTGGAGAACACGAAAAAAGAGGAGTTTTAAGCATTATTACGGCATAAATCCCATGCTTCATGAATCCATGGGATGAGCAATCTGCTATCAACCCTACAGAAGCCGTCAACACGAAGGAGCGATTGATTTCGATATCTGCATCGCTGTGAGTTACACTCCCAGAGGGTGGAATATCATTCTAGCGAATCGTTTTTTACAGTACAAAGCATTGCGTATGCCTGAGACCCTATGTATTTACTTGCATGTTTGTGAATTCCAAGTGATAATTCTGCGCAAACGTATCCTTTGTTTCGCTTTTGAGGCACTCAATGCAACATTGTTACACAAACAAGCATGGCGTTACCGCCAAGTGGATGAGCCGGGGAGCCACACTCTGTGAACTCCATGTACCAGATCGCCATGGCAATTTAGAAGATATTGTACTCGGCTTTGACGACGCGGATGGTTACGAATCGGAAGCCAATCAGCATTTTGGCTGCACCACTGGTCGATACGCCAATCGAATCTGTCAGGGCAAATTCACCCTTGATGGCAAGGATTACCAACTGGCCATTAATAATGGTCCCAATCATTTACATGGTGGCCCCCAACGCGGACTTGACAAAGTCGACTGGCAGGCCAAACCGTTCGACCAGGGGATATGCTACTCCTACACCAGCCCCAATGGCGAAGAAGGTTTTCCCGGCAGCCTGTCCTTGATGGTCACCTACACACTCACCGATGAAAATGCGTTAGATATCGCTTACGAAGCAACTACCGATCAACCAACCATTATTAATCTTACCAACCATAGCTATTTCAACCTTCTGGGGCATGGCAAGGGAAGTATTCTGGACCATGAACTCTGGCTGGATGCGGATTCTTATACGCCTGTAGACGACACGAGCATCCCTCTGGGCGAAATTGCCACGGTGGACAATACCCCATTTGACTTTCGCAAGCAGAAACGAATCGGCCAGGATTTTGCCGACCTGGCCATGACTTCCGCCCTGGGCTACGATCATAATTTTGTACTCAAGGGTACCGTGGGCAAGTCTCGTCATGTAGCCACCGTTATGGAACCTGTTTCGGGGCGCGTCATGAACGTGTGGACAGATCAGCCTGGCGTACAATTCTATACGGCCAATCACCTGGCTGGCCAAGCCGGAAAAAACGGCAGAAATTATGCCCCACTATCGGCCATCTGCTTGGAAACACAACATTTTCCGGATTCACCCAATCAGCCGCAATTCCCCTCCACGGTACTCCGCCCTGGAGAAACTTACCGCCACACATGCAGCTACGCCTTCGATGTGCAAAGCGTATAGCCAGAACCCTTTTGGGGAACTCGGTTCCTGGCATCCGCAGTGTTTCTTACAAAGGGGGCCTTCCCTGGCCACGTTATGCTTCGACTTCCGGCACCGCGGCGTAGCCGTGGTCGCCTCTGGTTGCAAGCCTCACATGCCTTGCCAGAAAAGTACTTAGAACAACTCGCCGACCAAAGCTGCGCTGCAGGGCCCGAACGCATGAAATATCCGGACTAGAGAAACCTACCTTTATACGTAGCGAAAGCCGCCAAGGCTTTCGGCAGCGCTGCATCCAACGGTGTCCACCGAAATTCTTCGCGAATTTCGCTACGGTCGGAATGTATTTTCAAAAGTTGCTTTAGTAACTGTGGCTCATGGTATGATCGTAGCGGCAAGAAAG
>PATG01000080.1 GCA_002713555.1 Planctomycetaceae bacterium
AAATAAAGCAATACTACTGGCACCAAATCCAAATCCCGCATCCGGGCCACTGCCTCACGCATCTCGCGTGGGGTGCTGACGACTTCCATGGGCAAATCAATAATGTCTGCATAGGTGCGTAGTTGCTCCACGGCTGCAATTCGATAAGTATCGACCGTAATTAATCCTATACGTCGATTCTCTCGCAAACGAAAATTGGCAGCCAGTTTCGCAATCGTAGTTGTTTTGCCAACCCCAGTAGGGCCGACTAAGGCCACTACGTGACCTTGTCCTGATTCGGCTCCGAGTGGACCCGATACAGTCAATTCTGCCTCCAGCATGCAGACAAGTTCGTTCTGCAGCGCATCTCTATCCAACAAATCTATGGTGGGATCCGCTTGCAAGCGCTGCAGGAGTTCCTGCGCAAATTGCTGGTCGATATCCGACTCAATCATATCGGTGTAGACCTGAAATAGATTTTCGGACAAATGTGGTTGCGGTTGAAGAGAGGTGCGTTCCTGCAATTGCACCGCCAGAGAATTCAAATCATGCTGGTCCACAGCATGATCCTGAAAATCATCACGAAACTTTGCACTGCAATCTGTTTCTAAGGAATACGGATCCTGCGTTGGCCTCGGGGGCTCGTAGGCAACAACAGGCTCATCCTGTGACACACGTCTATCTCGAGATACTGACCGCGTTCCTGGCGAAGCGGCTATCTCGTATTCTTTACCTCGCAAGAAACGGAGTAGTAGTCCTCGATTGAGTTCACGTGTGTGCAAAACTGTGGCTTCCATTCCCATCTCACGCCGGACGAGGTCGAGAGCCTGTTGCATTGTTTTAGCGCGAAAAGTTTTGATTTCCATTTTTTATGCGTTTGGAGTTGCGAGTTGTTAGTTACAAGTCCATCATCCGAAAAGTTGCCATCAACTATCGGCAGCTAGCCCCACGGTAACAATTTGTGTGTCTCTGGTAATTTCATTGAAACTGAGAACGACCAGATTTGGCAGGTGATTCTCAGTGATTTGTTTAACAGCAGCCCGAATTTGCGGACTTACTAGAATAATGGGAGTGTGATTCGCGGTTGTAAGTTTTGTCAATTCGCTTGCTATGGCATTGCACGTTGCTTCGACTGCTTGGGGCGACATGCGAACAAACAAGCCCCTTTCGTTGTGCTCAAAACCAGCACGAATACGATCTTCAAGAGCGGGGTCAATGGCTACCACGCGTAGTTGATTGTCTCGATCGCGATAGCGTGTACAAATCTGTCGAGCGAGGCGATGCCGGACATACTCGGTAAGCAGAACAGGATCCTTCGTCCGGGCAGCGTAGTCACCCAGGGTTTCAAGTACGAGTGCCAATTGTTTGACCGAGACCTGCTCACGGAGCAACAACTGCAAGACCCCTTGTACCTCAGCAATCGACATGGTGTTAGGAATGAGTTCATCTACAACGGCTGGCTGCGTATTCTTGAGTTCATCGATAAGATGTTTTGTCGCATCTCGCGTAAGCACTTCGTCTGCATGCCGTCGACATATTTCGGTAAGGTGGGTTGCCAACACCGCGCCTGGTTCGACGACCGTGTAGCCAAGTATTTCGGCGTGCTCTTGCAAACCCGGTTGGATCCAGCGTGCATCCGTACCAAAGGCTGGGTCTTTGGTAGCAATACCGTCCACCTGACCTGTGGTCATTCCCGAATCNATGGCCAGCAGCTGACCTGGCTCTAGTTCATCTTGGGCAATTGGCATATCGGCTATTTTTATTCGGTATTGGTTGGGCTCAAGCCGCATGTTGTCGCGTATACGGACCTTGGGCATGATGATTCCAATTTCACTGGCAACACTTTGTCGAATTCGCTGAACGCGTTCCAGTAAATCACCACCACGTTTAGGATCTGCCAACCTTATCAGACCCACTCCCACCTCCACCTCCATGGGATCGACTGCAAGATAATCTTCAATGCGNTCTTCCTCGACAGGTTGCTGCTGGGTTTGGGCAGCCTCCTCATCGACAAGTTTTTGTGCTTCCTTATTTGTCAGGATCCGTGACATACCCAGACAAGCAGCACACAATACCATGAGCGGAGTGCGNGGCAGATCGGTGGCCACCAAGATCGCCAGGAACGCTCCCGCCACCCCCATCGCTTGAGGGCGCGAAAAGAGTTGGGCAATGAATTGTTGAGGCAGATTCGACTTTTGTGTGCTTCGTGTGACAAGCAAACCCGCTGCCAGGGAAATCAGAAAAGCTGGGACCTGACTGACCAGTCCATCACCAATGGTCAGTTGGGTGAAGAGCGACCCAGCATCCAATAAAGGCATACCATGCTCGGCCATACCAATGATGAGTCCCCCCACAACATTAATTACCGTAATCACAATGCCGGCGATTGCGTCTCCACGTACAAATTTACTGGCACCATCCATAGCCCCATAAAAATCGGCCTGCTGGGTGATTTCTTCCCGACGACTTTGAGCTTCATGTTCGTCGATGATGCCAGCATTTAAATCNGCATCGATCGCCATTTGCTTGCCCGGCATTCCATCCAGGGCAAATCGAGCCGCAACTTCACTGATCCGGGTTGCACCTTTTGTTATCACTACAAATTGAATGACAACAATAATGATAAAGATAATGAGTCCGACAACGATTTTGCCGTCTCCTGCTACAAAATCTGCAAAAGCTGTGATAACGCCACCTGCAGCAGCATGTCCATCTGTTGCAGCACGAGTGAGAATCAACCGGGTGGTCGCAACATTGAGAACGAGTCTTGCCAGTGTGGTGGCTAATAAGAGTGAAGGAAAAATACTGAACTCAAGTGGTGAGCGCACGTAAATGGTTGTGAGCAAAACAATGACGGCAACCGTGATATTTCCGGCCAGCAACACATCCATGAGCGATGGCGGCAAGGGTACTAGAATCACCAGCACACTGGCAATTATCGCTACTGGCAAAATGAGGTCCTGAGCACGATGGAGCAAGCTCGGCGCACTCATACTCTCTGTAGCCATCTTTGGCCTTCCGTACAAATTCATTCGAGGCCTCAACCCAACCAATTGTGCAAACGATTTCTCATTGCCAATCGAACTCGATGGATTTGCAAGCACTCAAGATAAGGGGTAGAAAAGTGGGGCGGATACTAGAAAAGCCTGACAACAATGTCCAGTCCGTTTCGTCACGAGCAGGTCCAACCTGGATTCACACCTATTCTTCCGCGGCAGCCTATGTCTTTTTCGGGCTAGCCCGCATCCGGGCAACCAGCAACTCCATCTCTACCGGAAAAAGAATAGGTCAAAGTCCAGCCACAACCCAGGCGATAAGCCTAATAGCAGAATCTCAAACGATGAAAGCAGCGCTAGCAATGACTGAAGTTCGATACTTACTGGGTGGTGCCCTCATCAGCTGTGCTATTGGTTGTGCCGACACTGCGCCCCATCACTCTGCAAGACCCGGCAGTTCGAACCAGGAGCTTGCCTCGCTTCATGGCAGGCTACACTTTTTCCCAGATGCAACTGCCGGCTTCAGACAGGCAACCCAGCATCGTCGGCCGTGCTTGCTCTTTTTCACCACTGATTTGTGCTCCTATTGCCAGGTGATGGCAAATACGACTTTGAGGAACGACAAGGTAGCAAATTTGGCANAAAACTTTATTTGTATATTCGTCGACGCAGATCACGAGCCTCAGATCTGCCACCAATATAATGTCAACGGCTATCCAACTATCTTATTCCTCTCAAGTGATGGTCATCTCCTCCACCGACTTGTGGGNCTCTGCTCGGCTGGAGATCTTGCTCAAGGAATGGAAACCGCATTGTCACGATTTGCCTGGATTGGCAACCCAAAAACACTGAGTCGCTAAGACAAGCTGCCCGAAGTATTCCAAAGTTCCTGGGGGACTCTTGCGTAACCGGGCAGATCGCACAATACTCTACTCTTTATTGATGCCAGCAATCCGCTGGANCCCCTGACNCTGGAACCCCTGACACTGGCCCCCCTGACGCTGGAACCCCTGACACCACGGGGGACAATGCGCGACGGGTAATTCGCACCATGGACAAATCGCACCATGGGCAAACGGTGGTGGTATGGGTGGTTCCCAATCCGTGCTGGAATCAATTGATTGTGTGCTTCACGTCACCGTCTTCCCCTTTTTGTTTTTGTGTTAGATAGGAATACTTGCTATGCGTCGTGCCAAAATCAGTATTATTGGAGCCGGAAATGTAGGAGCAACNACTGCCCATTGGTGTGCAGCCGCTGAATTAGGCGATATTGTACTGGTCGACATTCCCGCTACAGAAGACATGCCCAAGGGGAAGGCGCTCGATTTATTGCAAGCCTCCCCTGTAATGGGCTTTGATTCCCAGATCACAGGCACCACCAGCTACGAGGCAACAGCCGGCAGTGATGTTGTGGTTATCACTGCCGGTATTCCGCGAAAACCGGGCATGAGCCGTGATGATTTATTGGCTACCAACGCCAAGATCATGGGCAGTGTGTGCGAGCAAATCAAGAAAACTAGTGACCACGCTGTGGTGATTGTTGTTAGCAATCCATTAGACGCAATGGTGCAAAGAGCCCAACAGGTTACTGGCTTCCCAACGCAACGCGTGATTGGTCAGGCAGGTGTCCTCGATACGGCTCGCTATCGTACTTTTTTGGCTCAGGAGTTGAATGTCAGTGTAGAAGATATATCTGCACTGCTGATGGGTGGCCACGGCGACACCATGGTGCCAATCCCCAGCTGCACCTCAGTCGGTGGTATTCCCGTCCAGCAACTCATCAAACCCGATCGGCTTGAAGAAATCGTCGATCGTACCCGCAAGGGTGGTGCCGAAATCGTTGGATTGTTAAAAACCGGCAGTGCTTACTACGCACCCGCAGCAGCCACTACACAAATGGTCGAAGCCATTATTCGTGACAAGAAACGACTCATTCCATGTGCTGCTTATTGTGATAAAGAGTACGAAGTAGGTGGCTATTATGTGGGCGTTCCCGTCGTACTGGGTTCGGCGGGCGTTGAACGCATTGTAGAACTATCATTAACGGACGATGAAAAAGTTGCCTTTCAGAAAAGCATCGATGCTGTCACGGAATTGATTGCTACGATGGCTAGCCTGGTGTGATTTCAAATGCACGAATCTCAGAAAATTGCAAGTCAACTTTTGTTTTTTTCGATGGTCTTTAAGACCGAAAAGTGCTAGCAGTTCCACATTTGGCCCCACCATGGCCTATGGCGTTGACTTTCAATGCCCCCTCGTTTACAAACCGCTGGAAGTCGTGCCTTTTCGATTGGCTCGTCGCGTGGACCATTGCAATTCATCTTCCCCACAGTAGATAACGAACCGAAGACCATGAACCGATCTCCACTTCTTCAAGAGTCCTCACAATCCCATCTCCTCGCTCCCCACAGAGATTTCGATTGGATGGGCAATCGCAAACATGCAAAAACGGCGCCTCACCATTTGGCGACGGCTGCACACGCGTTTTTTGCACCGATGCATTATGAGGATGGCTATGCCTATCCATTAATCGTATGGATACATTGTGCCAACAGTAATGAAGAGGTGCTCCATCAAGCGATGCCATTGGTTAGTACGCGCAACTATGTTGCTGTCGCCCCTCGTGGAACGCTCGACAGCAAAACAGTTCCCGGTGCATTCACATGGGGACAATCCTCGAGTGATCTCGCCGAAGCCAATGAGCGCGTTAGAGACTGCATCCACCTGGCAAAAGATCGATATCATGTGCATCCAGAACGCATCTACATCGCCGGTCACGCTGCGGGAGGAACGATGGCTCACCGCATAGGGATGGAAAATCCAGAATTATTTGCAGGCGCCATATCACTGGGTGGCCCCGTACCACGGGGTGGCTGCCCAATGCGAAACATCAAGCAAGCCCGCAAGCTACCTTTAATGCTTGCTGTATCGCCTCAGGCCGACAATTATTCCAATGAGAAGGTGATGGATGATCTGCGCCTACTGCATTACGCAGGATTTTCGCTAGCACTTCGACTTTATCCAGAAGGCGACCAACTCACCACGACCATGCTTTCGGACGTCAACACCTGGATTATGGAAAGCTTCTGTCCATCCTCAACGACTGTACCCAGCTAGCCCGCTATTTCATTAGCTCAAGTAGCTAGCTATCTCTACCTGACTGTCAATATGGATTGACAGGTATCTGCAGATTTCGGTACAAGCCTCACCGCTTTTCTCTACTGCAAGCAATCACATGCAGGTAATAGAGAATGATGCGCACCGCGGCTTAGTCTAAATCGGCAACCATTACTTCCGACTCAACTAGAATGCCAGAAGAATCAAATAAATCTGTTGAAAATGCACCTAATGTCGTCCAGGAGACGACACCCAAGGGTCTTGTACCTCGCATTTTGCATTGGACGAGTGCCAGCCACGCTCACATGGCATTGGTTGGTGTGCTGCTGTTTCTTGGATTGGGATCTTTGTTCGCCACTTGGAGCTACCTGGCTCACATGGCAGTACAAAGAGAGTTCCCCGTTTCTTTGGGCATGGCATTGTACGCACTTGATGTTAAGGAATACGACAAAGCGAAACATGTTATCGGGCAATTAGAGAGACGCTCTGAAACGCCACAAGATTTTGGAGGAGCACTTTTTGTCCTGGGTGCCGCCAAGGCTTATCAAGCAGATTCAGAATGGTCTTTGGCCCGCCAAAGAGCCATGTATCTAATGGCTGCTCGATACTTGCGCAAAGCATTGGCATTAGGCGTACCAGAAGATCGTGTGCTACAAGCCAAATACTTGCTGGGGCTCAGCCTGGTACGTGGCAATCAACCCGAACCAGGCATCACCGAACTGCTGGCAATCGCAGCAGAAGAAAGCCTACCTACAAGCGATATTCATAGCCTGCTAACAAGTGCCTACCGTGCCTTACCTGAACCGGACCTTCCCTCCGCTCTCAAGCATAGTCAGATTTTGCTTGCAGACAAAAAGCTGACAGGACCAGATCGTGCCCAAGCAATCATTTCGCATGCTGAAATCCTGGGAGAACTTGGACAGCTTGAGGCTGCTACTGAGCAACTCCAGGAAGCCAACAAGTTTGCGGTCCAGGAAGCACGTATTCGACATGTGTCCGGACAATTAGCACTCAAGCAGGCACTAAAATCTGCGGACAAAATTCCCGAAAAAAATGCTCTTATCGAGCAAGCGATTACAGACTTCACCGAAGCGAAGCGTCTGGACCCACTCAATGGGGACATGGCTCGTCAGGCCATGTACTGGATAGGCATGTGCCACCAAGCTATCGGTAATACGGCAGCTGCGATCGAAACATACGATCGTCTTAGTCGGCAGCATGGAGATACATCAGAAAGTCTGGCAGCCACATTGGCAGTCGCCAATCTATCGCAAGCCACAGGCAATGCTGCTCAAGCTCTGGCAGGATACCATCTGGTGTTAGAAACGGTAAAAGAACCCATAACCTATGTCAACCGGCTACTCCCCCTGTCTGAGTTGAGAAAAAAAATGCGAAAAGCCCACCTTCAGTTCATTGAAGCGGGCCAATTCGAACAAGCAACTGCACTCGCTGACAAATTACAACCCGTATTTAGTTTGATCGAAGTCACTGAATTGCTCGCCCAAACACAAGAGAAATGGGGTCACACCAAACTGAGAGAATATTCCGATGTCCAACGAGGCAGCACATCGGATTTACTCCAAGAGGGACGGTATCACCTTCGGGCTGCAGGACGCGCTTACGAATCTTTGGCTTACCTACGCTTTGCGACACCGGATTTCACAGACGATCTATGGCATGCCGCTGAAAATTACTACCAAGGGCAAAGCTTTACGAACGCAACTCGTGTCCTTAACGATTTTCTGCATCACGAAGTTCAACTTCATCAATCTATGGGACTTCTCCGTCTGGGACAATCGCTATTGGTAATCGGAAAAATCAAAGAAGCTGTGACCATACTCGAAGAATGCATGGAGCTGCACCCTCGCGACTCCGTTGTCTATCAAGCACGGCTTGAATGCTTTCATGCTTACTCACAACTTGGCGATATTGACAAAGCCACACAACTCTTAGTCACCAATCTCACGGGAGACACTCTTAAACCAAGAAGTCCTGAGTGGCGCGATTCTCTCTTTGCATTGGGCGAGTTTTATCACCGCGCAGGCAAATACCGAGAAGCGATAAAGACTCTTGATGAGGCCGTAAGACGCTACCCGAATGCCGATCAAACATTAATGGCTCGCTATACTATCGCCCGTTCCTATCACAGCGCTGCAAGAAAACCGGCAGAACTCGCACGCATTGCTAAAACGGAAAGTGAGCGGCAAAAGAACCGCAAGCTTCGCGATCAAAATCTGGAGGAGGCACTCCAGAACTATATCGATGTACAACGTAGCATTTCTTTGCATGGGCACAGTGATCAAAGCGAATTAGAACGCATGCTCTTGCGGAATTGTTACATGATGCAAGGATCCGTTCTCTTTCAACTCCAACGCTACCAAGAGGCTCGCAAGTCGTACTCCAACATATCGACTCTTTATGTCAACGAACCTTTTGTACTCGAAAGTTTCGTTCATATTGCTAATTGCTGGCGACGTTTAAATCAACCTATCAAGGCAAAAGGAACGATTGAGCAAGCCAAGTTGGTACTGCATCGATTTCCGGAAGAGACCGACTTCAAAATTGCTACAAATTTTAACCGCAGCCAATGGCAGTTACTACTCAACGAAATGAGCGACTGGTAAACAGAAGTGACAGTGCACACCACACAAAAACTGGCAGACTTGATTGCGAAAAGACATCTCTGTCTTTTGCAATTGCGCGACCTGGGCCATAAGCAAGCTGATCTTATTTCAGCTGGCGAGATGGGCACTTTGTTGAGATTGATAGCCGCTAAAAATCAACTCATCGTATCACTGCAAGCAATAGAGCAAGCACTGGGTCCCTACCATGCCGAGGACCCTGATTGCCGTAGCTGGGAATCACCAGCAGAGCGAGCTAAGTGTGCTTCTTTAGTGGCCGAGTGTAGCAAGCTTCTCAAAGAAGTCATGCAACTCGAACAAGAGAATGAAGAAAAAATGACCCATAAACGTGACCAGGTTGCAGAGCAACTACAAGCAGCTCAGGCATCCAATACAGCACGCGGCGCCTATCAAGCCCAACAGCAAATGGGTGGGCTACAAACTGGCAAGTTAAAACCGCAAATGTCTCCCAGGATTGCTGACGGCGGTAAGAGCCAACTTGATCTCCATTCAGAAGTTTGAACAAATCCATGAATACTGGCCAAACCTTTCTCGTTGAGAAATCGAATGCAACTAGCATCGACGCAGAAACATCTCCAGAGACCGACCATGGCAATCTTCTACAGATTGGACAAGACACCGACCTGCAAACAATACTTGCAGCCTGGAATGATGCAACTGTCCGTCTCCAACAAACCCACGAAGTCCTGCAGGCTGAGGTCAAACGACTCACGGATGAACTGGAAGAAAAAAATCGAGAACTTGCTCGCAAAAATCGTCTTGCCGACCTGGGTCGCATGGCAAGTCATGTGGCCCATGAAGTTCGGAATAGTTTAGTACCCGTAAACCTGTATATGAGTTTACTTAATCGGCGACTCTCGGATGACTCCGGCAGTCGGGATATTTTAGCCAAAGTGGAGATCGGGTTTAACGCCCTGAATACTACCGTGAATGATCTCTTAAATTTCACATCGCATCGCGAACCGCAATGGCATACATTCCTCATTCGTGATCTCCTAGATGAAGTTTGCGAATCCATCGGACCTCAGCTTGATGCTCAGGCAATCCGCATTATTACGGATGTTGCTCCAAGCACGCACGTGAGTGCCGATCGAGAGATGCTACGCCGAGCAGTACTCAATCTGATGCTCAATGCATTAGATGCAATGGCCGAAGGTGGCGAACTGGTCATTACATCTTTTGACAGTCCAAGTGGCTTTGAACTAGAAATCGCCGACAGTGGGCCTGGCTTAGATAAGGAACAGCTGCCTCGTATTTTTGATCCCTTTTACACCACGAAACCAAGTGGCACAGGCCTAGGGCTGGCTATCGTACATCGAATTGCTGAAGCGCACGGTGGCAGAGTGTTTGCAAACAACTGCCCGGAAGGCGGAGCCGCATTTACCATCCAACTACCTCGCAAACGCGCTCAGGGAGCTGCCGCATGACCCACTTGGAAAAGAGCAATCCATCGGGACGTATCTTAGTCGTTGACGATCATGCTGCAGCGCGTGAGTCTGTTGCTTTTGTATTGCGCCAAGCCGGGTACGACGTTGTTTGTCTGGCAAGCGCAGTCGAAGCTCTTCCACGTCTTCAGAAAGATGCATTCGATGTGGTGATCACTGATTTACAAATGCCAGGCATGGATGGATTGGAATTTATTCGACAAATACATCTCGAGCGATTGCATGTTGAAATGCTCATGGTGACTGCCCATGCAACAATCGCTTCTGCTGTTGAGGCAATGCGTTATGGTGCATTTGATTATCTCGAAAAACCCTTTGACGCAAGCCAACTTGAAAAATTGGTTGCCCGTGCCTTGGAACGTGGCAAACTCCGAACGCCCAACGTGTCAAAAACAATCGATACAAATCCAGATACCCCGGATATCGACTTCGGCATGATTGGCAACAGCCCAGCAATGCTCCAACTACGGGGACGTATTCGCCAGATAGCGCCAACCAATGAAACCGTACTCCTATGTGGTGAAAGTGGTACGGGCAAAGAACTTGTTGCCCAAGCTATCCATGGCCTAAGCGAACGCTCCCAGAAACAAATGGTCAGCCTCAACTGCCCTGCCCTTTCGTCCCAGCTAACCGAAAGTGAACTTTTTGGGCACCGCCGTGGTGCATTTACCGGTGCTGATGATGATCGGCAGGGGCGATTCGAAATCGCAGAAGGTGGCACTATATTTTTAGACGAAGTAACTGAAATCGATCTCAAACTTCAGGCCAAGTTACTCCGAGTCTTGCAGGAACGTACCTTTGAACGTGTTGGCTGCAGTATTTCTCACCAAGCCAATGTACGCGTGTTGGCTAGTAGCAATCGCGACCTCCAAGCCGAGGTTTCTACAGGAAATTTTCGGCAAGACCTTTACTATCGCCTGGCCGTTGTGCCACTCCTATTGCCCCCACTACGCCAACGCGGAGATGACGTTCAGTTGTTGGCAGATCACTTTTTGGCACGAGCTGCCGAGCGCCTAGGACGCGGTTTGTGTGAACTTGCAAATGATGCGCGAGAACTTTTTGCATCATACCATTGGCCTGGAAATGTACGTGAACTCGAAAACATCATTACCCGTGCCTGTGTACTTAATGAAGGACAACCGATTGCTGCAGCCGAGTTACATCCCTGGCTCGAACAACCTCAAGAAGTTGAAGAAACATCCACGTCACCCGAATTACCCGTCGGTACTAGTCTGGAAAATGTAGAAAGGCAAATGATTGAAGCTACGTTGGAGCATTTTGGCGGGCATCGAGCCAAGACGGCTAAGGCATTGGGCATTGGCGTACGCACCCTCAGCGGCAAACTTCGATCGTATGGTTATGCTCCACGAGAAAAATCCTTTGGGAACCAAAATGATATTCGGCAGAATCTGCCGCTTGAACTGGCAAATCATGCCACTGGCAAAGTGGGAAAGGCAGCGTAGTTTGACAAAGACCGAAAGGAACAAAAACCAGGAAATCTAGCTATACAAGTATCCGTTCTGCATGTCGGGTCACCCCGTGCATCGCGCTGGTATGCAAATTGCCATAGGATCCTGAATGTCGAGAGAATCATGTTTTCATCACTAATCAATACTTCCAATGTACCCGTTTTGGAGCAAGTGGTTGCTTTCACGCAAACACGTCATGGCGTTTTAGCTGGCAACATTGCCAATATTGACACGCCTGGCTACCAGACACGGGATCTCTCACCTGAACTTTTTCAAGACAAGTTAAAAGATGCCATTGAGTACCGTCAGAAAGCAGCCCAATCTCCTACTTACGCCATCAATGCCCAGTTGGCTGGCAGGCCAGCCGTCACAGGTCATGACGGTATGGATCAAGTGCGGGAATCCATGAAACATATTTTGTTTCACGATAAAAGCGATGTCAGCATTGAAAAGCAAGTTGCTGAACTTAGTAAAAACCAGGCTCAACATAATCTGGCTTTAAGCTTGATGACGGCACAATTCCGTCTCTTGCGGGCCGCAATTACAGAGAGAGCATAAACCATGTTTAGCGCATTTGATGTGAGTACGAGTGCTTTGGTTGCCCAACGCACACGACTCAACACGATTTCGTCCAATTTGGCCAATATGTCAACCACACGCAACGAAAGTGGCCAGCCCGAAGCCTACACGCCTCGTTATACCGTTTTTCAGACCAATGCGGAGGTTTCGACAGCAGGTGGAGGCCAAGGAGTCAAAGTGGCCAGTGTGGAGTACGCCAACGTCCAACCTGATATGAAATACGAACCTGGACATCCTGATGCGGATACCAATGGCTATGTCGCGTATCCCAATATCGACATGACCAGTGAGTTTGTTGATGCTCTCTCAGCCACACGTGCTTACGAAGCAAATATTGGAGTCATCGAAATCACTAAAGATCTCGGCCAAAGAACTCTACAGATCCTGGCCTGAACCTAACAAGTACGAATACTATCCCCCTTCATTTATGCAAAGGAGATGTTGTCAGGAGTTGACGTAAAAAGCGTTGGGGGGCCAGCGCTGACGACAGTCCCAGGACGTCGCCATGAATACGATCGGAAACTCGAATTTGGCCTCCACCATGGCTATGCAACAGCCCTCTGGAGCAAAGCTGCCAGCGGCAAGCAATACATCCTTCAAAGACCTGCTGGTCGATTCGATCCAAGACGTGAATTCAATGCAGCAACAAGCCGATCAAGCTGTCGAAACTTTAATGACCGGTGGAGATGTCAACCCGGCTGAAGTGCTCACAGCCGTACAAAAAGCAGACCTAACATTCCGACTCATGATGCAGATGCGAAACAAGATGATGCAAGTTTATCAAGAAGTCAAAGAAATAAGAGTTTAGCAAAGAATTAATATTTGTTGAAACAAGTTTAAATCCACCAACTAGCGCCAGACAAATGGCGCCACACAATTATTCCTAAGGATCCAAGGATGGATTTTTTGAATCAGGCCCTGGGCCAAATCAAAGAATTGATGCAATCGATGACGCCGGCAGCCAGAGTGACTGCCTTGTTACTACTGGGTGTGATCGTGGTCAGCATGGGCTATTTGGTACAACACCACTCAGCCAGTCCGGACGAGTATCTTTTCAATGGCGAATTCCTGCCCGGACGCGATGTCGATCGTGCTGAAGCCGCCATCGCCCAGGCGCGCTTAACAGGTTATCAGCGGGTAGGCAATCGCATCAAAGTACCCCAGGGCCAGAAGGCCGAGTATCTGGCAGCCGTTGCAGATGCGGGAGCCCTCCCACCTAATTTTCACAGTCTATTGGAGCAGGCGCTCGACTTGGGGCCCTTTACGGACAGGGTGACTAAACAGGAGCGACTGAAAGCTGCGCGAGAACAGCAGCTTTCGATGATTATTCGATCTATGGATGGCATTGAAGAAGCCCAGGTAATTTTTGATAGACGAGATCCCAAGGGACTGGGGCGTGCCGGTGATGCGACTGCCTCGGTAAATGTGCGGCCTACCCCCGGAGCAGCACTCGATCCGCGTCAGGCAAAAATGATCAAGATGGCTGTGGCCAGTGCAATTGCCGGACTCCGTATGGACCAGGTAACCGTCACTAATCTCAGTGATGATTCGATGTTTAGCAGCGGTACTATCACAGGAGACTCCTTTGACAACGAGTACTACCAACAGCGGATTGCTTTCGAACAATTGATGAAAACGAAAGTCGAAAATCTTCTGCGCAACGTCCCGGGTGTACTGGTTCAGGTGACAGCAGAGCTCGATGACACTATCGAACGGACCACACGAACCGTCACGCCCGAAGGTGATCCTGCAGTTTTGCGATCCGTTTCGGAAAACCAGGATAAGGAAACATCCGAAGTTGTCGACGGCGGTCGCCCAGGTCCGGTTATCAATGGACCCAGCGGCGCAAAAGAAGAAAATGCTGCCCAAGTTACTGTCAAGGATAAAGATACAAATACCATCGAACAATCAGAAAACATGATTGGCCAAAAAGATGAAACGCTACGATCAGCAGCACTGGTACCTACTGATGTGCGCGTGGCGATTGCAGTTCCTGAGAATTATGTCATTGATATTTGGCGCGAAAAAGAGCGCAAGCTGGGCAATGATCCGGGAGAGGGTTTTCCGGACGAAACGGCTCGCAACTCAATTGAGTTGGGTATCAATCAAAAAATCACCGAGGTCGTAGCACCTCTCTTGCCTAAAATTCTCGCGAGAGACTCTCAATCCAAGGTGATCGTCCAATTCCTTGATTCACTTGCTCCCCAAGAAATCGCAGAGCCCTCCATGGCAAATCAGATACTGGTCTGGGCTGGCAAGTATTTTAATACCATGACGATGGCTGTCGTTGCGCTGGTTAGCCTAATGATGCTTCGGTCCATGGTGAAGTCCATTCTACATGCAGAACCCACGGCCTCACTTGCCAACCATACCTTTTCACTTGATGAAAATGAAAGTAGCGCGAGCGATTCGACTCCTAACGAAAATAGGAATCCAGAAAACGATGGGCGCCCAAGATTACGTCTTAAAAAAGGCTCCAATCTTAAAGATGATCTGGTCGAAATCGTCCAAGAGGATCCTGATGCAGCTGCAGCAATTTTGCGAACCTGGATAGGCAATGCCGGCTAATCAAACAGGAAAATAACAATGTCCGAAGATACCCAACATCCACTCCGTAAAGTCGCAATTCTGGTCGCCAGTCTCGACGAGCAATCAGCCGATCGTGTACTGGCCCTTTTGCCGACAAAAACGGCCCAGACAGTACTCGAAGTCGCGAACCAACTAGGACCAATCGATTCCCACGAACAACAAAAAATTGTCAAAGAATTCCGGCGCAACATGGCAGCAGAACTTACTGCCAGTACTCCTGTACCCTCGACTCCGATCGACCATCCTATTGAAGCTCGAGGGGATGAAGCTCATGGAGTTGAACTCGATGCGTCGCTGATTGCACGACTGGAATCTGAGGGAAAAGAAGCTCAGGATCCAAGCTCTTTTGAGCGCGATGGGACTTACACGCAGCCCCAGGTTTCTTCCGGCACACAGAATCCGCTTAGTCCTGTAGACCCTGCCTGGGTGGCTGACATGTTGGCTAAAGAACATCCACAAACGATTGCCGTTGCACTCTCACGCTTTGAACATTTACGTGCTGCCAGCATCCTTGGAGAATTTTCTCTGGAACTACAAGCAGAGGTACTAAGTCGGCTTTCGGACCTTGATAAAACAGACCCCCAAACCTTGCGTGTTGTTGAATCACAATTGGCTGAGTGGCTTAATCAGAAGCAGCAAAAAAAACAACGTATGGCAGACGGTGCAGATTTGGTGCAGCGGATCCTCGATAACTCTCCGCAGACACAACGCCAAACCATCCTTACCCGCATTCAGAAGCTAAAACCTGATCTGGCTGGTCGTTTGGTAGTGGATACTACAGGTCCGCAACAATCGACTCTTCAAAGGCCAAAAAAAGTCTTCAGGCCCATACCTGNCATGTCCCCGAAACAGCTCCCCAGTCAGCCGCCTCCTGCAGAAGACAAGTACCAATCTGCTAACCCCATGTCAGATATCGAATCCGCAGACAATCAAACATTATTAGACGTCTTCNGTAAGGCAGACCGGCGCACGGTAATGCTGGCCTTGGCTGGAGCAAGCGAAACTCTACTGAAGCGAATACTGCACGGCATGCCGCGTCGTCAGGCCAAGCAATTTCGCAACCAGTTACGTACTCTAGGCCCCACACCACTAAGCGACATGCTCAGTGCACAGCAAGAAATAGCAAGGATGAGCTGCGAACTTCAAGCCATCGAAAAATAGAACCCCTCAACCAATCTAAAACTAATCCCCTACATCCTTTATGGCAACAATAATTAAACGCGAATCCCAAATGCACAGCTCGGGCACATCCTTGCGAGGAGTGGCTTACGATCTGTCAAACATAGAATCCCAAGCGGAGAGTTATTTGGGAGATGTTCGTGGCGAAGCTGCCAAGATTATTCAACAAGCCAAGCAAGAAGCTACCAAGATACGTAAACAAGCTGAGCAAGCTGGCCGTCAAACGGCAGAAGCTGCAGTCGAAGCAATTCTTGACAAAAAAGTTGTCCAGCAAATGAAAACCATGACTCCAGCGCTNGCCAAAGCCGTACAGCAGATCGAAGACTCACGACTCGACTGGATGCGCCATTGGGAAAAATCNGCCATACAACTGGCAACAGGAATCGCTGCGCAGATTATTCGACGTGAATTGAGCCAGCATCCTGAAATCGCAATTCAATGGGTCCAAGAAGCATTGCAACTATCCGCTGGGGCAGCAGAGATCACAGTACACCTCCACCCTACAGATTACGAAACCATAGGGAACCAGGTAGAGCAACTCGCCTCTGTATTCTGTCAAGCTGCTCCCGCCACAATTATTGCCGACGATTCTGTCTCACGCGGAGGCTGTCTGGTGACAACTGAATTTGGATCTGTCGATCTACAACTAGAAACCCAACTATCACGTTTGGCAGAGGAAATGTGCTAACCAATTGGCAATGTCTACAATTATGAATCAAGAACTACCAACTCATATGAGTAGTGCGATACTTGCCGGTTTAACCGGCAGTGTTGTACAAACAGTCGGTCTTACGGCTGCTGTCGCTGATTTCCCAGCCCCAGTTGGGGCTTTGGTGTCGATAGAACGTCAATCTGGTGTCGGCATCGAAGCTGAAGTCGTCGGTTTTCGGGACAAGCAAACAATCGTGATGCCTCTCAGCAATTTTGAGGGCATCCGTCGCGGTAGTCCTGTGAAGCTTGTACGAACTTCACGGACTCTTCGAGTTGGTGATGGATTGCTGGGACGAATTGTTGATGCTCGAGGACGTTGCATTGATGGACGACCGCAACCCATGCTTTCGGACCGTGTGGCATTACAAAGTCAACCTCTTACTCCAACCAAGAGACCCCCTATTGACACGCCCCTGGCAACAGGCGTACGGGCCATTGATGGCATGCTCACTTGTGGTCGTGGGCAAAGGTTAGGCATTTTTGCTGGCTCGGGGGTGGGTAAAAGTGTGCTGCTAGGCATGATGGGTCGTTATACCAATGCGGACGTCACAATTATTGCTCTGGTTGGAGAACGCGGACGTGAAGTCAATGAATTCATTCAAAAAGAATTAGGACCTGCAGGCCTGGCACGCAGTGTCATAGTCGTCGCAACCAGCAACGAGCCAGCTCTCTTAAGAGTCCAAGCCGCATTTGCTGCTACAAGCATTGCTGAATACTTTCGTAGCATGGGCAAGGATGTGCTGATGGTCATGGATTCGGTAACTCGATTTGCTCTAGCGCAACGAGAAATCGGACTTTCTGCTGGTGAGCCACCGACCACGAGGGGATTTCCCCCTTCGGTATTTTCACAACTTCCTCAGCTCGTGGAGCGCACAGGTCGCACAGAAGAAGGAAGCATCACAGCATTTTATTCTGTTCTGGTTGAAGGGGATGACGAAAACGAGCCCGTGGCAGATACCATGCGGGGCCTCTTAGATGGACATGTGTGGTTATCACGTCGCCTGGCCGAGCGTGGTCATTATCCAGCCATTGATGTGCTACGTAGTATTAGTCGCCTCATGAACGATGTCTCTTCNGAGGAGGAAAAACAAGCCGCTCATTTACTGCGTCAACTCATAGCAGCCCTCCATGAAAACGAAGATCTCCTTTCGATCGGCGCCTATCGCCCAGGTACCAATCGCGAGCTTGACGTGGCAGTTGCTATGCGAGGTGCGATCGATGCTCTNTTGCAACAACAAGTTGACCAGCAGGTTTCCAGGGAGGAGATACGCCAGGAACTCCTGCAATTGGCCCAGCAATGCACTCAGCAATTATCAGGACAAGTGGCTGCGGCGAATACTCCCGCGCAAGACTCCNCCTAGGCAGACAAACGATGTATGCATGCAAAAGAATTTTGAATCCTAAATTTATACTTCCTGGAATCGTTCCCAATGGTGATTTGGAGATNCATTACAAGTCAGTTTACGCTCAATATGNAAGCCAGCAGATNAACCCTTAGATTAATGGCCAAATTTCGCTTTCGACTATCGACACTCCGTAAACTCCGCGCTACCCATCGCGACGAGATGCGGGGAAAATTAGCCGAAGCTTTACAGGCAAAAGACATCCTGCAGCGTCAATTGGCTGATCTGAAAATTGAACTCCGTAATTTACAAACAACACGCCGTAAGGCATTTGAAGGTTCTGCAAGCAATGTCAATCAACTCCTTGAAACCCAACGATATCACTCCGTACTACGTGCGCAAGAAACAACGATGGAAGCTCAAGTGGATCTCTTGGTAGCCGAAGTTCAACGGCGCAGGCAAGCCGTGACCGAGGCTAATCGAGAAGTTCTCATTCTGGATAATCTTGAAAAGCGACAACTTGAGGCAAACAAACTAAAAAGGCAGAACTCCGAAATCAAAGAATTTGATGAAATTGCAGCCCGTAGAAAAGAGGCAACAGACACATGGGCATGATCGTACGTTTTCTTTTTCCATTAACCGGATACGTGGCTGTAGCTACAGTCATCACGCTGGTAGCCGGTTATGGCCACCTGCGCCGCTCCGGCAATCTAGACGATCAACGCATGTTTCAGATTGTTTCGATATTGCATGGCATCGATACCGAAGAGATTGCAAAACAGCACGAAACTGATTTGCAGGACGTTCCTCCTGAAGAACAGTCCTACCGCAAACAACAAGAGCTAAGACAAATCGCCGCCTTGCATTTTCAAGCCAAAGCAGACGACTTGGATAAACAAAAGAGTGAGTTTCTAGAGCTAAGACGCCAAGTTAATGCAGACATGAAATATTACCGGAGTTTCAGGGAGGAGGTCGAAAAATTTCTTAACAAGCGTCGTGACGAAGCCTTGCAAGCTGGAATGCAGGGGGTTCGCAAACAATGGGAGACGCTTATCCCTCGCAAGCAGACGAAAGAATTGTTGAAGATGATGATTGCAGAAGATCATACCGATGTCGTCATCCTATTGCTCAACGATATGCCATCTCGAAAAAGTACGGATATCCTCAAAACACTCGATGGGGAAGAAGATCTGGACATGCTCTACAAGATCCAAAAACAGATGCTCGCAGGCAATCCTGTCAGAAACTTTATTGACGGACAAATCGAACAGCTGCAAAAACGACAACAATTAGAAAACCAATAGCTCTCTCACAGGGACTTTAATTCTATGAGTACTCCAGTCATAGAGAATCTGCTACAAGGTACAACATCTGGACACCAGGTCTCGTCGTCGACACGCCCCCAGTCCGCAGTGACAGATTTGTTTCAAGAGCATTTGGATCGTGCTTCCGATACAGCGACTTCGCTTCAAAAAGCCGGGCCAGATCCTCTTAGCAAAAGAACGAATAGCGAAAATTCTTCGAAATCGGATACCAAAAAAGATACCTCAACCGAACAGCATCACGAGGCTCCCGAGGGCGTCCAACGCACAGATAAAAGCAAAACCCAAAGCTCTGAACCCACAGAGGAGCATGAAACGCAAGACGAGGTAACACTCTCATCAGAAGTCACAGCTACTTCTGAAGCCTTCAAGGCTATTGAGGATGCTCTGATCCCTATTCCGACAAACCTTGAGTCGGTTCCAGAAAGTACGGACAACAACACTGACGAATCGGAGGTAGCGCAACGAGAGCTGATTCTACTCAACAATAAAAATCCCGAGAATAGCACGGATCAAACTCTGCCCCAGCAGGTTGAAACGGATGAGAACTTAACGTCGCAGGTTTCTACCACAGAGGAAGAAGCGTCAACAGACGTCTCACAACAGGCGGGCACCGCCGATGAGGTCGTGCAGAAAGCTGTCGATCCAGGTGGTAAACTTGCTTCTGGTTTAAGGGATGCTCATTCGGCTCCACAGTCTGCTACTGCACAGCAGGAAGATGACGAGATCCAAACCGAGAAAGCCGGTCTAACTCACTCAGGCGAAACGTTGGGATCCAAAAAGAACGACTCCAATCAGGAATTGGCACAAACTCCAGAGGCGTCTCACCATAAACCTGATGGCGAGCCCACAGCACATACTCCCGATACTCCACCAACTGGCTCTGCTGCGACCAACCAACCTTCGACACCACCCACTCTTGCATCAGGAACTGAAACTGCAAGTGGATCGCAATTAGTCGATCAAGTGAATAACTCGTCGCCACCAAGTGAGCAACCATCATTGGCCACAGAAGCAGATTCGCAACCGTCCGTTGACCGCACACGCTTTATCCAACGTGTCAGTGGTGCATTTCGCGCGGCACAGGAGCGAGATGGACAAATTCACTTGAGGTTAAGCCCACCCGAACTTGGCAGTCTAAGAATTGAGATTGCCATTAAACAAGGCGTCCTAACCGCCCAATTAGAAACCGAGACTGCTACAGCACGCAATCTCATCTTAGACAATTTGCCGGCCCTACGTCAGCGACTGGCAGAGCAGGATATCAGTATTGAAAAATTTGACGTGGATGTTCGTGACGAGGGCAATTCGCAAAACGACCAAAAAGAAGCAACGAATCATGAGTCCGATCATTCTCCCTACCAGCATCCTGCCGCATCCACACAAAATCCTGAAAGTCAAAAACAATCTTACCCAACCACCACGGACGTTCTCCCTCAAACAATACCAATCGACGGTACTCTCGATGTGATGATTTAGTGTCGTCCAACATGAGATTTCGTCCCCAGCTATCAATATTCAACATCCCCCCTCAAAAAAACTAAAATGTCACAACTACCAGGTATTAACCCGGCCGCTTCCAGCAATCAAGCTTTTGGCAGTGCCAACACACTCAATGACCTCGATCTTGATTCCTTTCTGCACCTGATGATTGCAGAATTACAAAACCAGGATCCTCTCAATCCTTTGGAAAATGACGAGCTGCTGGCCCAAATCAGTCAAATCCGTGAAGTCGGAGCTACCGAAAAGCTAACCGAAACACTCGATGCAGTGCTCTTGGGACAAAACATCTCCAGCGCCACCAATCTTATTGGAGCTGATGTGGTGGCTCTCAACAATGAGGGGCAGCGCGTGTCAGGCAATGTGCGCGTGGTGACTATCGAAAATGGACAACCAAAGCTTGAGTTGGCCGTTGATCAAACGGCAACTGCAGCACCTCGGGAAGGAGATATTGCTGCAGGCACCTACACCTACGAAGTGGTCTGGGAAAGTGACTCCGGTGCATTATTTGGGGTCGAAGTCGAAAATGTCTCGACCTCTTCGTTGGTGAATTTCCAAGGTGCCATTCGACTGAACAATTTACCAGAAACCGACGTGCCGAAAAAAGTTTACCGGACCGACAATACGGGTGAAGGCGACCGTAAGCTTGTCGCAGAACTACCACATGGCAGTACTACCAGCTTTGTGGACACACTGGCCGACAGCGAGCGTCTGGGAGACCCCATTACTGCACAGATACAAAAACTTGAATACGCCAATCGTGTCACAGTGAGTCTAAACAATGTGGGAGAAGTTCGGCCACCGGAAAATTAGCCCAAGCCACCTACCCTTCACCCTTTGCCAGGGAAGGGAGATACAACCGTTAAAAACAAGAAAATTTCGCTACAGACATACGCTCAATCCTCAAAACAAATACTAGAGTCTCCAAGAAATCATCCCTTTACCTTGATAGAAAAAACTTACAGCCAATCCTAATTTAGGAGTGTGAATCATGGGTCTTCAATCCGCCTTAACAACTGCCTTAACCGGCTTGCAAGCCGCTGAAACCACTATTGACGTTGTGGGCAACAACGTAGCCAACTCGCAAACTGTAGGATTCAAAGAATCCGAAGCGATCTTTGCCACACAATTTCTACAGACACTCAGCATTGGCTCAGCACCAAGCCCCAACTCGGGTGGTACCAATCCGCGACAAATTGGCCTTGGTGTCAAGGTGGCAGAAATCTCGCCCAACTTTACCCAAGGAACGATCGAAATTAGTTCGAACCCATTGGATGTGGCAATTCAGGGGGATGGCTTTTTAGTCGTCCAATCCGACAGCGGCGATCTCTATACGCGCAATGGGCAACTCAAACTCAACTCAGAAAACGAAATCGTTACAGCCACGGGTCAACGTGTGCTTGGTTTTGGTGTCAACGACAACTTTGAATTACAAGAAAACAATGAAAACCTGGTGCCATTGACAATTCCACTGGGCGAAGATCGTGTGAGTCTCGCGACCAGTAGTGCAACCTTGGCTGGTGTCTTGAACCCAACCGTTGAAACAGGAATGACACAGTCCATCTCCGAATCGATTGTGCTGGGTAACGGTACGGTACCACAACCACAAGCGGTTCCCGGCGAATCCTTCGATATCAATGATTTTCTCGAAGCCGATACTCCACTACTTACCGGCATGTCCGCAACACCTGCAAACACGGGAACCGGCCCGGGAGCAGATACCGTTACATATCGCGTTGTATTCCTTGATGCGAGCGGCGGAGCAGAAGGTGCACCTTCTGCTGATTTCACCGTCAATAACTCGGGGGGTGCGGGTGAGATTCAACTCAATGGAATTCCTACCGCCCCCACATTAGGACCATGGACCGGTGGACGCTCAATCTATCGAACAGAGGCAGGTGGCTCCACTTTCTACCCTGTGACGACGATTCTGGATAACACAACCACCGACTATCTGGATCAGACCGCGGATGGTGCTGCCTTTACGACTCAAACGGAGTTGGACACAGAATTGATGGATCCGGGTAGCTACAGCTATTATGTCAGCTATTATGATTCGAGCAGCCAGGTTGAAACGCGTCCAACGGCACGCATAGGAACACGTTCTATAGCTCCTCCAGGAGGCAAGATTGGTATCGATTTATCCCAGCTCGATACTCCCACACATCCCGACTTTACATTCGATCAAATTCGAATTTATCGACATCCTTCCAACGATACGTCCCAATTCTATCGAGTGGACGATCCTGGAAATCCCATTCCTGTTGCTACGGCTAGTTTCGTCGACCAAGTTAGCGATCAGAACCTGATTCTCAATAATCCGATCGATTTAAACGGACCGGCCGCTCAGGAAGACACCCTGCTATCGGATCTGGTTGTACTTAACGGTGATAGTTATTTACAAAACTTCTTCGAAGCAGGAACCCTAACTTTTCAAGCTGAGAAAGATGGAATTACTCTAACACCCAAATCTCTGGATATCTCGGAAGATCCAATTACAGGCACCACAGTTCTGGATCTAATGAATTTCATACGTGATGTATCGGGCATTGATATCGACCTTGTTGAAAACCCGGACGCTACGACGCAACCAACTGCAGGCAGTGTGAGTCTGGTGGACGGAAAAATCGTGATCACCAGCAACCTAGGCGAAGAAAACGCAATTGAAGTGCCACTAACGTCACTCCAGATGGCACCTACAAGAAGCTCTGGGACAAATACCGTACCTATTACTTTTACAGAAATTCAACAAGCGGATGGACCTGGCACATCGACTGAATTTGTAGTCTACGATTCGCTAGGTTCTGGATTGAATGTCCGCATCACTACCGTTTTAGAAACAAAACAGCCAAACTCAACAACGTACCGATGGTACGCCACGAGTGGTGAAAACGAACCGTTTCCATCCAGCGGCGTATCTACCGTAGTGGGTGACGGACTGTTGACATTCGATCCTCATGGCAATTTGCTATCAACAACCTCGAACCGAATCAGCATCGAGCGCAACATTACTGCCTCGGAATCTCCATTAGAGGTGGAACTCGACTTTAGTCAGGTAAGTGCCAAGGACGAAACGGATGCACAAAACAATCCTATCAGCTCACTAAACGTTACCAATCAAAATGGCTTTCCACCGGGTGTGCTAACAGACTTTGTGATTACTGAAGACGGTACGATACAAGGGCAGTTTAGCAACGGCACCCAGCGCACCGTGGGGCAAATTGTCATGGCAAGATTTGCCAATAGTGGCGGTCTGCAGCAAGTGGGTGACAGCCTGTTCAATGTGGGAGTGAACTCCGGAAATGCTATCATCGGACAGCCAGGATCCGAAGGGATTGGCACCCTCACCTCGGGTGCTATTGAACTTTCGAATACCGACATAGGCCAAAACTTAATCGAATTGATTCTCGCTTCCACACAATACCGTGGCGGTGCCCGGGTTATTACAGCAACGCAAGAATTGCTCGATGAGCTTTTAGCTTTGAGAAGATAAGCACGCATTGGAGTCAAATGGCCCTTGCTCATTTTTCTCTGCAACTTGGTGGATTTTAGAACCCTGTTTGTATGGCAGGGCCTACAGACCTACACAGACATTCTCCTCAAACTTACGAAAGTATGACGTACGATTGAGATAACTATCCTATCAACCGAGCAGCCCCACATGATTAAGTTGACACGACTCGACGGTGAGGCCTTTATTCTCAACGCCGACCTGATTAAGTATGTCGAACATCGCCCCGACACTTTTATTACTTTGACCAGCAATGACCGACTTGTTGTGGGAGAAACACCGGAAGAAGTACTGGAACTTGCAATCGATTATCAACGTCAAAAACGCCTGCTGCCCGAGGAGCATCTCCGTTCGTCGTGAGACGGACCAACTCATTTCTCGCCCCCAAGCAAAAGTGGGCTTACAACTGGGGCGTTTTATTCATGGTGAAATTGCCAGCCAAAACATAGCCAACCAGGGAAAATGGCGAACCGGTAGAGACTTCGCGGCTTCTGCAACAGAAAGGACTGAGATCGATGGGCTCTGCACAGGTTGTATCGATTATGCCAATCACATGTTCAAATCGGCATTACAGCATGTCTGAATTTTTTCTTCTGTTTGCGATGCAAAGCTATGTTTAACCAGGCCCCAAACACCCGGGATTGCCAATAGAAACGTACAACTCAACACTTTATGGCATGATTGACTAACTAATGGATATTGCAACCATAATCGGCGTAGTTCTGGCGTTGGCATTGATCTTAGGATCCATTGTCATTGGAGGCGGTAGCTTTATTGCCTTTGTCGATGCCCCATCTTTGATGATTGTTGTTGGTGGAGCAATCGCTGCAGGGATGATTTCTTTTCCGCTGAAAAACTTTTTAAGCGTATTCAGCGTTACCATGAAAGTGCTTTTCAACAAAACGGATTCGATTCCACGTCTGATTGAAGAAATAGTCAGCCTGGCAGAAACCGCCAGACGCGATGGCTTGCTAGCGCTAGAAAGTCGCATGGCTGAAATAGAAAACTCCTTTGTTGTACTCGGCATACAAATGGCCGTTGATGGCACACGTCCTGAAGTGATGGAAGACATTTTGAGGACCGAACTTGACGCGGTAGCTACCCGTCACCGTGACGGTAAGGCTTTGCACGACTGCATGGGAAGATTTGCTCCGGCATTTGGCATGATCGGCACACTCATGGGGCTTGTCATCATGCTGGGTGATATGAGCGATCCCTCAAAGATCGGTGCTGGCATGGCGGTAGCACTGCTAACCACCATGTATGGTGCAATTGCTTCCAATGTGGTGTTCCTGCCCTTTGCTGAAAAACTGGGATTTAACAATAAACAAGAACTTTTAACGATGGAAATCATCGTGCGCGGCATCATGGCTATCCAGTCGGGCGAAAATCCTCGTGTCATCGAACAAAAACTTAATACATTTATACCACCGAAATTGAGAGCTAGCGACAAGGATGCCGCTTAATAGATATGGCCGTTGAAGAAGAACCAGAACCAGGAATACCCGAGTGGGTTGTCACATTCGGCGACATGATGTCGCTGCTGCTGACATTTTTTATCATGCTCGTATCGATGAGTGAGATGAAACAAGAAGAAAAGTTTCAAGCAGTGGCAGAAGCAATACGTGAACAATTGGGACATAGCCTATCACAAGACTCACTCATTCCCGGAGATTTCCGACCGAGAAATTCTTCACAGGAATGGAATGCGAGTACCGGGCGATCGAAAAAAATGGACCTTAAAAAAGGTGGGCAAGTAAATAAATCGGTTGTGGGAGAAAACGAAAAAGTACAAATTGTACGACCTGGCAAAAATTCCTCCGTAGGAGGTGTTGTCTTTTTTGAAGAACATGCCACACAGCTTACAGAAAGCAATCGCCGCGATTTGCAACGCATTATAGAACAGATAGCCGGCAAACCTCAAAAAATTGAAGTCCGCGGACATGCATCGCGCAGACCTCTCGATCATAATACCGAATTTAAAGATGCATGGGAATTGTCTGCTGCACGTGCTCGTAACACAATGGATTTTTTAATCCAGCAAGGAATCGATCGTAGTTGTATACGGCTAGGAAACGCAGGAGCTGAAGAACCGCTTTACAATGGAGTTGAAGCTGAGCTTTTAAAACAAAATTCTCGCGTTCAGATTTTGATGTGGGACGAAAGGGTTCATGACTTGGATGGCTCAAATCCCACGATCTAAATAACTTCAAGCTTAGGGGCCAAAAATGGCAGCAGATACCGACCAACAAACGACTGAAGATTCTCCAGACAAAAAACCGGGCATGATGACTTTGGTTAAGGCACTAGCTTTTGTCTCAGTGATTGTCTTGCTTGAAGTTGCTGCTGCTTCGATGATTATTCCCACGGCAGAAGAAACGACCGAAATCGCAGAAACTCTAGCCGAAGCCGATACAACTCAAGATCCAGAAGCTGCTGGTGAAACGGCCGAGGAGAGTGAAGATGAATCGATCCTATTAAGTGAAATGACTGAGGTTGAACTCGGCATGTTTCATGTGCTGACCTACAATCCAGAGACAGGCAGCCGACTCAATGTCGATCTCGAATTGTTTGGCACCGTGCTAGCAGATGAAGAATCCGAATTTTATCCACTTTTTGAGGCAAACCAACGCCGTATTCGAGAACAGATTCTGATCACCATTCGCAGTGCAGAGGTTACAGATCTGAGCGATGCTGGGTTGGGCTTGATCAAAAGGAAGATATTAGAGAAAACCAATCGCGCCCTCGGAAAACCTTTGTTGCATGAGGCCATATTTAGCAAGTTTTCGTTTGAAGAGCGTTAAAAATACCCCCCAAGGCATAACTTAAACGACAGTCAGGAAGGGATTCCTATGGCAGACGACAAAGAACAAGTCGGCCAAGACGACATCGAAAAATTATTACAACAGGCTCAAGATAACGACCGCTCTCCTGACGGCGACTCAAGCGTCAGTAGTTCTTCTAGTGGCGACTCAAGCGTCGGCAGCTCTTCTAGTGGCGACGCAAGCGTCGGCCAGGCAGAGATAGAATCTTTGCTCAGCAGTGAATCCGGTGACCCGAGTCCTTCAGCGGGCCAACCCGTTAGTGCTAGTTCTGCCGGGGATTCTTCGGCAACTCAAGATGACATTGAACTTCTCATGAACAAGGCTGAGGAGGCTTTGGCCTCCATCGACCAGGGAGGTGGTCCATCGGCCGATGTTCTTCCGTCCGGCATCCGGTCCTTCGATTTTCAGCATTTTGGAGGCACTCCTGCCAATACGGATGTGGCAACGCTTGAATTGGTGCGTGATGTTCAACTCGACATGACAATCGAGCTGGGCCGGACTCATATGCAACTTGAAGACATACTGAAGCTCAAGCAAGGGGCTGTGGTGCCTCTCGACAAACTGGCTGGAGATCCGGCTGACATTTATGTCAATGGTCGCCTGATAGCACGAGGAGAGGTCCTTGTGCTGAATGATAATTTCTGCGTTCGGGTTGCTGAACTAATTGCGGGTGACAGCGTTTGACCCAAGTGCTCACTAGAGGTCAACCTATCTGCTAGCACTGTCAATGGGCTATGAGACGCACTAATTGCTCTGGCTGAAATACGGCCAAAATTCTATAAGCCGCTCTGTCAAAAAAGGTCCTCTTTTGCAAATTGGACCTTGTGAATCCAATACCCCCTTGCGGCCATGCTATGCCTTTATTGAATTACAATTTAAGATCACTGCGCACTGCGTTGTTGGGGGCATTCGTTGTAATGGGATACTTCGGTTGGGTCCAATCGGGACGTGCCGAAAAATTACTCGAATGGTCAATCGATACGGAACCTCCACAGCTCATCACCACAGACACCTCAGTCATTCCGGCCAAACTTGACCTGGCATCTTCTTCTACACAACCACCCTCTCCTCGATCCCATAATCCTCGTCGACTGGCCCCACAATCTTCTGCTTCTCGGAGTAGCCATCCTCAAGGGCTAAATCTATCGCCGAGAAAATCATCCTCTTTATCTCTTCCACAAATTGATTCTCTGGCAACTGCTGGCACCGGACTGGCAATTGTCATAGGACTCATGCTGATTTGCATGTGGCTCCTGCGAAAAGGCGGTCCAAAACCTACATCACCTCTTCCTGGTGAAGCCGTGTCCGTTTTGGGACGTGTTTCCTTAACAAATCAGAACATTGCTCAGCTCCTGCAAATTGGCAACAAATTAGTACTTGTCGGAGTCAATAACGAGGTCATGACTCCGTTGACCGAAATCACCGAACCACAAGAAGTTGAGCGCCTACTCAGTCTTTGTCATCGCAACAAAAAACAAAGTACGACAGCTGAGTTCCAACAAGTGCTCCAGCAACTTTCGCAAGAGCCTGCTCAAGGATTCTTAGGAAGTGAAGCCAGCACCGCCTACGCCCAAGCAAGTCGATGAACTCAAAAAGCCTCCTTTGCAGGTTCACATGCATAGCCACAATGCTCTTGGCATTTGTGCCAGCTATAGCGGCTGCGCAAACGGTGTCTTCTCCTTCGTCACTACTGCCAAGTAGCTTGGGGGGCCCTCAACAGTGGACCAGTCCCGAAGGATTGAGTTCTACCATCCAGGTAATGCTGATGCTGACCGTGGTCAGTCTGGCACCAGCCATCCTACTCATGACGACCAGTTTTGTACGCATTCTGGTTGTGATGGGGCTGCTCCGACAAGCCTTAGGCACCCAACAACTCCCACCGAGTCAAGTCATAACGTCCATATCCTTATTTATGACGATTCTGCTAATGACCCCAGTCTGGACACAAGTCTACGATGAAGGCATAAAACCCTATACCGAAAAACAAATCGGTATCGAAGAAGCCTGGCAGAACGGCACGCTGCCTATGCGTAAATTCATGGCTGCACAAATCGACCGCACCGAAAACCAAGATGACGTTTACCTTTTTCTGAAATACATGCCAGAAGAAATCGACCCCGAAACGGGGGAACTCCCCGACTACGTCTATTACGGAGCGACATCCGCCGAAAAAGATGTGCCCCTCCAGGCACTACTCCCTGCTTATATGCTTAGCGAACTCAAGACTGCTTTTTTGATTGGCTTTCAGATTTATTTACCGTTTGTGATTCTCGATATCGTAGTCGCCAGTGTCACCATTTCGATGGGCATGCTGATGTTGCCACCGGTACTGATTTCCCTGCCATTCAAGCTGCTACTCTTCGTACTACTTGACGGTTGGAAGTTAGTGGTCGAGATGCTACTCAATAGTTTTCAAGTACTCCTGTAAAAGGTGTAGAAGGCATTCTCCAGTTCGAGGTTGAACAGAAGAATTTCCAAATCCCTTTTTCAATCAACTAAACTCAACCTCAGATTTCCTATCCATGGATCCACAAGACGCCGTTGATATTGGACGGGAGGCCCTGCTCATTGCCACACTCGTGGCTGCGCCCATTTTACTTTCAGGCATGATCGTAGGATTACTCGTCGGCTTGATTCAAGCACTCACACAAATTCAAGAACAAACAGTAGCGTTTGTCCCCAAATTAGTAGCCATGGTGCTAGCTCTTGCTTTTGCCCTACCGTGGATCCTGACACGTCTTCTGGATTATGCAGAAGGATTGATTACAAATATCCCAAATACTCTTTAAGAACGCCTCAAGGATTGTTTCACGCCGAGTTTACTTATGACGCTATTAGAAACTCTGCTGATCAACCAATTCGCGACCTTCACACTTGTTCTTGCTCGCGTGGGTGCTCTGGTGATGTCTGCACCTATTTTTAGCTCTGCAGCAATTCCGCTCCAGGCAAGAGCTTTCTTGGTCGTCAGTATTTCCTTGCTTATCTCACCGTTAGTGGCTATCCATCCACCAGCAGATATGACTCATCTGATTATCTATGGCAAGTATCTTGCCAGCGAAGCTCTTGTTGGTCTGTTATTGGGTTTCGGAATAACGCTCTTTCTAAGTGGAATTCAGGTCACTGGCCAAATTGTCAGTCAACTGGGAGGTACTGCAGTTGCTGAAGTATTCGACCCAACCGCCAACTCAAATGTGTCCATCTATTCCCAGTTGTTTTACTTTTTGACACTAACCATGTTTGTGCTCCTCGATGGCCACCGACTTGTCATGGACGCACTCCTGGACACTTATCACACCATCCCACCCGGACGTGCTTCACTTGGTAGCACCTATGTCGAAGCATTGACGACCCTGTTATCTCAAAGTTTTATGTTGGGGCTCCGGGCTGCGGCACCTGCAATGACCGCTCTCTTGCTAGCCACTCTCGTTTTGGGTCTCGTAGGCCGCACAATGCCACAAATCAATATTCTTGCTGTGGGCTTTGGCCTGAACGCATTGCTCACATTAGGATGCCTATTCACGTCATTGGGGGCTGTCGCATGGGCCTTTCCGCAACAGACAACGGCTGCTCTTGAACTAATCAAAGAGACACTTCGTCAGTCTGTATCCCCGCTCCTCTAACCTGACCCCCACATGGCCGATCCGTCGGGCGAAAAATCTCAAGAGGCAACCCAGCATCGTCGCGAACAGGCGCGCGAACAGGGACAAGTTGCCTACAGCCAGGATCTTGGCTCCGCTGCTCTACTGGTCGTTGGGATACTGTTGTTGCAATATTGGGGGGCAAAAATACTTGCTACGGCTGGGGACTATATGCGCGACCAACTCCACTCAGCCGGTCCGCTTGTCGTCGATAACTCGGATATTATCTCGCATTCACAAAAGCTGATCTATACCTTTGGAAAAGCCGTGCTCCCTGTGATAGGCTTGTTGGCACTGGCGGGGATTGCCAGCAGTGTCTTTCAGACTGGCTTCTTGTTTGTTCCCGAAAAATTAAAACCCGATTTTAAACGCTTGAGCCCTATTAGTGGACTCAAGCGTATCCTTTCTCTTACCGGAGCTATGAAGTTGAGCTTTGGTATGTTTAAAGTCCTAGTCGTTTCAGCAGTTGCAGGCACGGTACTTTATTTGCGACACGAAGAGGTGCTGTTTTCTGGATCTCTGCCCGTCCGTGATTTCGGGCCCTTCCTGACAGATATTACGCTTTCAACTGCCTTATGGGTGGGAATTGCATTATTCACATTAGCGTTGTTTGATTTTGCGTATCAAAAATGGAAACACGAGAAAGACTTGATGATGACAAATCAAGAAGTACGTGATGAACTAAAAAACATGCAAGGGGATCCCCAGATAGTCGCCCGCCGCAAAGCTGTACAGCGTCAACTGGCTCTCAATCGAATGAGCGACAAGGTGCCCAAGGCAGATGTCATTGTTACCAATCCCACTGAATTAGCCGTTGCAATTCAGTACGATCCAGAAACGATGGTTGCCCCAGTTGTATTGACCAAAGGTGCAGGTGTCTTGGCTCAGCGTATCAGGCGATTGGCGCTGGAGCATAATATCCCGGTCGTTGAACGGAAACCATTGGCCCGATTGCTTTACAAAGAAGTTGAGCCAGGGCAACCCATACCCGACGACAGCTATGCGACAGTTGCCGAAGTCCTTGCGTACGTTTATCAACTTAAGGGTAAGAAAATGACCATGCCCCCGAGAGCAGCATAGTCGAGGCACTAGCTAACAAACTACGAAAACCGGCTCTATTTTAATTTAATAAAAATATAGCGGATACTGGGTTGTGGTCAGAACCTGATGTGCCTACTGAGCCTGGTATTGTCCGATAAGAACCCTTGAGATAACGTCTGGACATGGCGGGAGAACTCAAGATGAAATCAATCATTGACTTGTAGGGATCTTGATTATAGGTGATTTGAGATTTCATCGATGCCTCAGAGAGTGGCATACTCAAAGCGTTTGACCCTTTGCCAACAATGGCCTGCATCACTTCACTTTTCCAGATATCATTAAAATCCCCCATCACTAAAAATGCTGCATCAGAATTTGCAGCTAAGCTTTTATCCAATTGTCGGCGCACGAATTTAGCTTCGGCCAAACGAATTGGCTCTGCAAACTCACGCCCACCAAAATTGCTTTTCAAATGTACAACCCATACCCCTATGGGAGAACTTCCTGGAGGCTGAAGAATCACATGGATCAGGTCGCGCGCCAAGCGCCTGGTGTGTCCCTCAAGGTCTTTAAATGACACGTGCCGATGCGATATCACTGGCCCTACAGGAACACGTGAAAGAAGACACACATCAATTCCCCGCAGATCATTACCTTCGATGTGGACAATGTACTCGTAACCCATATCTTTTAAAAAAACATCCACAAAAAGTTTTAAGTAGCCTCGCGACTCAACCTCTTGCAATGCCAGGACATCCGCATCGAGTGCCCGAATCGTAGCAGCAACCTGATCCAGTTGCTTACGAGTCTTTGCTGGAGTTGACTCATCTGCGTGATAAGGATCGTCAACATCATCAAATAGATTTAGCAAATTGTAAGTTGCCACAACAATCTGATTTTCGCCTGCTTCCCATGTTTTTTTGCTGGGAACAACCGTCTCTGGTAATTCCTTGACGATCTCGATCTGCTCTGGATCTGAAACTACGATTTGTGGACGGTCTCGAAAGGTGGTGATTTGACCTCGAATCTTAACGAGTTTCCCCTGATAGAGGTCTTTAAGATCCCCTGAAAAATTTTGATACTTGTCGCGAAACACGACACCCGCAATATTTGCTGGTCGCTGTTCGTCAAAATTCAAAAAAGTAATTCGACCAATATTACTAACATTGATAATTTTACCGCAAATATATACCACATCACCGATCGCCTGATCTGCATCAGACCAATGGATGGTAAGGATGCCTTCATCCATTTCCATTATTGGCTCGGCATGTACCTGAAGGGCAGAATGGAACATGAGTGCCGTCCAACACGCAATGCCCCATAACCCTATTGCAATAAACTTATTCATTTGCGAATCAATCCATCCGGATTTCTATCGACTGGTGAACATCGATAAAAATGTCATCAAAATTATTCCTGAAAACCAATCCCGGAATTGCCAATTCCTCTGCCACCCAAACTACCAGGTATTTGGGTCGTCTCTGACCCTATCCCTCATATCCGTACCGTTCAAAGTAATCCTTCCACCGATCTTGTATGACTTGGCGCTTTTCGGCTGATAATTCGTAGTGGTTGCGGCGATAATTCTTGACTTCCGCCAGGTAAGCTTGTGCTGCTTTTTCAACACGTGTGAAAGCTCCCAAATCAAGATGCTCGTAGACCTGCCTTAACCGGTCAAGTGGATTCTCCACCAAATCTTCATAGCGCAATTCAACGACTTGATTATCCTCTAATAATTCTCGGTCGTTCTCATAGGCGGTATACATGCGCTGCAAGGAATCCAGCACATATTCTTCTACCCATTCTTGCTCTCCCAATCCTTGCATTCGTTGCACTTCGTTGAGAGATTTCCAAAGGTTGACCGTTGACATAAACAAATCGCAAGGGTTTCGAACGATGTGTACAAACTTGGCATCCGGAAACAATTCCAGGAGCGCTCGGACACGTGCAGTATGAGGAGGTGATTTCACCACGATGCGACGAGGGTCTCGAAAAGTAATCCGCTGAAAAAATTTCAAGAGTTGCTGCTGCCAATGCTTTTTTTCGTCAAGGGGCACGTCCTGCAGATCAAGATACTCAGAAAACACGGGACCACGCTGAGGAAACATCATGGACAGGTAAGGGGATGGCAAGCCCATAATCCCCAGGGCAAACTCATCCTCCTGAGGACGCTGCCAGCCTGCTGCCATATTGTCCATCGGTCGTCGGCTAGGTAATAATTTTTCAGTCCAGGGTGTTAGCCATTTATCCGTAAGCACAAAGTGATGTGGTACAAAACACTGGTAAGTCGTAGGAAAAGTATGGGCAGGATCTCGAATCAATAATTCATGCAGGAATGTTGTCCCAGCACGCCAATGCCCCAAAATAAAGATTGGTGGATCCTTTATTTCAGTCTCTGAAACACGACGGCCGTAAATGAGATTATCCAAGATTGCTGCCAGACTGTTGCAGCCGCTGAAGAAGGTTATGCTGGCCCCAGTATGCAATTTTGAAAAAGACACACGGAAATCGTTTCGAGCCAGCGTGGCCAACCAGGTGGAAAAACGCATCCCATGCCAAAAACGAGGCGAGTACCACGGGATTGGATTTTTCACCACCCGTTTACGACGTGAAGCCGACAGTCTTTCTGAAAGTATACTCATAAGCTGAAGGATGCGATAACGTGGGGAAATAGCGGGTCCAGGGGGGCTTCTCGTTAACGACTAGGAATAATGTATCGTAAAAATCTATTTCAATTCCACTTTTTCTGTGCGTCGCTTACGGTGTGATACCCGTACAAAGTTTAGCCAAAAAGCTACCAGCATCACTAAAAAGGCAATACCAGCCCATAAATCCCAGGGACGTTGATGCACGGCTGCCGAACGGATCCACACAGGGGAATCGGCTAGGACAAGAGGAGTATACAATCGCAATTGGCCTTCTGTCTCCCCACCCCTCTCCTCCTGGATATTACGCGTCCGATACAACCAACTCTTAAAAAACATACCGTAAATTCGCACAGGCTCACGAATAAGATCTCCTTGAGGAAAACCCTCAGGCAATCGATTCACACAGCAAACGACGGGACGATTTTCCAAATATTTCGCTTCTGATGTAAATATTTCTAATTCGTAATAGGCACCAATCTCTGGCCGCTCAGGAACAACAATGCGTATAGCGCGTCGAGCTACCCCTTCTAATTGAACCAATTCACCCACTTCTTGCTCTGGATTTAAAAAAAATGGCCCCAGCGAGGATAAGCCTAGTTTGCTCTGCTTGATTATCGCTGCGGCAACACTTCGGCGCTCACGCAATAGGGTTTCTTTTTTCTTCCATTTTTGTTGGTCCTCCGGTGTTGAAGCAAGGGCCAACTGTTTCTTTGCTTCTTGATGCTGGCCTTGCAGATCATCGAATGCATGACGCCATTTCTCAGCTACAGCAATAATGTTTTCCTGGCATCGCGAGATCAACTCTTCTTGATTCGTACGACCGAGTGCAGCAAGACAACTATAAAAGGCTTCACTCTCCCGACTTATCGTAGGTAGTACAAAGGGTTGGCGCTGAATAATCTCGTCAAGTAAAGCCACATCCATTCCATTGCGAGCCAGCAGTAATTGTCCAGTCGGTACCCCTTGCTGCGGATACCAGGCCACCCGATCCGCCAGCATGAACACATGACACTGCTTCTCACTAATACTATGTTGCAAAAGCACACCATAAAAAAGTACCGGATCTGCCATCGACTGACCTGGCTTCCAACGCTGCGGAATCTGTCGCGTAAACAGTGTTCCGCTTAGTCCTGGCGAATTACTTTTAAACTGACATCGATAGAGAACAGGCAAAGAGTTCGATTCTGCCAACTGCTGAGGAGGTGAAAGAACTTCACAAGACTCAACGTGTCCCGATATTTCATGCAGTTCCCCTATAGGAACATCTGCCTCTTCAAGCCAGCGCCCCAAGTCAGTTTTCTTCGACCAGAGTTCCAGCTGCTTGTCGGGAAACTGGCGAAGTCGATACAGTATCTGTGTAATTATTGGCCAATCGTCATTTTTAAAATTCGCATCCTGTCCAAATTGAGACAATTTTTCTGGATCGACGCCAGCCAACTCCAGAATTTCACGAAACTCCGATGTTTTTTCGCTGGCGTGCGTGTCCATGGCAAGTATCCAACATAGGACAACACCACAAACAATTCTGGACACCCCGAAGATTGCCTCGTTCGGTAAACTCTTGAAGAAGGTCGTAGTGCCACAAATCATTCTCCGCCCTCAGTTCCCGTTGACCGTGACTGGGCATCAACTTTATTTTGATTGTCTGCTTTCCAACCCGTGGGCAATTCCAATGGGACGTCTTTCGTTCTCGTACGACGACGACTGTTGCCTGAATAGCGAAAAAGGAACACGGCTACAACAAGTCCCAGTAAACATGCTCCACCAATGGCCAGCAAAACCGTACTGTCAGCAACAGGCTCTGTCATTGTATTTTTCTTGGTCGGTTTCCATGAAAAATGATTGACCAATATTGCGGGTGCGAGTGCCAGGCCTTTATCCCAGGCATACGACCAGTTTTTGAAGAAATAACCGGTAATCTCTACCTGGCATCGCAAATCATCCCCTTCTGGAAACCCAGTCGGCAATTGAAGGCAGTAGGCTACCATCAGTGAGGGCCCCCCACCTTGAGGCTGAACCCAGAGACGGTGGTACGAATCTATCGCTAAATCATTTTTTTCAGCTGGCACAATTTCTTCACGCAAGGCTGTGCCTCGAATCGTCACCAAACGACCTCGATATTCGTCCGGTTGCTTTAGAAACTGTACATAGGTCACCAAACCTAATGAGGCATGCTTCACCTCAGAAGCTTCTTGTTTCTTCAAATTTGCGAAAAGATTGAACCAGGCTTCCTTTTCTGAGGGCCGAAAATAGGTTCTATCCTTAACAAAAGATAAGCCTGGTACACGTTCATCAACCTTTTCTTTCGATTGGAGTGTCTCAAAGTGTTCAACAGATCCATTCGCTTCGCTCATAGGGTGACTCGTTACACCAGCACCACTGATTATCTGTGGTGCGATGATCGGGGTATCGGTTTGTTTTTCCTGCATACCAAATAGTTGACCCAACCGCCTGGCGGTACTCGGTTTTTCGAGATAACGTATCGCCAGCAAGACCATTCCCAGTGCCAACAGGAGCAACCATACTTGTGATCGCTGGCGCCTCGTCATACCTGCCTTCGGCGGGGGAGATGTTGGGGAAACCTGAAAGCGCATGACAGAAACTCTCTTCATCCAGAAGTAAGACCGCTTCACCAACAGGCTCGAACTTATGAAGTCCGGTTGCGTCTACGAAAAAACCTTACTTTTCAATCCCAAATTCTCCAGCAACCACATCCGTTTGGTAGATTGGCGGCATCCGATAATAAACTTCCAAGGCACTACGTCAACAATCTGTAGTATCGCTTACCGAGCACGCTCTGGAAAGTACTTTGTCACTAGAACCCTGCCCTAGGATTGTGTAAAATAGGGCACGCTTTTCTTTACTGGGAAAGTAACAAGATAAACGATATGTAGAAAAAGCCGCTGGGCTACTGCCATCGCTTCATTTCTGGACTCAGTTTGGCTGATGGTATTTGGGGGACACTAATCGCGGTTTAAGGAAAGGCCTGTTTGTGTACCCGTCTGTTTTTTTTCAGATCGTTGCATCCATTAGGATTGCAATTTCATCTGCTTGCGTGTTTTCAATGCTGCCTACGCGCGCGGTTTTGTCTGATTTCAACCCTCAAATGGCAGGCAACCCAAAATTTCTTCGCCTAACCGTTGGTTCTCTGTTCTTTGCTTTTGTTATCGGTACATCCAATCTGTCTGCGGCGGATAAAAAAGACACGCAACGTGGTACAATTGATTTAGCCGAGCAGTTTTTAGCAGGGTTACGTGAGCGCGGCTGGCATGACACGGCAATTGAGTATCTGGATCAGATCGAAGAAGACCCACTGGCCTCTCCTGAGTTCATTAAGCGATCCGGATTTGAGCGAGGTGTCTCTTGGGCAGCCATGGCAAAACAGACGCCCAGCCCAAAAAAACAACTCGAACTGATTTCCAAGGCGACATCTGAATTCTTACGATATGCCAAGAACAATCTAAATTCACGCTATCAGGTCGAAGCCCTGAGTCAGGCCGGAAACCTCTTTCTTCAGCAATCGCTTGGTAAACTTTCCAAAGCGGACCGTTTGCCAAAGCAAGCAGACAGGCAACGTCAAACTCTCCAAAACGAGGCGCGCGTTTTGATGGACCAGGCAAGCGATGCTTACCGCGACCTTATCAATTCGTGCGCAAGCCAACTTCAATCGATGCCAAAAGCAGCCGCGTTGCAAAAAAAACCAGACCTGCGCTCTCTGCGGACATTGCTCGACAACAAGCAAGCCGAGACCAAATTCCAACTGGCAAAACTGCAACTAGATCGTGCCAACACTTTCACAAAGGATTCTGCCGACTATTCAAAAACACTCCAAGCAGCTGCAGAAGAATTTTCGAAGCTACAGGAAGCCTATGCTGAAAAATTAATTGGTTACTATGGCCGTCTCTACGAAGGCCGTTGCTATCAGCAGCTTGGAAAACATGAGGACGCGCTCGCTTGCTTTGATGACCTGATCGATCAACCCATTGAGCATCCTGATTTTCGGCGTCTGATTGCCCGAACCTATCGCTATCGCACCGAAATCCTCATCGAGGATAAAGCTTTCGAGGATGCCATTAAAGATTGCAGGCAGTGGCTCAATGATTCGCGTAGTCATGAACTCGAAAAGCCCGAATGGCTGGCTATCATGTTCCGTTTGGCCAATGCCTACGATGCTCAGGCACTTACGCCTGAAGGCAGCGTTAACAAGAAAGAATTGTACGATAAATCCATTGAGTTGATGCGTCTGGTCGCACGCAGCCCAGGAGAGTTCCAACGTCAGGCACGAGCTGCTCTAGCCTCCACGGGAGGGAGCAATGCCCCCATAGACGTACGTTCCTTTACAGATGCCTATACGGCTGGCAAAGATGCGCTGGATCAGATGAATTCCTCCCAATTTACCGCAAAGCTTGCTGCAGAAAACAATCCTGCTGCGGTTAGCGACCTGCAGCAACAAGTTAAGCTGTATCGATCGCAGGCCATCCATTACTACGAAACCTGCCTGACATTAGCAGACGTGAATACACCAGCCGACAAGCTTGCTTCAGCTCGCTATTCTCTATGCTGGCTCTATTGGCAAGATCAACGCCCTCATGAAGCAGCACTCCTGGGTGAGTTTTTGGCTCGACGCTTTCCCAAAAATCAGTTCGCGCCGATTGCCGCAAAACTTGCCTTGGCAGCCTATGAGCGCATCTACCTGGAAGCCCGGCAGAAGGATTCGACACAGTCCGATTACGAAGCAGAAAAGCTCGCCAGCATGGCCCATCTGTTGCTCTCACGTTGGCCTGAGTCCGAAGATGCCACAGTAGCGATGAATTTGTTAATCAATATGGCTTTGCGTGACAACCGGACCGACGACGCCGAAGCCATGCTCAAAGAATTACCCGCGGCCAATCGCGCAGGAGTAGAACTCAGTTTGGGCGGTTCCCTGTGGTCTCGCTATATGCAAGTAACAGCGGGAAATAAGGGGAAAACGACTGACGAACAGCAAAAGCTCAAGGATCGCGCAGTTGCATTACTCTCCAACGGTTATAGCTCCCTGATAAAGCAGCAAAATCCTTCCTCTCTAGAAACTGTCAATGTTCTGTATTTAGCTCAAGCGTTATTGTCCAAGGGTCAATTCCAGCACGCTGTTGAAGTCCTTGAGGACCCTCATGTCGGCCCCCTCACCTTGGTCCAACAGAATAGCCCTGCAGCCGATCGCAAAGAATTTATCCAAGAAGTTTACAAAGCAGCTTTGCGCGCCTATGTATCGATAGAGCCTCCCCAACGTGAGAAGGCACAAAGTATCATGGAGTCTTTAGAAAAAACACTTGGCGATAAGAAAAATGCCAGTGAACGGCTCACACGAATCTACCTCAGCTTAGGGCTACAATTACAACATCAAATCCAAGAACTTTCGGACGCTGGTAAAGACGACATAGCCCAAAATGTCGCAGGTGCTTTTGAGGATCTTGTCAAGCGTATCGTTCAAAAGGGCGAAGCGACTGAAGACTGGAAGATACAAAATTGGATTGCCCAAACAAATCTACAAATAGGACAAAGTCAGCCTGGGCAGGCGGGCAAACGCTATGTGGCAGAAGCCGAGACCGCGTATCGAAGAATATTGGCAAAAGCAGAAGAAAACCCCCAATTTGCACCCAGAAAAATTGCCATCCTCAGCGTAAGAAAGCGACTCGGTGATTGCCTTCTAGCACAAGAAAATTTTGCTTCTGCCTTCGATGAGTATACCAATATACTCAAGCAGAAACCTACGATGCTAGAAATCCAACAGGCTGCAGCGTCCACTCTGCAGGCATGGGGCATCCACGAAAAAAATTTGGAGAAAATCGATCAAGCCATTCGTGGCACACTGCCCCAAGCGAACAAGAAGAATTTAGTCTGGGGCTGGCTCCGGCTGGCAACAATTGCGGATAATCAAAAGCGCAAAATCATCCAAGCAGATAAAGCGAGTAATCCCAAAGCACAAAAGTACCACGATTTATTTTTTGAGACACGCTTAAAAGCTATCCAAGCTCGCTTTGCTGGAGCAAAAATAGCGACGGGTGCGAAACGCAAAAAGCAACTCAACACGGCTTTGCAGAGCATTCATTCGATGCAAAAACTCTACCCGACATTAGGCGGCTCACTTTGGCAACCTAAATATCTCAATCTTCTGAAACAGATCGAGGACGCATCTTCTGGAAATCCGTGAGATGCCGTGATTACTCTATGGAAAATTTTCTAGCCGCAATAGGACCTTTGGCAATAGATAACACAGGAAAAAATAAGATGCAAATTTACTTGTTGTCATTTAGGCCTAAGCAAAATGCTTCGGCACCTTCCAATGAAGCATCGCCCTCTGGCGTACTGGATAGAAACGCACTCGATGCTCTCCCTGCAAGTTCTACATATCCGTCTCAAGCGAACCCTGCTGAGTGCCCGAAGACAAACTCTCAAGGCCCATTATTTCGCCTGCCGGCAACTCCCCCACGACACGCAGCGATCGTAGGCAAACCACTCTGCATGGTAGTTCTTCTCCTGTTGCTAACCGTCTACTCGACTGCAACAAGTGCCCAGGGAATTGATCGTATTCGCCGCCGAGGAGGTGGCACAGAGAGTGGCAAAATCACCAATATTTCTCCATTGGCGGTGACCTTGTCCAAGGGGGGGGTCGAAAACAAAGTGCTCGCTGAAGAAATCCGTACTATCGATTTTGGCAACGAACCCGAAGATCTGCGGCCCGCTCGGCTGGCTGCGAACGCAGGACGTTTTGAAGATGCTCTTAAGCATCTCAACAAAATCGCCCGCGATGACATTGATCGTGAAGCCATCCTCCAGGATTTAGACTACTGGAAACTGTTTTGCAATTCCCAACTTGCCCTTGCAGGTCAGGAAAGTCTTAGCCAAGCCTCTGAGGAAGCGTCTAGTTTTTTGAGTTCCAATCGCAGCAGTTATCATGTGCCAGCCGCCATCCAACTCAAGGGAAACCTACTCACCGCATTAGGTCAGCATGAAGCTGCTCGCAAACATTATGCCAAGCTCGAAAAAGCGAATTCTCCCTACTACACCGCTCGCGCAGCAATACTGACGGGCATGTCATGGCAACAACAAGACAATCATCAGGCAGCTATCAAAGAATTTGATCGCGCACTCGAAGCAACTCAAAAAAACCAGACTGCACAGACACAATCACTTGAAGCAACTTTACAGATGGCAATTAGCCGTTCAGCAACTGGGAATGTTACCAAAGCAACGGACTCGGTCAAAGAGATTATTGACGCCACCGATTCCAAGGACAGCAAACTTCTGGCCCGTGCCTACAACGCCCTGGGAGATTGTTATCTACAAATTGAACAAGCCAAAGCAGCAAGAGACGCTTTTTTACATGTTGATGTGTTATTTAACTCCGAGAAAACCGAACATGCCAAAGCGCTTTACGAGCTGTCGCAGCTTTGGAATCAACTTGGCCAAGAAGATCGCGCCAGAGACGCCCGCCAACAACTCCAGAAAAAATACCCTACTAGCCGTTGGGCCCAAAAAAATGACGTAAGCCCAGTTGGCAATTAAGTGACATTCGGTCAGACTAGAGAAAATTACTTACTTACCATACCGAAAGCCAGTAAATCTATCGGAGTATTTAAGCTTCAGGAAACACTGAGGCCCATACGTATTAAAATTATTTCTAGCTCGGATGATAAAACAATAAGCAGCTATAAAAATCACCTCAGACATAACAAGGAATTGGACAACGGCCCTTAAATGATTAAATTAGGGGCCACCAACCTATAGCCTTTTTTTAGGAAAGATATCGTTACCATGCCACTAGCACCCCATTCCGTTGCTTGGATTTCTCTTCGTAAGTTGCTGCAAGGCTATTGTCTTTTGGCCACTACGGTTTTCTTCGGGATATTAATCGCAGGAATGCAACCCTCCGCATCGTTCGGCCAGGAAGAAGAATCCGCCGTCGTCGAAAAAGATGTTGCAGGAGCGGACGATAAAAACGATGGCGGCGAAATAAGCTACCTCGCCTGGGCCACCAGATCGCTAGGTTGGTTCTATGGCCTGGTTTTCCTGGGCCTCTCTTTCACACTTGTCGCCCTATTTGTGATGAATCTACTCACAGCGCGGCGCGAGAATGTCATTCCAGCAACCTTGATCGCGGACTTCGAGCAACACCTCGAAGCAAAACAAATGCAAGAAGCTTACGACTTGGCGAGAAATGACGAATCGTTTTTAGGGCATGTCTTATCTGCCGGTCTAGGCAAAGTTTCAGCAGGCTACAGCCAGGCAATTGAAGCGATGCAAGAAGTAGGTGAAGAAGAAAACATGCGACTGGAGCATCGACTAAGCTATCTGGCTCTGATTGGCACACTCAGCCCTATGATCGGTCTTCTGGGAACCGTCGACGGCATGATTAGTTCCTTTAAGTTGATCGCCAATACGGCTACCGGTGCACCCGACCCCCAACAACTTGCACAGGGAATATCAACAGCATTATTCACAACGTTCATTGGCCTGTTATTGGCCATCCCTGCCCTGGCAGCCTATAACTTGCTACGCAATCGGGTCTCAAGACTCGTGCTCGAAATTGGAATTGTCAGCGAAGGACTCATGAGCCGTTTCCAAAAGTAACATTTCCGGCCAGAAATTATAGAATGGTTGGCATCTGATAGTTGCCGGGCATACGAAAGCAAAAGATTCCATGCGAATTCGCCCTAAGACGGACACCAAGATCGCGGAAGGGGATTTGACGCCCATGATCGATATGACTTTCCAGTTGATTGCCTTCTTCATGCTGGTGATCAATTTTTCGGAAGTCGAGCAGGATCAGCGTGTGCAATTGCCAGCCAGCGAGTTGGCCAAACCACCTTCGTCTCCCTACGAACAGCCTTTCACGATCCATTTGACCCGAAACGACCAGTATCTTTTTGGAGGAGCCACACTCAGCCAATTGAGTTTACTGGAGTCCGCATTGTTGAAAGAAACACAAATTATTAAGCGTCACACTTCCAAAAAAATTGAAGAGGTGACAATTATCATTCGTGCGGACGAAAACGCCAAAACGGGACAAGTCCAGGAGGTGATTCAGATCTGTCAAAAACTAAAATTTGAGAAGTTTGCCCTGCGTGGCAAGTATAGCGATATCCCTACACTGGGAGGATCTTAACTAAGACACAAGCGTCTATCTGGATTGCTACAAGCATATCAAATGCCTTTAAGTTACGATTTTTTTGTACTATGAAACTTCGAAATACCGAACATCGCGAAACGATTGTCCTGCAGATGACACCGATGATCGACATCGTATTTCAACTGCTGGTATTCTTTGTGTTCACGTTCAAAATTGTACTTCCCGAGGGTGACTTCAGCATCCGCATGCCCTCCGCTTCGGCCAGCACAACAAGCCAGCCCAGTGAAACTCCATTGCTCAAAGTTCGCCTTATTGCAAATGACGAAGGAGAATTGGTCGGTGTTCAGCTAGGTGACATTCCCCTACAGGACCAACCCTTTCTCGAACTCCAGACTCAGATCCGCAGCCTGATCGGCGATGCAGGCGGCCCCGGTTCGACAGAACAGGAAGTCGAAATTGAAGCCGACTATCATCTCAAATACCGCTATGCGATGAACGCAATCACAGCCATCACGGGATATATCGAGAATGGCGAACAACATAAATTGGTAGAACGCGTGCGTTTTGCTCCTTTGCCAGATAAATAAACTAAATTGCATAACTAAAAAAGCAACTTCTCCTTGAAACTCATCTCCTGCAGATCCCCTTTTCTCACGCAGCTTGCTCCTCATCCGACTTGCTCGTCACCTGGTTAGCTCTAAAGCTCCTGGTCGTATCCGTGCCTGATCTGCTGTGCAAATCTTTTTGAAAGATACGATACGTTTTGTACCGATATCCACCGACACGTTCAATCATACGATTCACCAGTACATTGTCTTCTAAAGTCCAACCGAGTTCAGCGCCGCGGTACCCTAGACAGCCGAAACCTTGCTGGAAAGTCTGTTGTATCAAGGCCTCAGCCACACCCCGACGGCGGTATCCAAGTACGACACCCAGGACTG
>PATG01000081.1 GCA_002713555.1 Planctomycetaceae bacterium
GGGCGCATAAAGTTTCTAGAGCACGGTTTGGATCTTATCTGAGCCGACGGCGCTAGCCTGTAGCTGAGTGGGCAGTAGGCCGGACCAAGCGCAGCGCCGTTCCGGAAGCATCAGTAGAAACTACTTTTCACTCTTTCCGCTGTCGGAGCGGCGTCGCTTCGCTCCTTGATCCGGCCTACGTCGCTGCGCACCTTCAGGATGACATACCTATTTATGGGTAAGGACAAGGCTAGCGCCTACGGCTCATATCGTGGGCGCAATTTGGTTTTTCCTACGAGAAAAGCCCCTACGGAAGAGATGGCACCAGTAACAATTCCTGCTATGCTGTCTCTATCTATGAAAATTGATCTGAAAAATGCGAAGTCGATTTGGTGAGTTTAACCGAAGAACGTCAGAATCAGAGCATGTCCATGACCAACACCATAGCACGTCGTAATTTTCTCAAGACCTCGCTCGCAACCACAAGTGTCACCGCCCTGCCTTTCTGGTGGAAGAAGGCTCTTGGCCAGCAGTCACCCAATGATCGGATCACGCTCGGGGCGATTGGTACCAGTGTCTACGAAAACCGCTATGTAGACCATGGGCTCGATCCAGGACGTGGTATGACGATTGCAATGCAGGCAGCCAGCCTGGGAGATATGGTAGCCGTAGCCGACGTGAATCTGGGCCACGCGAGATTCTTCAAGAATCGACTGGCCCAGGATATCGATGTTCATCAAGATTATCGCAAACTTCTGGAACGCAAAGATATCGATGCCGTTACGATTGGCACTCCCGATCATTGGCACGTAAAAATTGCCATCGACGCGCTACGAGCCGGAAAACACGTCTATTGTGAAAAGCCGCTCACACTCACTGTTGACGAAGGCAAGCAGCTTCTCAAAGTCGTCGATGAAACGGATCTTGTCTTCCAGGTCGGTACACAACAGCGCAGCGAGTTCGAAAAGGTCTTTCTCAAGGCGGTTGCGATTGCCCGGAGTGGTCGGTTGGGAAACAAGCTGCACGCACTTGTCTCGATCGGAACCGGTGAAAAGGGCGGCCCGTTCAAAAACATCCAGCCACCACCCGATCTGGATTGGGACATGTGGCTCGGTCAGGCCCCCAAGGTGCCCTACTGCAAACAGCGGTGTGACTTCGATTTTCGCTGGTGGAGTGAATACGCGGGCGGTCAGGTCACAGACTGGGGCGTCCATCATATGGATATCGCGATGTGGGCGCTCGGACTGGAAAACACGGGCCCGGTTTCCATTGAGGGCAAAGGAACGTTTCCGAGCATACCCAACGGCTACAATACGGCGACCATCTTCGATTGCCGTCTCACCTTCGAGGATGGCCAAGTTTGTCAACTATTGAGTGGCGAAAATGAGTTGGTCCTTTCAGGCGATAAGGGGCGCATCCGAGTCAATCGGGGTGGGCTGACTGGCAAGCCGATCGAAGAGCTCACGCCTAGCGACGAAGACCGCATCAACGACGAAATCGTGAAGTTGTGTCATGGCTACGACACATCTGGCATGAAGGGTACGCTTGAGAAAGCGGGGGCACACATGCAGAATTTCTTCGATTGTATCCAGAATGGTGGCAAAGCGATTTCAGACCCACACACGCATCACCGTTCTTGTAGCGCTTGTCATCTGGCAAACATAGCCATGCAGCTGAATCGCAAACTACAGTTTGATCCCGTGAAAGAAGATTTTGTGGGCGACGAAGAAGCTTCTGCTATGCTCAAACGCAAGCAGCGGTCGAAGTATTCTATTTATGTCTAAGGGGGATACCAGCGTGCAGCCCAATTTCAGCGCTGGCAACCACGAACCTTTCGAGCCGCTTGGCAACGGGTTGTTCCGAGTCCAGGATACGTGCACTGTTTATCTGGTCGTGCGCGGCAAAAGCGCCATAGCAATTGACCTGGGTAGCGGCAAATGGCTAAAAAGTCTTGACCGCCTGGGCGTTCAACGGTTGGATTGGGTGATCCTCACGCACACCCATCGAGACCAATGTGCTGGCGTCTACCATTTGGATCGGAATACGACCCGGTTGGCCGTTCCCATATCTGAGCAGCATCTCGTCGAGGACGTGGAGAGCTTTTGGCGACGGCGAAGAGTCTATCACAACTACAATCAAGTGGCCGACTTCTTCTCTTTGCCGAGGAACTGTCCGGTGGATTGCGCACTTCTTGATTACGAGTTCTTTCGTTGGGAGGACTTGGAACTGGAGGTTCTTCCTGCACCAGGCCACACTCCCGGCTCTATCTCCTTGATGGGAACCGTGGCTGACAAAAGGGTGGCATTCACTGGAGATTTGATCACGTTTCCCGACCATGTACCACAGATTCACAACTTGCAGTACGGATATACAGACGCACTCGGTGCCGAATGGACAAGCCATTCGCTTCGCCTGCTACTCAGCAGAAAGCCAGCCGTGTTTTACCCCTCCCACGGCCCAGTGATCGAGGAGCCGACTGCCTCGGTAGCAACCTTACGGAAAAAGATCGATGCCCTGAGCCGCGAGATGTACTATTCGGCCAAGCTCGATCTGGATACCCGTTTTCATCGGACAAGCCCACACTTGCTTCAAAGCGCTACGAACAATTGCACGTGGTATGTACTGCATTCCGACGATGGGCACGCGCTACTTATTGACGTTGGCTACCCGATGGATGGGTCTGCTCGCTTCATGCGTTTCGGATACCTGGAACGTTTCTTTCCAGATCAGCTGGAAGCTCTGGAAAGAGACCACGGCATCCGCCATATCGACGCGATCCTGGTAACCCATTATCACGATGACCACATTGCAGGAATTCCGTACTTGCAAAGCAGAAAGAACACACCCGTTTGGTGTCTGGATCGGATTGCTCCTATCTTGAGCGAACCCTCCCGGTTCAACTTGCCCTGCAAGTTGCCCTGGCCAATACGCGTAGACCGGACGTTCGCCGATCGCGAATGCTTCGAGTGGCGGGGCGTGGAATTGCAAATGCACAACTTACCGGGGCAGACTGATCTGCACGGAGGCATCAGTTTCCAAATGGACGGATGTCATTACCTGGCCATGGGAGACTCGGCGCATTTTGGTGAAGACAAGCTTCGTCATGGGCATGTCATTTTTGCCAATCGCGTTACCGGGTCAAACCATCTGGCTGTTGCCAAGCGCATGTTGGAGATCTCGCCCGATGTGCTCCTTCATGGTCACCATCGTCGAACCGTTCGTGCGGGCGATCAATTCGAAGGTCGGAGTGATACACGGGTGACGCACGAAGACCTGCTTGACTTCGAGACGAGTTCCCAGCGATTGGCGGATACACTAGACAGCATGGTAGTTGACGAGCCAGATCGGCGTTGTCGTGCCGACTGGGTCCGACTCGAGCCGTATCGGACGTTCGTGCAGGAAGACAAGCCAGCTCCTATCGATTTAATCGTGGAGAATCTTAGCGAGAAACCCATCGAGTTGTCGCTGCAAATNGTTCCGCCANGTGGCATCGCGGTCGACCCGNAAAACGTTTCCTGTCGCCTTGCGGTCGGACAGACTCACCGGTCAACACACCAAGTTGTCGTACAAAGGACGCTTAGCGCGTCGCCCGCGATTCTCTGTGTGGACATCACCCTCGACGGCCAGCCGTTGGGNTGGCTNGCCGAGTGCCAACTGTGGCAGCAAGGTGTCCCCACGTAGCATTTAAGTATCTTGCACGACATAAGAACCCGTGAAATGTACATAGGGCCCTTTATCGTCTGCGATGTCGACAGAAACATCCATCTTGGACCTGCCTTTGCTACGCAGTAGCTCGAAGAAGTAGCCCAACTCATCCCCAGGTATTGAAAGACCTGTGGCAATGAACTCCTGGGTGCGAACCGGCCGCAGGTAGCGGATCCTGCCACGTCGAATCACGATATTGCCCGGCAGGGATTCTTGCTGCAAGAGCAGGAACACNGTCCCCCAGCCTACAACCGTGCAAAGCGCATTCAAACTACCAGCAAAGGCCGAATACTGATGGTTGCGGTTTGGCTCAAGCGGCATGCGCATTGCCAACTGTCCATTCTCGAAGGATGCAACCACAATGCCCATAGCGCGCGTGATGGGCATTTCTCGCTCCAGAGTGTTCTGGAGCAAATTCAGAAGAGGGTTATCCATAAACGAGCTTACTAATGAAATCGTGAAGACTGCCGGTGTGCTTCTTCATACTACCTCATAAACCCCANATCAGCAAAGCGGCATAGTTGAGATCATTGGGTTCCAATCCGCTGGGTGTACTATCGTAACGATCGATGATTGAAAATTTAAGGCTCAAATTTTTGGGTCGGTCAAGATCGACTTCCCATCCAATGTCTGTCACAACACGGTACAGGTCAAAGTTTTCCCACTCCGNAAAATAATCAACTTGAGCTGAGAATCGTTGCGTGTTCGAAAAAGCATGTTCATAATCCAGGCCAAACAAGGCTTNGNAAGCGGTTCGTTCGACGATTGCTCCAAATTCTCTTGACGCTCCGGCACCAAAANGACCTATCAAATCGATTGTTTCTGTATCTATCCATTGGTAGCCANCACCAGAGTTTAATGCGACACGTAAGTCAAAATTCTGAAATTTATCNTAGATGTTTTGATTCAGAAAAAACAAAGACCAGCGCGATTCAGCCAGCTTACGATCAAGACGCGTGTCAAGCAAAGCATTGTTTTCAGTCTCTAAATTATTTGCTGTGATTTTGTTGTAGACCAGACTACTATNNAATTTCCAGAACTTGGTTTCACGTTTAAGGTGCCCACCTGCTCGCAAGCTTAGCGATTCGTTAAGTCCTTCGTTCCCATTGAGGCCAAGTTCTAAACCGANATCCCANGGTGCAGGACCTAGCCAGCATGCNGGATGGTACCAGGCGGGCAATGGCCAGACGACGATCATGAAGCTTGGCCCATCAGCATTCTGCTTGGGAAGAGCCAATACGAACTACTTATTAACAATACCAAGTAATTCAATATCAAAGATGAGCGCACTACCAGCCGGCAAATCAGGACCCATTGCTACATCCTTATAGGCCAGATCGGCCGGGATAAACAATTTCCATTTGTCTCCGACTTTCATCATTTGAAGGGCTTCTGTCCAGCCAGTAATTACCCCACTGACGGGAAATTCTGCTGGACCGCCGTGCTTTGCCGAAGCATCGAATACCGTACCATTGATCAACGTGCCTCGATAGTTGCAGCGCACCGTGTCATTAAGACCCGGGGTGGGGCCATCACCTGATTTGATGACTTTGTACTGCAGACCGCTCTTGGTGACTTTTACACCTTCTGCCTGAGCATTTTTTGCCAGAAATGCATCACCCATCTTTCTATTTTCAGCGCTTTGCTGCTGTTGTTGCGACATGGCCTTCTGCTGCATTTGTGCCTGCAGTGCTTCTAATGCTTGGGCACAGGCTCTTTCGTCAAGTTTTGGTTTTGCCCCCCCCAAACCATCTTTCAATCCGGCAACCAGATTTTCAACATTGAGTTGTGTACCGCTACTACGAAAACTATTGCCAATATCCAAACCTATGGCATAGCTGTACTGGTCTTCCAATGACGTTGCAGAAAATCCCGTGGGAGTAGCAAGTTCCTTCTTCTGTGGGAGATCCTCCTGCGCAACGACCCAGGCACCACCAATGCATAGCATAAGACCGCCCACCCCAATCATTATCCTCTTCATAATTGTTACTCTCCGTTTTTTGATGCACCCCAAAGCAACGACCGTACCCGGGATAGATAGTCAGAGCAGAAAAACTCAACCGTGCCCGATAGCAAAGCACCGTGCCTTCCAGGGAAGATCACGAGGTCTCTTGCCACCGCATATCACGTATAAGCAATTTCCAGCCACGTGCCGACCAGTATAGCGATTCTTGTGCTTCCAGATACTCCCCCCAAAAGCGCCCTCCTCAGAATAACCCGACCCGTTTTTCTGCTAAAATCGAGCGAAACCACCACAAATGGCAACCTCATGGCCTGATAGGTAGGGATATCCTATAATCTTCTGTAGGGTGTTGGTAATTCTGGCACGTCCAGAGGGTCTGCCAGATTAGCAACACCCGTTTTCTATGTACGTGCTCGAGGTACGTGTGCAGCTGCCTTGCTGGTGAGGCCAACAAGTACGACGGCTAGTCCATACCAATAGCTTTTCAACGACACGGGTTCCCCTTGAAGTCAATCGCCAAAAATGCGAATCGCACCCCACATGGTGCCCATGGCCTGGCGGGTTTTAGTCTCGTTGAACTGCTTGTCGTCATCGCTATTATTGGCGTGTTGGTCTCTTTATTGCTTCCCGCTGTGCAAGCAGCTCGGGAATCTTCTCGACGCCTGCAATGCACAAACAATATTCGCCAAATCGCGATTGCTACACAAAACTACGAATCAGCGAATGGCATGCTACCACCATCGGCGACACTTGATCCACGACAAGAAGTCTTTAACGTTGGTAGCGCGGTAACATCCTATCCCGTCGCTGACCATCAAGTGGGCAAGCCTTATAGCTGGACGGTCGTTTTACTACCCTTCCTGGAACAAGAAAACCTTTATGACCAATTTGATTTTTCACGTACACTTTTTGAACAAGATACAGACGCCCAAGCACAGTCGGTTTCCAGCTTTCTTTGCCCGAGCGACGAGGCACATGAGCGGGTTTTTGTCGACGACACACTAACCCAAGGCAAATACTTTGCAAAAGGCAATTATGCCGCCTATGTGAGCCCATTTCACATCGATTTGCAACTGCTCTATCCTGGCGCATTAATCTCAACGGGCCAGTCTCTAAGACGCGTTGTGGACGGCACATCGAAAACGATCGTTTTTTCTGAAGTACGGACTCTCGATCACACAGAAGATGAACGCGGTGCTTGGGCCTTACCATGGGCAGGGGCAAGTCTGTTATCTTTTGATATGCACCACCTGTGTAATGATGGAGCGCCCCATTGTCCCAATGAACGCTACTATCGCGCAAATCCAATCAGTTTTGGCTACACACAAAGGCCCAATATTGAAAACGGCCCAGTCAAAGACACGCTCCATCACTGCCATACTGGTAGCCTGCAAGAAAACATGTCTGACTTACAGAGCATGCCATGCACACGATGGCAATACCCAATTGGTCTAGGTGGTTATTATTCGGCATCGCCACGCAGCAGACATCCTGGTGGCGTGAATGTCACCTATCTTGACGGACATGCCAGCTTCATCCTGGACGATGTTGATGAGGTCTCTTTTGCATACCGCGTCAGCATCAATGACGGGAACTTCGACGATGACGACTTTTGAAGCAATGGTAGAGACTCAGAAAAATACTCCTGACAAGGTATCTCTATCTATCCCTATGGTACTTTTGGGACTTGGTATTCTGCTCATTGCGGGTTCCTATCTGCCAATCGGCCAATTCGTAGCACAATCTCAATGGAGTCGGGAAGATTCGGCTGCCTACGATAAAGTGTCGCAACGCTATAAGCGATCGAACTATCAATCGGCAGCCCGTGCAGGGGTCTCTGAAGAAGAGTGGCAATCTCAGCGCAAGAATATGAAACTACAGATGGATGCCATGAATGAGCGCCTTGCTAAGGCAAAAAGCCAACCCCGGATGTGGAGCCAGGGGATGCTATGGATTGGTGCGCTGCTTGCTGCAGGTGGCGCGGTCTACCACCAAATGAAAAGCGCCTGACTCCAAGAACAATGCGAAATAGCTCACAGGGATGACTCAAAAACAACTTCGGTATTGCAAATCCTCCGCGTCCGGCGCTCATCCATCTGAACAGGAGGAGTTATTCTTAAGTGATCACTTAGGCAGCTGCGGTCCATTCACACGCTGGCCCAAGCACGTCGCTGGCAGCTACCCCACAAGAAGAATCCCAGGATGGCACTTAGCAGACTGGACGGCTCAGGGACTCCAGCAGCCAAGCTAGTCTGTCCCTGCAGAACGGACGACGAGGGTAAGGCTGCTCCGTAGGTCTGTGCAAAAAACATCTTGTCATCGGCATCGACATCGCCATCCCCATCCGCGTCGCCATTGCCCAAAGCGGCATTCGTTAGCGTACCCGAAAGGGCAAAGAGATCTAGATCGTCCTCATCAATATCACTATCAGAATCCAGGTCCCCGACACCCAGGGGGTCCAACACTGTGGTACCAAAGCCTTGCTGCCAGGCTAAAAGATCTGCCCCACTCACAAGCCCGTCTCCGTTGAAATCTGCGGTTGGCGAGTAGGTTGTCATCCGCCAGGCCAGACCAAAATCGTGTGTGGAATCGCTGGAAACTTTAAGTGTGTAGGTCCCTGCTGGCAAATCTGAAATATAGATATGCTCAACATTATCTACGGTACTTGCACTGAGCCCCTCGACTACACCGTTACCAGGAGTGATGTCGACTGTTGCCCCCCCTGAGTCTACCAATTCCAGATTGAGATCAGCGACCACGGGAATTCCCACATTGAAGGGAGCGCTTATCTGCGCATTCCATGAACTGACTATGGATAGTTCTTTGGCCGTACTACCAGCCGGAACGACAAAATCATAGAGCAGCGCATTGACGATGCCAGGCTGGATGGTTTGGTAGTCCCAGCCGTGACTGGGAACGGTTGTGGGAGTCGTCGTACTGCCCGTAGCTTTGCCGCCAACGGTCATCAGATAGCTGTTTAAGACGTTTAACTCCCCAGCTCCATAGGTATCGTCCAACGGATGCCATTGGCTCCCGGCATCCAATTGACTCCAGCTGGGAAATTCATCTTTTGTGGCCCCTGCCATGAGGATGGCTTTTAATGTTTCGGAATTCGCTGCATCGGTACCCAATACGCCACTCGAACTATGCAGAAAAGTCGCAATCGAACTCGCACTCGATGTCGCTGAACTTGTATAAAGTCTGGGCATCACAACATCAGGCTTACTGCGCCCTGTGCCATAGCCCGACAGCACGGTATGTCCTGAACTATGTCCACCATCCATACGGCCAACGGCCAAAGCATTGTAACTATGAACGAGCAAATTGGGCAGATTACTGGGCACACTATTACCGAGACCGACAGCAGCCAGGATATTATTATTGTCAATTGCGTAATCGAATCGTCTCAGAGCTTCACGATCGTCTGAGTCATTCTCATAAGTCCCGACCCAACTATGATTCTGCACACGAAAGTTTTGTGCGTCCGGTAGAGTACTGTTGCTTCCTAACATATTAAGAATTTTGTTGAGATAGTCATCAGCTTCGTAAACCGTCACTACGTTTGCAGCAGGAGCCAGACTTGTTGTATTCCCAAAAATTGTATTCCCAAAAAAATTCTGCCCCTGATTCGTGGCATGCGTTGAATAACCTATGCAAACACCTTCACAAGAGTTATTGCTACCATCTATGAATGTTACTGATTGTGACAATGGGTCTGTACCCGACAAGAATTGTGTTGCATTCGGATCCGGTTGATAGTTCCTGATAATAATTACATCGTCTTCTGGTTCTGGCGTGCCCATATCATCCCACGTGGTCTGCAATGCCTCCACGAGTGCGACCGGCACCCCTGCTCCATTAGGAGCCGATGCCCCTAAGATGTTTTCGAGCTGAGTAAAGTTCACATCGTCGAGCCAATCGCCTGACGCCCTATTCGAGCAGGTGCACCAAACTAGCACCCAGACACACCAACCCAACACGGCACAACGTCGATGTTTAGAATAGTCTGATTTGGAGGTAAGGTAATGCACTAGTTTCAAGGCACCTAAAAAAGAGAATGCTATAAACAAGCGACATAAATCCGCACAGCGACACCACTGCCTGGATTGTGCCAAAGAGATTCTTCTGTTCCGAGCAAGATTTACCTGCCAGAAAACCTCACGGGTAATACCCAGCCAAATAAACATAAATAGTCAGGCTTACTGCTACCCATACTTAGTGCCATTATTCCCTTAAACCCCTGTTTTTTCAAGTTTTTTGCTTAGTAGGCTCCGAATACTCAAGGGTTCTAAAGGTCAGAAACAACGATTCTGCCGTCTGGACACCCCATCCGGCCCAAAAAAACTAGTGCCCAGAAGCCGGAATTATTGACTGAAACCCCCTGATTCATAGCTTCTGGAGTCTCGGACTCGGGTCCCATGGATGCTGTAAAGACGCGACCAAAGTCACCACATCACATGGTCGTTTGAGTTGTGTTCCCCTTGCTGGAACTCTAAACTACCCCGTTTGTGTCCAGTGTCCCGGCCAAGACCATGTTGAGGCCCTACCCACCCCAAGCAGATGACCTCCTACAGCCTTACCCACCTCAAACAACTCGAAGCCGAGAGCATTCACATCATTCGTGAGGTTGCTGCCGAGTTTGACAACCCTGTCATGCTTTACTCGGTCGGCAAAGATTCCTCGGTAATGGTTCGCTTAGCCGAAAAAGCTTTTTACCCGGGAAAACCCCCCTTTCCCCTCATGCATGTCGACACCACCTGGAAATTTCGCGAGATGATCGCGTTTCGCGACAACTACGTAAAAAATGAACTCGGCTGGGAGCTACTCGTCCATACCAATGAAGAAGGAGTCAAACAGGGCATCGGCCCTTTTACGCATGGCAGTCAAGTGCATACGGACACCATGAAAACGGTTGCGCTCAAACAGGCTCTCGACAAATACAAATTCGACGCCGCTTTCGGCGGTGCCCGTCGCGATGAAGAAAAGTCGCGAGCCAAGGAACGTGTCTATTCTTTTCGCGACAAATTCCATCGCTGGGATCCCAAAAACCAGCGGCCCGAATTGTGGAATGTTTATAACGGCAAAGTGCAAAAGGGTGAAAGCATTCGTGTTTTTCCACTCTCCAACTGGACTGAACTCGATGTATGGCAATACATCCACCTGGAAAAAATTCCAATCGTCCCACTCTACCTGTCAGCAAAAAGGCCTGTGGTCGAAAAAGACGGCGCCCTCATTTTAGTCGATGATGACCGTATGCCCATTGAGCCGGACGAAAAAGTCGAAGAAAAGATGGTGCGCTTCCGTACACTTGGGTGCTACCCGCTCACCGGAGCCGTCGAAAGCACTGCGACAACTTTACCTGAGATCATTCAGGAAATGCTGCTCACGACAACGAGTGAGCGTCAAGGTCGCGTGATTGACTACGACCAGCAGGGGTCCATGGAAGAGAAGAAAAAAGAAGGGTATTTTTAAATTGAGACTCCGCTTTGCGATTGGATGCTCTGCGTAAGTCGTATCAAAACACGTTGATTTTTCGTAGCGATTAATAGTTGAAGCCCAGTGCAACCAGTCCGCCATTGATTGCAATTGCACATTCCAGAATAAAGAATCTCAAAGTCGCGGTAAGGCACATGCCATCCTGGTAACCTTACCCACACCCAAAAACAACTCGTAATTCTCAACCCAGATCATCATGTCCCATCAATCTGATCTCATTGCTACCGATATTGACGCCTATCTCAAGCAACATGAGAACAAGGAACTACTACGTTTTTTGACCTGCGGTAGCGTTGACGACGGCAAGAGTACGCTGATTGGCATGCTCCTTTACGAGTCCAAGATGATTTACGAGGATCAGCTGGCTGCTATCGAACAAGCATCGGCTACCCACGGTACTACAGGAGGTGGTTTTGACCCGGCACTCTTAACCGATGGCCTCAAAGCCGAACGTGAACAAGGCATCACAATCGATGTTGCCTACCGTTATTTTTCTACCGCAAAAAGAAAATTCATCATTGCCGATTGCCCCGGACATGAGCAGTACACGCGCAATATGGCAACTGGGGCTTCGACCTGCGATATGGCAATTATCCTCATCGACGCCCGGCATGGCGTGATGACCCAAACCAAGCGACATTCATTTATTGTCTCCTTACTGGGCATCAAGCATGTGCTTGTAGCAGTCAACAAAATGGACCTGGTAGACTTTTCACAGGAACGTTTTGATGAGATCGTCAGCGAATACCGCGACTTTGCCACTCGGCTCGAAATGCCGGACCAGCATTTTATTCCCATCAGTGCTCTTCAAGGTGATAACCTGCTCGAGCACAGCCCAAACACGCCGTGGTACGAAGGCTCGACATTAATGCACCATCTGGAAAATGTGCATATCGCTTCCGACCGCAACTTGATTGACTTTCGTATGCCTGTTCAGTACGTGAATCGGCCAAATCTAAACTTTCGTGGTTTCTGTGGCACAATCAGCTCAGGCGTTATCCATAAGGGAGATGACGTAATGGTTTTGCCATCGCAGAAAAAGAGCCGAGTTAAGTCCATCGTCACCTACGAAGGCGAAATTGAAGAAGCCTTTGCTCCACTTGCCATCACTCTCACTACAGAAGACGAAATTGACATCAGTCGTGGTGACATCATCGTACGCCCCGAAAATCTACCTGATACATCCGACAAATTCGAAGCCTCCCTGGTGTGGATGGCCGAAGATCCGCTGGTTCCGGGAAAAGAATACTGGATCAAGCATTGTTCAAAACTCACCACGGGTCGCATCACAACGTTGCGCTACCAAATTGATGTCAATACTCTGCATCGCAATCCCTCACCCACACTAGAACTCAACGAAATTGGACGTTGCCAAATCCAGCTCAACCAGTCGATCGCCCTGGATCCCTACAACCGCAATCATGGCACAGGCTCATTCATCATTGTGGATCGAGTATCGAACGTAACTGTTGCTGCTGGCATGATTATGGATCGCAAGACATCCGACGATTCAAATCATTGGGATGATGAAGCTGCTGAGGGTTTAGAGACGCGTACCAGCCCGGTCACCACCGAAGAGCGTTCAGCACGGTACGGCCAACAGCCCGTTACGATGCTGATCACGGGTCCACCGGCCTCAGGCAAAACGCTAATAGCAAATGCCGTCGAGAGAATACTCTTTGATCGTGGTCGATCCGTCGCTGTCATCGATGGCCAAAACATGCGCCGCGGCCTCAGTCGCGATCTAGGATTCACGACCGATGATCGGAGCGAGAATCTACGCCGGGCAGCCGAAGTGGCCAAAACGCTCAACAGCTCTGGTCTCATCACAATCGCAGCATTTGTAGCTCCTCATGAAGCGATTCGCCAGAAGGCAGCCGAAGTTGTAGGGGGGGGCCGTTTTTTAGTTGCCCACTGTTCGGCCCCTATTGCCTGGTGCCGAGAACACGACGAGCACGACATTTATTCCAAAGCAGACTCCGGTGAAATTGGCAATTTGGCGGGCGTATCCATCGAATACGAACCACCCATTGAGCCCGATGTGGAGTTGCCGCTGCACGAAATCACCGTAGAAGAATGTGCCCAGCGTGTGATCAAACTCCTCGAAGAACGCTCGTTTATCTAGAAACGGCCCTATCGGATCAAGCTTCGTTTGACGAACCACTAAAAACTCTGTTTTTCTTTTTAGAGATGTTAGTGGAAGAAACGAAAGTTTATAAATTAGCTGGGCTCCGTGCCTCACGTTTTATCGTTCGCGCAAGCATGTACTCACTTTCTTAGAGACCGTTTCAATTCTAGGATCGTTCATGAAAGCAACCGACTTATTACGCACACAAATGACGATGAGTAAAGACGTCACTGCTGGTCTGTTGTCCAGCATGTCCGACGCTCCATTGACTTTTCCAACTCCCCAGGGCGGCAACCATCCCACCTGGGTTGCTGGACATTTGGTATATGCCGAGGCCAATCTGATTAACCACATGTTGCTCGGCAACACAAATCCACTCCTTTCTTGGAAAGACCTTTTCCGAGGGGGTTCTGAGCCCGTTGCTACGGAGAACACCTATCCTGCACTGGCAGAACTTCTTGCGAAATGGGATGAAATCCGCATCCAAACACTCCAATTGCTTGATTCGCTATCGGACGAAGATCTTGACAAGAGTTCCCTGAAACCGCCCCCAGGTCGCGAGGAGATCTTCGGTACATATGGTAAAGTATTCTCCATGGTCGTCATGCATCCACTGATGCACCGCGGCCAGGTTGCGGACGCACGCCGCGCAGCAGGTCGTGATGTTTTGATGTTTTAAGGAAAACTCTTACCTTACCTGGCTGGACATCTAGATATGCACAAGATTGGCCTTTCTTTCCAATCACCACTCTCCGCAGATGAAGTGCGCGCCAAGTACATCCGTCCGCTTAGTGCAACGATTTCAGAAGCAGGAGCTGGTATCTATGCCAACTACTTGCGGCAAGTCGACCCAGACGATATTCAACCGACAGAACACTTGCTTATTTTTGAAGCCCATGACTTCAAACAGGCCCTCAGGCTACTTCGTGTTCAAATCGAAAAAATCGGCTTACCCGAGGGGGTGCAGTTTCAAAATCTCAACCCGTCTTCCCCAGGCTATTAGAGTGCCTATTTACGCGTTTTCATCGTGCCGTCTCAAAAGCTGTCAATCAGGGAATACCCAAATCACACCCAAGACATGAGCCGTAAGCGCTAGCCTCGTCATTACCCACATTTGTCATTCCGACCGAGGAATCTAGCCCGCAGCTGAGTGGGCAGTAGGCCGGACCAATCGCAGCGCCGTTCCGGCAGCATCAGTAGCAACTACTTTCCATTCTTTCCACTGCCGGAGCGGCGTCGCTACGCTCTTTCAGGATGACATACCTATTTGTGGGTAAGGACAAGACTAGCGCCGTAGGCTAGATATACCACATGGGTCCCGTGGCGGCTGTAGAACGCGCTAGAAGATCGGCCAGCGTAATGCGTTTGAGCATGTCATGACGTGTGGTAGACAACTCATGACAAACTTCATGTAGTACCTGTGCCATTGGAGAAGCCGCTGCTGCGCATGTCGTTGACTCTGTGGGGCCTTCCACGACTTCGAGCACTTCTGCCAGGGTAATCTCTTCTGCAGGACGGGTTAATTGGTATCCGCCTGCTGAACCACGGGTACTGCTAACCAGAGAAGCTCGTTTCAGATCCTGCATAATCTGCACTAAATACGGCGAAGGGATGCCGTGACGCTCTGCAATCAGACGCCCCTGAACAGGCTGGCCCGCTGCGTGATGCTGAGCTAACTCCAGCATCGCCAGGCAGGCATACTCCGTTTTGGCTGAAAAGTGCATAGAAAAAGCTAAAAAGGAGCGAACGTCTATAAATTTGAACCATGGATTCTTTTTTTATGTCCAACGCATGCGATTTGTTTAACAATAATTCACATCGCACAAGACCAAAGTCCAATGCCTCTAGATGCCGCTACCTTCACTTTCTTGGATGGTATGTAAGCCACATTCCGTTTTGTCAGTACCGCTCCAGCGACCCGCCCGTTCATCCGTTTCGCCTTCAGCAAGAGCACGTGTGCACGGCCAGCAACCGATACTTGGATAGCCTTGATTATGTAATGGATTATACGGAACACCTTCAGAGAGAATTCTGCCCCAAACATCCTTTTTAGTCCAATTTGCAAGTGGGCTAATTTTAACCATCTCAAATTTTTTGTCCCATCCAACAATCGCAGCTTGAGCACGATCATTACTTTGGTCACGGCGAATGCCACTCATCCATGCGTGCTTGCCCTGGATGCCTTGCTGGAGCAACTTGATCTTGCGATCAAAACAGCATTGTGTGGGATTGGTCTTGTAGAGAGGTCCGTTGTGTTTTGCCTCGTATTCCGGCACCGTTAGCTCTGGCTGCAGCATATCAACTTCGATGCCGTACTTTTGGGCTATATTGTCGCGCAGATCCAATGTTTGCTGAAATTGATATCCTGTATCGAGATTGAAGACGTAAGTTTCTGGAGCGATTTTTGCCAGCATCGACAAGATGACGCAACCCTCGGGTCCAAAAGCTGTAGCCATGGTCAGCTCAGAACCAAAACGTTGATGTGCCCAGGTGATGATCTCCTCAGGGGTGGCGGATTCTAACCGCGCGCTGTGTTCTGCCAGGTCTGCTAAGAATTCTTGCGTAACTGGCTTCTTGTCCGATCCCGAGCCTTCGCCCATACGGACCGATCCCGTACGGTCAGATGTGGATTGGATTGGTTGCAGGCGAGGGAGCCTATGTGGCGTAACGGACATCGCAGTTTGCATCGTTCGGTTCTCAGGGATCTGGGGGCACGCAAATGCCCTGCTTAAATCATATGCAACATGATCTACAAAGTCAAGTATTACGGGTACACGCTTATTTATCGTCGTTTTTCTGCTTTTCATGCACAAAATCAAGGAAGTCTTCTTAGGTAGCTTGATAGCATGGCTGGCGCTTCGATCCTGCTCACGCTCCAAAAGAACACAAGTTGCCTGTCAAACTTTGCCGATTAAACAGGCTGCAAGCCCGGAAGGTATGTCCGGGCTAACCCACAGAAAATCCTTCCCCTTGGCCCAGGATATTGCCATGTTTGCCAAACCACCATTTCGCATGATCTGCATTTGTACCTTGCTGGCATTTATGTCGAACAAGGTGTGGAGCCAGGCGACCCAACAACCTGTGAATGCGTGGCAATATGCTCAATCACAAAACAGAGCCCCCACACCTGCCATGCAATACTTCGGTGGCTCGCGTGTCTCCATACCGCGCACCCAGCACCAGCGCACTCAGCGACCCGGCAAGCTTGTTGCTGTGCCTCAAGCACAGCAAATCCCGCAAGACAAACCATTTACCGACACAATCCGACCACAAACGATAAGTCCTTATTTAAACTTGGACCGCCTTGAGTCAGGCACAAGCTTGCCCAACTACCATACCTTTGTACGTCCACTTATTCAGCAGCAACAAGAAAGTAGAAAACAAGCTTTACAAGCTCATCGTCAGAAGCAACAGGTACGCATGGCTGCAGCCAGCTCATCACATTCCAACGCGGACATGCAGAAGACTGGTCAAAGTTCGCAATTCATGAATATCGGCAATTATTACCCTGGTTTACGACGGTAATCACCTAGAGAATCTGGCTGTTTCTCTCCGGTCGGATTCCATGCTAAACTCAGCTGATGCAATCCAGTCGCCCAAAACAGTGCGTTTGTAGAAACTGCATCTGCTGAAACTCTTAAGACGCATTGTCTTTGCTGCCCGATTCTTTTATTCCCCAGGGGTCGTGTCGATGTACAAGCACTGCAATCCAATTAGATCCACCATAGCCTGCTGCCTTGTGGTATCCGCAGCAAATTTTTTTTCTCCTTCTCTGTCGAATGCCCAACAAGCCGTGGCAAAAGTTCCAGAAAAGTTTGCCGCCTTAGCAAAATCGCTTAGTGGTGCAACTCTGGTTGGCCACTTTGTCATGAGCGGCACCGAGAAAGACACCGATCTAAAGCAGGAGCGCTATGAGCTTACCAATGTGCGCCACGTTAAGGACGACCAATGGCTTTTTATGGCGCGCATTCAATACGGCGAGCACGATATGACACTTCCGCTAACACTTCCCGTCCATTGGGCCGGTGATACGCCGATCATTTCTATCGACAAAATGCCGATCCCCAGCTTAGGAACCTACACAGCGCGCGTCATGATCTACTCCGATCATTACGCTGGTTTTTGGAGCGGAGGTGATCATGGTGGACATCTTTTTGGTATTGTCGAACGTGTTCAAGTCCCCAAAGATGCTGCCCCTTAGCAGTTACGGACGCAAGATCCAGACCAGGTTTCCTACGCTCAAACAGACTTCTCTCAAAATACCGCTAAATTAGGGACTCCAGTCTTGATAAGGGTTCTGATCTTGCGGAGACGATGTGAAATCGTTGACTGCCAAAGTTAATGCCAACGGCAGCAGACAAGCTACTGTGCGAAATCCAATTTGCCAGCGCAAAGAGTGTGGTAGGGCCGTATGCGCTGCGACAAACGACACCACCAGAAGGGCCACTTGGGCAGAGGTCATCCCTCCTTCAACAAATAAAAAGGCCAGCAGCATTAGACCACACCAAATTGCAAGCCAGGGGCCTGGAGCCGCTTCGAGGCCATGCTTAATACGCAGCAAGAAGACGGCACAGCCACAGCCTCCCAGAGCAGCCGTGGCAACTCCCATGAGCTGCCCTATCGTGAGAGAGCCCGCGAGGACGAACACAATTGCGATTCCGGCAGCAACCAGGACCGCCAACAAAGTACGGCTGGCAGAGGCCGGCTGTCTCCTGGCTTGCAGGCACATTCCCCATAGGACAATCAATGCCATCGCAAAAATGAGCACTTGGGTTATCACCTGCCCCCACGTCCAGGCCTCTGCGCCGAAACCAGCCTGCACCAATTCAGAAGCCGGGTAACTTCGATGCAAACTAAGCAGTCGCCAGGCCAAGAATGCACTCGCCACTCCGCGTAGAAGCCAAGCAGCCAGGTGCCCTCTTTTCATCATTCGTGTCGATGCTCGAAGCATCGATCGTAATTTCAAACTTGCTGGTAGCCGGATTCGCTCTATCCAGCACATAGCTACCAATCATTTTATTGAATCGTCCATAAGTAAAACTATATTTCAGATGACTCACTCCAAAGATAATCGCCGTGTGCGACGAATCTATCGCGTACTTTTCAGCATGTGCTAAACCTGTCCAACTTACGATGGCGGCTAAGACTATTCCAAAATTTCTTTTTCGAAATTACATCATCACTCCTTTAAGATTTGTTCGCAACAAGAGAGAACTTTGTATTGTTGCAATGGTAAATTGACCTGGCATAAAAACACGAGTGCCCATTCTATGCCAAAAGGATGCGCCCAATCAGTGCGATTCCACACGTTTACGACTCAATATGATGCTCATTCTGCTGGCAAATTCTCCTAAGATCCAGCTACCCCATCTGAATGATTGCTCCCCAGTACGATTGCCGATGCCATGGCAAGTGCAGCCGTTTCAATTCTCAATATACGTCGCCCCAAAGAAACTTTCTCCCACCCAACCGCTATGGCCGAATCAACTTCATCCTCTGTAAAGCCTCCTTCCGGACCGATTGCAAGGCCGATATCGGCCTGTGGTTGTTGCCCAAAATTCGGCAGTGGATGGCCTTGTGGATGTGCCAGCAATTGTCGTGTTGCAATCGGCTGCTTTAAGAATTCTACCCACGAGGTGCTGGGCTCAATTTGCATGAGCCGATTTCGGCCGCATTGCTTGCTTGCTGATACAACATAACGGGCCAACTTGCTTGATTGTTCGGCACCTGCAGCGCTGCGAATCGTTTTGAGCGGTATGAAGCGGGTCACCCCCAATTCAACTGATTTTTCTACCAACCAACGCTGTCGGTCTCCTTTGGGAAGAGCAACGGCCAACGTAAGCTTGTAGGGTAGTTCCCGCTCAATTTCCTTGCGTGGTCCAACTTCTAATTGAACTTCTGTGCGACCGCAATGGACAACAGTAGCATCAAACTCGCCACCCAACCCATCGAAAACGATGACCTTCAAACCTGTTTTTGCTCTCATGACATGGAGCAAATGATGGGCCTCACTACCTGCCAAGGTAGCCTGCGATTCACGAATGGGAGTCTCGATATAATATCGGTCTGGCATGGTAATGTGATAGCACAGCTAGCTAAGGATAGGGAAGACTAGCGACCCGCTTATGCGGGCCAAAGTTTTGGTTGTCGAAACACCGATGCATTGAACTAGCATTGTGTCGGGCTGACCAACAATACTCAAGAGTCCTGTCGTATGTATCCAACCCAATGGGGTCTCACCAAATCTCCGTTTCCCAGTGGAATTGACCTCCAACTTTTCTACGAAGGCTTCAACCAGCGCGAAGCATTGGCTCGGTTAAGATATTTGACTAGCCATCCAAGCCGTTGTGGTCTCATGCTCGGAAATGCTGGTTTCGGCAAGTCCCATCTCCTCCAGTTATTTGCCAAAGAATGTCGGCTGCATGGTAAAGCCGTGGCATTGGTCGATTTATTGGGACTCTCGACACATGAATTTCTGTGGCAACTCGGCATCCAACTGGAAGCTGCCGTACATATCGAAAATCAACCCCCTCGACTTTTTCGTCAGTTGACCGATAGATTTCAAGAGTTGAGTTTTGAACGGCAGCGAATCGTCTTGTTATTGGATAATGTTGATCAAGTGGGGCCCGATTTACGGACACTTCTTTTGAGACTCGCGCAAAACGAAACGACGCGTGCTACCGGGCTAACCCTGGTGTTCTCAGCAAATGCATCCCACAGTGCACAACTGGGAGAAAGGCTACTGGATCTGGTAGACCTTCGCATTGACTTGGAAGCATGGGACGAATTAGACACCATTGGTTACTTACAACTGGCACTTGTGGCAGTAGGTCTCGAACAACCCTTGTTTAATGACGAGGGAATCAGCGAATTACACCGCATCTCGGGGGGCGTGCCTCGTAAAATTAATCGACTGGCAGAGCACTCGCTTTTGGTAAGCAGTCAGATGATCGATTCTCAAGCTCCTGATTCAAGTATGCCCGATTCAAGGTTAATGATTGGCGCTAAGGCCGTACAAGCGGCTGACGAATTGCTCAGCTTACCGTGTACGGGATAGTATTGCCCGACGCATCCCCGCAAGATAGCTTGAGGTCACCAAGATCACCATCATCGGCTACCAGGCGTTGTACACGTTGATTGAATCGCCGCCCTGCGGGATCAAAGTATTCTTTGAGCGAACCCGTCAAACGGTCTTGGGCACAACGCGCATGTTCATCAAGTTGTTAACGCAAAGTCTCAACTAGCCGAGTTGTTTCGCGCTGGATAAAGTCTGTATCGAGTGCTCCGGATGCATGCCGTAAAGCCAGGACCCCAATTTTGAGTGCTTCCAGGGCAAACTCATCACGTGCAGGCCCTGCAGCATACCTGGCAAAGGCCTGCAAGGTATCTGAATCCGCCACTGTGAGCCCAAGCAAAATCGAGTCTGGGTGACCATCGGACTTGGGCCAGGGGATCGTTTCTTCCAGAGTACTGGACATGCGAGGGTTCCTTCCAGCATTCGGGTATATGAACAAACGTATACCTACTTCCAATGTGGCGAATTCTGCCCTACTTATCAATAGGTAAGGGTCTGAAGCATGGATTTGCCGAGAATCCTGCTCTGGATACCTACTCGTTTACCTCTAATTGCTCCAGCAATTCATGCCAGGTGAGCTTCACCTGTCCAATGCGGTGTGCCAAGCGATCTGAGGAGGGTTGATGGCTGGCCTTGGAGCGCGCTGAAGTCACTTCGTCCTCAAGCGCGGCCAACCAATCGGGCAGATCAAGTCCCGCCCCAGAAGGTTCACTCGCCAAACTGGCTATTTCGCGGTCGAGGGCCGCAAAGGCAATTTGCCTGAGATCTTCGTCAGCAGTAAGGGCTGGTTCTACGAGCGCTTTGACACGATCAATCATGAGTGGCCTGACAAACCGCTCACCGATCCGATCAGCAACCGTTGCCAAACGCATTCCATGTGCTTGGCTCAGTTCTTCCAACTTTGCTTGATGCGCATCTGCCGCCTCTGCGGTACGCTCGGCAAAGGCCTGACACCACATCTCGGCGGCTAGGGCCCGCCGCTGGCGGACCAAAATTTCATGCGCCCAGATCACCGGCTTGAGATTCCAGGCTATCCGGTCGTAGGCTGCTCTTAATCTGAGAAAATCAATCAAGGTGTAAAGTAGCTCACCATGGTCCGATTGCGTCGTCGTCGTATTGTAATCTCGATAGACGCGAAAATTCTCGACAACTGCTTCGATGGCAAGAGATAATAACTCAATCGCATCCTTACGAGGGCAGACATTCTCGAGTTCTTCCAGCAAAAGTATTTCGTCGACGGCCTCAGGGTCTTCTTCCAAGTTCTGCAGCCAGTCTTCAACGCTCTGGTGCAGTATGCCACGGAGATTACCAAAACTCATGAATTTTTGGTTAAATAAGTCACCCCCATAGCGCTTAATAAAATCCACCAGACGCTGCCAACTTTTATTTTCCGAAACTTTCTCAACAACACTAAGCCTGAGAGTATGGCTATGTTTTAACCAACGTTCGAGCTGTTGTTCCGTAAGTTGCTGCAAGGCATCTACCAGCATGTGATCCGCATGCTGGACCTGCTTCATTTCAGCGACTTCATCCCATTGGGCAGCCGCAGCTACCATCGAACGGACGATTGCTTGATAACCTTTCTCAAAAAGACGATCAAACTCGGTAACTGCCCCTTGTCCCACTGGATGTTCTGATTCGAGTTGTTGGGCCATGTCGAGCAACTGACAAGTCTCACGAATCATTCCTATCTGCGGCAACCAACCCAACAGGTCGAAAAGCAACTGTTGCAAGGTACGCGTCGATACAATCAATCGTGGCTCACCACCACGTGCGTGCGGAATGTACAAGAGCGCTCGAGGCTTTAAAGCCTCAATAAACTCCGGCCAATGCTTGCGGACTTCAGCTGCGTCACCCTCAAGAATCGCAGATAATATTTTAACCGCACAAAGGTTGATTGGATCTTCAAGTATCTCTTGGGTATACGAGTCGTGGGCCCCTTGCGTGGCTGCCAACAAGCGGGCTGCATCTGCCGTTTCGACCGAAGTCCCAATGATTCTCTGCACTAGCGATTCTTTTAACGTACGCAGTCGGTCGTATTCAACGAGCGAATCATGCGAACCCGAGGTTGGTGAGAGATGAAAATCATGAACCGTTTCAAGCAAATCTACCAATTGGCTGTAATTCTCAGCAGCTTGTTTCAACCATTGGTCAAAAACTTCAGCCCGTTCTTTCTCCGCCTGGCCCCCCCCATCCGAAGCATCTGAAACCCCCCAGGATATCGCCGCATGTTTCCATAAACTGGCGACCGCAGCCAGAAAATCGAGCCGCTGTTCGAGCCGGTTAATCTCGTATTCCCATTCCGAGTGTTCCCAATCCTCTCCCTCGTCAGCGATGTCTCCCTCGTTGCCATCATCGGTACTGTCACGATAGACCATTTCTTCATACGCAGCTTCGTAGAGTTCTCCTCCTTCTTCCTCCTCCTCTTCGTCCTCCGCCTCGTCCTCTTCAAAATACACAGCCCCGTCAATATCATCGAGAAAATCTTCGTAGTTCACGTCGCCGTTTACATCGAACATCATCGCGGGAACCTGCCAATACTCTTCGGCATTGGCTTCGAGAAAAGCAAAGAACTTTACAACTTGTGACCAACTGTCTATTTGCTGTTCTTGCTGCTCGTGTTCAACCGTAGCAAGCCACCGAAAAGCCAATCGCCGGAACGAGTGGTCTCCTTCCTCCAGTGGAGTTCGATCTTTTTGGCTAACCCACTGCATCATCAAGGCCATAGAGGCCACCGTATCCCCATGATCCAGGAGGGCTTCAATCACGAGCTGAAATGCCTTGGAAGAATCAAACTGATCGACGAACATCCGCCAAAAAGCAATATCACCCGCTGCAGCGCCCGCTTTGTGCCAGGCATTCAGCGCACCAGCTACCAGATTAGCCGAAACCTCAATCTCTTTGGCGACGAGGCGTTTAACATCTTCTACCGACGCAGTAGCAAATTTGTCCCACCATTCGGCTAGACGACTCAGTTGTTCTGAGAAATGCTGCTCCAACTTGGCATTGTCCACGGCTGCAGCTTCGCTCCAGGCACGTGCGCATAAATCGAGCACCTGTTCTACCAATTCAATCAATTCGTCCACACGCCAATCGTGCACTGTGTTTTCCAGCGCAGGAAAAAGACTGAAATTTGCTGCGAAGCCCACAACATTCCACGGATCCACCAAAGCGCCACACTCGATCGCGTCATACATCAAATGTTCGCAGGCTGACAGATCTTCCACCACACGTTCTAACTGGTCTTCATCAATCGCATCGTGACCGGAAGTCAGGCGGCAATATATTTCAGTCAACATACGTGCAGAAGCCACACGCACTGAGTCCGCTTGAAGCTTAGCAGACTCAGGAAATCCCAAGCGGGCAAACAAATGGGCCAAGTGAACTCGTTGCATTTGAAGAGCACGTCGGCGGGCCAATTCGTGATTCAAATATTGACGAGCCGCACCAAAAGGCTGGTGATAACGTTGTGCCTCTTCTCGCAACCTTTCGCCATAACCGGCTTCTGCATGCTCTAATAATTGCTGGTAAAAATCATCCCGATAAGAGGCAATGTGGGGCAGTAAGGATGACAGGGTGACTGTGGAATCATGCCTTCCCGGCCCATCACCACTAGTTCCCGATGCCATCAAGATGGTGCCTGCAAGTACGGCTGCTGCATCCTTCCAGCGATCTTCTGAGGTTGTCCCTTCGGGACAGTTTTCCCATTCGCAGCGCGAGATCAGGGCGTCCAAGGTTATTTGTTGCAAAACAAAACGGCAGTAGTATCCCGAATTCGATATCTGCCGTGGGTCCCAAAGTCCAAAGTGATAATTAGGCCGGCGATTTACTGGATGATCAAAGTCATAGGCACGCGAGTCGATGGCAATTTCTTCAAGCCGATCCAGATCAAACCAGGCACGTGCTAAAATCTCCTCATCCGTGTTTTGCAAAATCTCCAAGGCCAACTGGATGAGTTTTTCATAGCGCCCAACCTGAACACCAGAACCACGAATATAAAGTGGCAAAGGCCGCACAAACTCGTGAGGGTAAGGCTCTGCCGTATCCCCAGATGCCAGTGTGGCCACTGGTCGATATCCCACATAATCATTTAAGTGCGCCAGGGCTCCCGAGACAATTCTGTCAGATTCGTCCCATGGTGCACCTTGAAGCAAAATTGCTTCAAAGGCCAATCCCACAAAAAAAGGTCGCCATAATTGCGCCTCTTCCTGATGGAACAAAAGATTTCGATGAAATTCTCTATAAGCCGGCAGTAGTTTGTTCTGAAGTAGATCGAGAACAGCCAGCGCCTGATGAGGTTCAGCGAAGGGCCCCCCCGCTGCTTGCAGCCTTTCGATGGTTGCTGATAGCCATTCACAAAATTGGGGTAAGGAATCTTCTTGCGGCCCCTGAGCCTCCAGCGACCGATAGAGCTCATTAATCTGATGCAAAAATTTCGGCTCACCGGCACCCGATGAAAAATTGAGATACCCCACTACGTCCTCGAGCAGAGTTCTATCCTGAGCATTGGGTTTTAGAGCGTTAGCTTTCACAGATCGGTCAATATTCCGTTACCGAGACAAGCATGCGAAGTGCAATCCACACCTGGACAGCTCGGTGCTCCCCTTTCGCAGCTTTAAAATGAGGCCTTTATGGTACGTGACACTTGCCCTTGTGGTCTAGGTGCCAAAAACCCGCGATCGGCATGCTTCAGAAAAATACTTTGTTGTAGCAGCTATCTGCAAGTAAGATAGGTAATGAATAGTCTGGTACCCCCCTCTTGTTTCCGGTTCGACACAAATTGGGTCTTCTGCTTTCAGTGCCAAGCCTATGCTGTTCAGAAGTCGTACAGACTCGTGGATGGGCCAAGAACTGGGAATAAGCTAACTTGCTCTTCGGAGTCAAAACCAGGCTGGATTCACAGGCGAAACCGATCGAAACACCGAGCACCAAGATGACTTTCTCCCCCAAACTTCAGAACCACACACGACGCTACCCTTGGTTGTATCTGGTCATGCTCGTGGGCTTCTTGAATGGATCGCATGCGGCCAAGTCTGCAGAAGGGTTGATATCGAATGTAGTAGCCGCACAGCATGGCCTGGAGCGTGCCTGGTTTTCTCACGTGCGAGTCGATCCTTCCCGTTTTCGTGTTGCCAACTGGACACTTGACAAAGACCAGTTGTTCGCACTTACCACGGAAGGAACCCTTCAAGCCCTGAACGCTGAAACTGGCGAGACCTTATGGGTCACCGACATCGCCAGTCGCAATGCTTCGACCATTGGCTTGGCTCTCAGTCCCGACTATGTCGCTGTGCTAAGCGCTTCGCGGCTGAATTTATTGGAACGCAGCGATGGTCGTCTGATTTGGTCTCGAGCAGTCGGCGCTGCCCCCAGCGCGTCTCCAGCGATTGGTACACGCTATGCCTACGTCGCCTTGTTAAGTGGCCGCATTGAAGGCTACGAATTAGAAAACCCAAAATCCTCAATCTGGCAATACCAGTCCAGTGGCCGAAGCTACCACAGCCCCTTTACAACGGGTAATGTCGTCAGTTGGCCAACGGATCAGGGGTTCTTGTATGTCAGCAGTATCGAGAACCCGCGGCCTTTATTTCGGATACATACGAACGATGAGATTGTCGCCGCGCCAGCTAAATTAGCACCCTATCTGTATGTCGCATCATTGGATGGATACCTGTATTGTTTTCACGAATTTACGGGCAAAGAAATGTGGCGTTATTCGACCGGCTTTGCTGTTACCAGCAGACCCGCAATCGTTGGAGAAATGGCTTTTGTTGCTTCTGAAGAAACGGCCATACATGCTATCGACAGTACCAATGGCAAGCGAATATGGCGCATCGATGGAGTGGCCGATTTCGTAGCCATGGGTGCCAATGCCATCTATGGAATGGCTCCCTATGGAACCCTGGTCGTATTGGACAAGGCGACCGGAAAAATTAGTGGCAAGATAAGAACGACACCCAAACATTCGGCCATCGTTAACGATCAATCAGATCGGATATTTATGGTCAATGATCAAGGAGCCGTGCAATGCTTGCGAGAAATTGGTGCCTCGCAGCCCACATGGTATCGTCAGCAAGAAAAAGAGCCGGCATCCGATCCAGAAACCGAAGACGATTCGGTCAATCCTTTTGCTGAAGAGGCGGCGGACCGTGTGGATGATGCCCCGGATGCAACACCTGTGGATGACAACCCGTTTGATAAAGATGAATCCGAATCCATCTTTGATGACGATAATCCTTTTTAATTCTGCACCCCGGTCTTTCTCCACAGACGCCTCTTGCTTCGTGGGAAATCTCTCCAGACGCGTCGTTCCTTTTCTTCGGCAAAACTTACGCAATTCGAATCTGCATTATTCTTCGCCAGCTACCACCACAGACTGACGATTGGTGTAGTAGAAATCAATCCAATCGTGATTAAACAGGAGTGTTGTCATGTCGAGCATCTCATCGACATCCCATGTGCCATCAGCCGTCCAATCCTCTAATTCCCCAACTCCGCTGCCAGGTGCTTCGCACCGTAAATATTTTTTAGTGCTTCTCGTATGCCTTCTGCATGGACGGATACGGCTCTGGACACTTTATCCGTGTACAGATAGTCAGCAGTAAGCGATTGGATATTACCATCAAAAATTATCCCGACAAACTCCCCTGCGCGGTTGATCACCGGACTCCCTGAATTGCCACCAATGATGTCGGCAGTGCACACAAAATTGAGTGGTCTATCTAGATTTACCGAATCTCGATGTTCGTGCCAAACTTTGGGCAAACGCCAATCACCTTGAGAATTGTGTGCCACCTCGTGGGCATAGGCGCCTCCCAGGGTTGTCCAAGCCGGAACCTCCCGACCCTGTTCGGTATAGCCTTGTACGGTTCCAAAGGCGAGCCGTAAAGTGAAAGTTGCGTCGGGATAGCTCGACGTTCCCTCTAGGGCTATTTTCGCCGCGGTGATATCGGCATAGGCTTTCCGTTCTATCTCTTCCACTTCATCTTTCACCGCTCGAAATTCGCGATACTCTGGCTCCATAACTAGCGCAAGTTGGATCATTGTATCCTTGGAATTGGCAATTGCTTCACGGCCTCCTGCCGCCAGTTGGCGCCGCAAGCTGGCATCTTTTAGTTGTGTGCCCTGGATAAGTTCAGCTGCCCTTGTCCATGGGTCTTTGCCGTCAAGAATTTTTACGACAAAGGGATCTTCTGCTCCTCGCAACTGTGCGCAGTATGCCAAAGCATCAGCCAGTTTCACCCGTTCAAGATCCTCGTAAATCGGCGCCTTCGAAAAAAGTTTCTGTTCTAGCGACTCACGAGCCGAGCTTCTGAACTCTCGCAAGCGTTCCGCACTGGGTTTTTGATCTTCGGCTGCCATCAACACAAGACCCTGGGCAATTTCATAGACTCGTGACAAGCGACTCAAACTGGCCAATCGATTGGCCTGCGCCTCCAGCCGATTTTTACTTGTCCGAATCTTTTTCCACGCCTGACCAAATTGCTGAAGCTCTGGTTGCGATTGGATTTGGTCCCGAAAAGATGTTTCGGATGCTAATTTGTTGGCAAAAAAAGCTGGATCCAACAATCCCCGCTGCATTCCCAGATAGGCCTTGCGCGTGTTTTGAATACCAAAAAGTTCTTCCTGAGCACGACGGCGCTGCTCCTCACCCTCATAACTATATTGTTGGAGCAGTATTTCGCGTCGTCTAAGTAGATCCAAGGCTCGCGGCAAACTTTTATCCCGCAAGTACCTCAGCGCAGCCGCAGTATGGATTCTGCGCGTTCTTCCCGGATTCCCTGAAACAAATACGAGTTCTCCCTCCTGGGCACCTTTGTCAGAATATTCCAGGAAGTGCTTAATCCTTGCTGGCTTGCCATTTTCGTAAACTCGAAACAGGGTTACATCCAGGTTGTAGCGTGGGTACTCAAAATTGTCTGCGTCGCCACCGAAAAAGGCCGCTTTCTCTTCCGGGGCCCACACCAGGCGAACATCCGTGTATTTCTTATAACGATAGAGATGATATTTCGCCCCACCAAAAAGTGTTACCACATCACTTCGATACCCCGTTTGTTCCAGCGACTCCTTTTCGATTTTTGCCATTTCTGCCCGTCGCGCACGAAATGACTCGCTAGCCGGAAGTGAAGCATCAACGGCCTCATTAACTCTTGCGGTTACATCTTCAATAGCCACCAATTGGTTGAGCTCAAGATCGGGTGTTTTTAATTCCTGCTCATGGCTGTTTGCGAGAAATCCCCCCTCCAAGTAATTGTGTTCAGCCGATGACAACTTTTGCAATGTGTCTGCAGCAACATGATGATTGGTAAGGACCAAGCCCTGACTCGAAACAAAGGACGCTGAACCACCCGAATTAAAACGCACCGATGCTAGTCTCACATGCTCAATCCAGGCAGGGGTAGGCTCAAAGCCGTACTGCTGCTTCAAAGACTCTATGGGCAAATCATTAAACAACCACATCCCCTCATCGGCCTTCCCAGCAGAGGCGACCAAGAGCAGCGTGCACGCCGCTGCCCTGCAACCTGGAAACTGTTTCCTGGTGCGTATGCAACCCATGGAAAAGGAATAGAGAAGTTTTGAAATCGACATGAGAAATGGACACATCTTGACTCTCCAATAAATTAGCTATTGTAAAAATCTCTTTCGTAAAACTACTCAACAATGGGCAAAGTGCTTATCGCTTTTATAGACACTCACCTTACCAAATGGTTCTCTCTGTGACCTAGCCCCCTTCACCAAGTCCATGCATTGATAGGGGATCAACGTTTTGGATGCTATGAAGGAGAGCATACTATGCCCCGCAAGACTTATGCAGCAGAACAAATTATCAGCAAACTCCATGAAGCGTAGGTGCATTTGCCCAAGGGTCTGAAGTCTCCAGCTGCCAGCAAGAAGCTGGGCATTGCCGAGTAGACTTACCTGCCGTTGGCGCACGGAGTACGGTGGCCTGCGTTCCTGGGGAATAAAATCAGATAAAGTAATTCCTCCACCACGACGGAGCAATCGGCTGCTTTCGGATAAGAATTTATTCCGGTCAAAATGAAAAATACTCTCGACCGCTAAGATTTCATCAACGCTTTCATCGGCCACTGGCAAACTTGCCGTATCGGCCAATAGCAGGAGCATCGAATTTTCTGAGCGTGGCTGGACCAAGGTTGCAGCACGTTGCAACTGCTGGGCATCGATATTGATTCCCAGGAGATTAAGATTGGAGTACCCCTCATTCAGACAAGCGAGGGTTCCTCCGAATCCGCCTCCTGCGTCCAGTAGGGTTCTAGTGGACATTGGCAGCAGCCAACAACTGCAGACACAACTCCTCGGCCGCCAGGCTATAATCTTCTACCGTTAATGTTGCCTCTGCCGGATGGCTCCAGTAGCCCCAATGTACATGTCGCCCAAAAGCGGCTACCGAGTTTTGGCCGGCGTATCAAGTTCTGCCAACAGTCGATCGAAGTACGGAGGGCTGGACGGATGTAGATTCACGGGCAGGCATTCCTGACTCATCCAGGGGGCCAGGACAGCGAGCGACCACCCAATAAATGAAAATGCAAATGATCTACCGTTTGACCACCATCGGCCCCGCAGTTGACGACCACTCGATACCCTTCTCCCAAATTGAGCTGCTGTGCCAAATTGCGCAAAACAAGCCAAAGGTGTCCCAGCAAAGAGGCATCTTCATCGGCAATCTGGTCAATCGATTCGATTGGTTTTTTAGGAATCACCAAAACGTGCGTGGGTGCTTGTGGCGCCACATCATGAAAAGCCAGGCAATGTTCGTCTTCGTAAACGATATTGGCTGGTATTTCACGATCGATGATTTTCTGAAAGATAGTTTCGGCCATGCTTTTACTCCTTGCCAATTTGGGAGAGATCGATTGCTTCGTCATGCAGCATGACCGGAATGTCGTCAATAATCGCATACAACAAATCACCCGCTTCGCGAACCAACCCGCCATCCAGTGGTTTTTTGACGAGTTGCCTACCCACGGTGGTAATTTTCTGGCAGGCAATTCCCTCGTTGATCTGCTCAACCAGATCGGGCTCTGCCAATGACAAGTACGAGTGATTTTGTGGGCAGCGGAGAATTTCGAGTAATTGGGTGTCGAACAACAGAGTGATCCTTGGCGCGTAATTTCTTACAGAATGGCAAAAACATGCTGGCGCTGCGCGCACTGCATTTTAGCTTGCCTATTGTATGCTGTTGCTGTTTTTGTTGCTAGCAGGACCCCCAGTCGGGCGAAAACACCGCATGCAGACCTCCTACTTTCACCCTTTCAGCCAATCCGTAACCACATGGTCAGCTGATGAAATTAGCTTGCCAGTGCCGATAACTAAGAAGATGTCGTAGTCAGCCGCTGTTGCTGAATCTTGTCTAGTGCAGCGGGCGACAAGTTTGTGACTAGTTTTTTCGCCGAGGTGAAATCATGACTCCTCTCCGATGTTGGACGCCAATCGTGCTCATGCTCACTCTGATGAGTGTTAGCAAAACTAACCAGGCCCAGGAGATCGTAACAGGTACCGATGGGAATCGTTATCAAGTAACGCGTCGTGTGACACAGCGGCAAGTACCCGTAACCGAGATGCAAGAGCGCACCCAGACAGTTTATGCACAGCAACTAACCACTAACACCATTAACCACCAACAACTCTATTGTGTGCCCAATACGACGTATCGCTGGGATACACGTTTGCGAGGTCGGTGGAATCCTTTTGTAACGCCCTACTGGACCTACAACCTGCGACCGGTCACAACCTGGAGTACACAAGTCGCCAATGTCCAGATTCCCATGAATCAAGTAGCATGGGTGCCTCAGACGCGAACCGTACAAGTTCCGGTAACGACCTACCGCACGGCAGAAGTCGAAGAGACCACACGCGTAGCGATGAACGAACCGCGTTCACTAGCCAGCGCTCGACCACTAAGTAGTAGCCCCACGGCCACAATCGCTGCCCGACCCAGCATCGCTACCAACTCAACAGCAAGAGCCTTGAGTAGCACACCCCTTGGCGGCGTGGCCATGGAAAATGATCCACCGCGTCAGGCGACAGGCTGGCAATCGCCGAGCAGCTCAAGCTATCGCTAATTGCAGAGAGCCATTCAAGTAGAGGCGATATAAAAAAAGGGAGCGCACTCCAGGGAGTACGCTCCTTTTTTATAGCACACACCCGGGCTGAGGCGGACAGTAGTCTAACCTGGATGGTGCTGTGAATTGCAGGCACTGGCCAATGCGGGACAGTGTGATTGTGGGACAGGGTTTTTGTGGCAAAGTTATCCCTGGCCGATGAAATTCTTTGTCAGGTTTTAGACCGTCTTCGCGACTTACGTCCCGCTGGTGCCGCGCTCCATTCTTTGGTCAAACTTTCGAACACTTCTGGCGCTTCGTAGCGAACGACTCCTTTGGATTCAGGCATAGGGCCGATCAGTCCACGGAAGACGGGCATACCCCGCAGACTCAAATCCGTACTACAATCGTCGATACCAATCTGCGTATGCATCTTGAGAACCGCATCTTCATGTCTATAGTCACGCGTACGGAGTTCACCGTTTTTTCCGCGCGTGACAATACGAAACATTTTTTCGGCCGCCATGCGATTCCTCGCTATCAGGGGGAGAGAGTGGGGTGCGTGCTTCAGGATACTGACTGATATCGGCGGATGCTGGCACGAACGACGAAAATTTTGCTCCTCCTATGCTTACCAGTAACAGCGTGCGAAATCCGCAAATCTGGTCCTAGCAGTTACCGTCCGCACAGAGCGAGCCAATGTTGGACACCTGCGCCGGTTGTACCATCTGGGAAATATCCGGTCAGACGGAACAGAGGAAATGGACAGCACCCGTCCCTGCAACCCACCACATATTAGGCGTGAAACGGTCTTTAGGGGCCATTCGCATCGGGCAAGATCTACGGGCAGATGTTCTTGCTCATCCCCACTTAGCTCATTAAAATCGGGGTTCCCCCGGAGGATACGCGAATTGGCTAGCAGCCTGACTCGAAATCAGGTGCCCCGCAAGGGGTTGAGGGTTCGAGTCCCTTGTCCTCCGCTTGGCATTAGATTGCTAAGAGTCACACAAAGTCCTAGCTCTTCTAGGGTTACGTCTTTTGTGCTCGATTTGTTTTCTTCATCGCACCCCTTCGTCGGCTGATGAGTCGGATCGCACCCTGCTCAGCAACATGCATACTAAATTGCTTGGTTTAGATATGCTACACCGTGTTACTCTATCACTATATAATAAGATATATGAGACAACCGATTCTTGTAGCGATTTGTTCGGTGTAACGACTGACCCTGTTTAACGCTACTGGGAAATTCTCAAGCAGAATAGATCTTATGAATTTGATGTAACAGTAGACCAGCCGTTACCTTGTAATATATTGCCCTGCAATGCTTAAGTTTTAATGCAGCGGAATACCTTGTTGAATCAGAATTAAGTTGCACTTTGGCAAGTTAATTGATGCTTATAAGCTGTATAGAGTATCAGTTCTGCCTCGACTCATCTGGGAGGTGTTATGGCCCGCATGCATCCTGTCGGCATCGATTTGGGGACCACTCAATCGGTAATCGCTTATGTCAATGCGGAGGGTAATACTGAGATACTCTTGAATTCAGAAGAAGAGACCCTAACGCCAAGTGTGGTTTTGATCGACAAGGGCAAAGCGGTCGTAGGAAAGAGAGCACTGGAAGCGAGTATCAACCTGTCTGGGCAGGTAGCTGAATGTGCAAAACGAGATATGGGACTCAGTTCCTACTCAAGAACTGTCGGCAATCGCCTTCTTCCACCCGAAGTAATCCAGGGTTTCATCCTCCGGCAACTTCGTAATGACATCTTGCTACGTCTCAACGATAATTTCCAAGTTGTCATTGCAGTACCAGCCTACTTTGACGAAAAAAGAAGACAGGCGACCATTGATGCGGCGAAGATGAGTGGCCTTGAAGTCCTAGACATTGTCAATGAGCCGACAGCCGCTGCCTTGGCTTTTGGTCAGACCTTAGGTTATTTGAATGCATGTGGTGCTGCTAAGCAAAAGACGAATGCCCTGGTATATGACCTTGGTGGTGGGACGTTTGATGTTACTGTGGTTCAACTCGACGGATTAAGAGTCACAACCCTTGCCACCGATGGCGATGTACGTTTAGGTGGATACGACTGGGACCTGCGGTTGTCAGAGCATGCCAAACAACGCTTTATAGAAAAGCACCCTAATTGCAAGCAATTTGACAGCGATTTTGAGTTTCATCTCCGACGTCTAGCTGAACAAGCCAAGCATGAACTCTCCGAATCAGCAATAACAAGGATAGTCATGAATCATGATGGGTGCAGTCTAGATGTCGAACTCTCTAGGCAACAATTTAAAGAGATTTCCGCCGACCTGTTAGAGAGAACGGCGTTTACCACTCAACAGACGCTAAGAGAAGCGGGGCTGAACTGGTCGAATATTGACCGGATTCTTCTTGTGGGAGGCTCTACACGCATGCCTATGGTTCGTGAGATGCTTTCAAATCTTTCTGGCCTCTCTCCTGAAACTACGATCCATCCGGACGAAGCAGTCGCTCGTGGTGCTGCCATTTTTGCGGTTTCAAAGTTACGAGAAAAGGGACTTGCTGCTGATGCTCCTAATCTAAGGATTACTGACGTAGCTTCTCACAGCCTGGGTATCGAAGGAATCGACGAAAGAACATTGCGAAAGGAAAACATCTCCTTAATTGCTCGCAACTCATCCTTGCCTAAAGAAGTTGTACGCGAATTTGTTACGAAAGAAGATGACCAGAATAATGTTTTGGTAAGACTATTAGAAGGGGAGAGCAGCCAGCCTGAGCATTGCAGTGAACTAGGTCGAGCACGAATAAAGAATCTTCCTCGTGGACTTCAAAAAGGGACTAAGGTTAAGGTTGTCTATCGACTTGATAGTAATGGAAGACTCTCAGTGAATGCCAATATACCAGGAGTAGGTAGTGCGGCTCAGATCGATTTGCAGCGAGTTAAGTCTATTACCAACTCGAGATTAGATAGCTGGAAAAAAATTGTCTGTCGAGATGGTGGTCTTGTTAACTATGATGACATTGACCGATTGATTGAGTCCACTTTAAATGATTATGAACCTGCCGCAACAGACTCTCCCTATCTAGAAAAACCAGGACTACAGAACATTAAATCTAAAGAGGCCACTTTGGAACCCGCCATTCAATCAGGAGCGCCGAAGGCTGCTTCGGATGGATTGAAGAGGACTGTGCGAGACCACAAGAGAGCAAATGCAGTGGGGCCAATGCAGACTTTGGATCTCATAAATAGGCGACGCCAACTGAAGAAAATGTTTTTTATCTTAGGACACGTTATTTTTTCGCTGGTTGGCATAATAGCTGGCATATTAATGCTCTGCTGGTTTCGGCCTGAATTGCAAGAGAATTTACCCAATTGGCTTCAGGAAATAATGGGAGAAGGTTCAAGATAGCAAAGCCGTTTATTGGCCAGGGATAACCTTCTGTAAATACCCACGCATTGTATTAAAAGTATTCTAAAAGTGACTCCTCACAAATCAAAAACTAATCTTGACCCCTACCACAAGTGGCTGGGAATTCCTCCTCAGGAACAACCTGCGAATCATTATCGCCTACTAGGTATAGATCTTTTTGAGGACGATGCAGACGTAATTTCTATAGCAGCAGATCGACAGATGGCTCATATCAAGACTTTTGCAACTGGTCTGCTAGGTTGCCAGTCTCAACAGATTCTTGAAGAATTGGCTCGAGCTAAACTCTGCCTTCTCAATCTAAACAACAAGGACAGATACGACTCGAAGTTACGAATCGACTTGGCTGCAAGCGGCTCGATTCCTAGTCCACATGTATTGAATTCGGCTCGGGTCACAATGGGAGTTCCTGAAATTACGGGAGAACAAATAAATATTGTCACCGTCGACGATTCTCTGGTTGGCAGGTTGAAGAATAACAGGGAGCGAAAACAGCACTCTAAGCTTAGGCAGGTACTTCGACTAATACTTTCTATCGCCTCTTTTGCCGTCCCTTTGGCTATTGGATATGCCGTCCTTTCAGAACGTGGATTTTTCGAGGGCAAGGTGAAGCAGGCAGTTCGGCAGGAATTGCCCGATGCCCCCCCTCGGCAAACCCCTAGGCAAACAAGAGCCTTGCCTAAGAAGAGAGCCTTGCCTAAGAAGAGAGCCTTGCCTAAACCGATCTCCATTCGTCCTGTGGCTGAAAAGATTACACCTGCCACTCTTCCTGTAATCAATCCATTGGCTGTACTCCCGAAGCATATTAGTCTCCCTGACTCTGAAGTTTCTGATCCTGTGCCGATACTATATCTTAAGGAATCAGCGCAACTATCTTTCGCTGGCTCAGATGGCATTTTTATAGTGGATGGCACGGTCGCCTGGAAGAAATCCGAAGACACCCCTCCTGTAGACATCGCCCGGATAATGCATGAAAAAGAACATATTGTGTTTGCCTGGAATATTGGCGTTCCCGAAAAAGCAGTAACTGCGATAACCAACTCTATATTGCAAATAAACGAGGGTGCCTTCCAATCTTTTGTTGCTCTGCGGGAACCTGTCGTAGGCAACCCACTTGTTTTAGATCTAAAAAAGCCCATAAGCAGAGTCATCTGCAATTGCGAGAATCTGCCGCCTGCAGAAGATATATATTTTGACTTCTCTGGAGCTTCAAGTTTACCTAAACATGTTGCATCTGGTTCTGATTTCCACACACTTAAAGTCCGCGAAGAGTCCTTATTGAGGTATTCCACACAGGATCCTATTAAGACTCGCTTGGCCATTCGTAAGCGCGGGAACGTAGTAATGGTTGAGATTACAAGCGCATATCTACTTCCATCTGGAGACGAGGAGGTGCTAGCAATACCGCGAGGTGCGAAAAAGCGCAAGGAGATAGAAAATCTTATTATGTCGGCAGAAAATGCCACGGAGGCCTTGCCTGGATTGAGGACCTACAGATCGCGGGCATTCTCTGAATTATCTAGTGCAGAATCCATGAAAACCTCCTATGTAGCAAACGGCGTATTGATCAATGACCCATCGCTCGTGGGACGGAAAAACCTACGCATAAGAAATGCCAACCGCGAGATTGCTGCAACTGAGGAGAACATTGAACGCGCTGAATACTTGATAAAAAATAAGGGTGCATTCTTAAGGGAGCTAGAATCCCTAAACCGTATTTCTGAATTTGCACAGAGATTAATAAACATTGAGAACTACTCCTATCGCTTCTACACAACCTCTGGTGAACATCAAATAGACTTGGTTGT
>PATG01000082.1 GCA_002713555.1 Planctomycetaceae bacterium
CTGTTCCGGCCCAGTCATGTGTTCCAAGCATTTCTAAGCCCACCTCAATCGGTTAGCTAATAGGATAAGCAAAGCCTGTGCCAAAAGAAGAAATGAGGTCGCTGCGCTCGGTCAGAATGACAAATGACAGTTGTTCTAATTCCATTATGCGTGCAACAAACTGGGGGGAGTCACGCGAGCCACCACCCGGTCCACGCTGGGGAGTAACTTCTTCATAAGTCAGATTACCGTCCTTGTCTTGATCGGGCTTTTTCAGGGCAGAAATGGCTTTACTCAATTCGCGAGAATTTATAATTCGATCACCATTGGTGTCTAGCGTCTCAAAAATCAAGCTTCTGACAGAACTTCTCTATGAATCATTGACCGAACTGGGATTCTCCAGGGCTTACGATGTTGGAAGGGTTCGCTGCCTGAATTCCAGGGAGTTTGTCGGATAACCCAACTGGCCCGGATGTATCGTATGTTCGGGCACCAAAGCTGAAGCATAACGTGACCAGGGTAGGCCAGTTTGAATAAGTGACACTGCGGCTGCCGGAGTAGGAGCAGATAAACTATCCGGGCTAACCGCTATATCTTTTGGTGCATTTCAAGGGTTTTGAAAAACCTTCCATATCCTGCTAGCAAACAAAGTGGGTCCTCTGGAAATTGGATACTATTGCTAACCTCTTGTCAGTTCTCGTTTTGTGACGGGCTGTCTGACATCAAGCAGGCTCTATCGAGATTTGGCACAGGGGATGCATTAGCTTGAGTCCTGCAACTGGCCTGGGAGGCCAACGCAGCGGAAGCGAATTCCCAGTAGGGATAGCTTTCGCAGGTGGTGTACTTTGCTTCAAGGCCAAGGGATTGTAAGGCTTGGAGGGTACCTGCCTCTTTTCTGGACTCTTGTTGAAATCATCAAAATGGGCAAATCTTGCCCACATGTGGGAAGGAACACCAATGGTAGCTCCTCGTAGAATGAAACGCATTTTTTGTACGGTTGTTCGTGTGCCTGCGACCGAAAACACAAGCATGAGCACACACCAACGATTCAGCACCAAGCCTAGCGATTTGATTCCCTGGGCCGATCCGTACATTGCCCAACTGGTTACCAAGCTTCAAAAAGAAGTACGTAACGAAAGGTTTGGATTTACGGAATCAATCCGAAAAGACGATTTACCGGACCGATCCAAAGCACTGGCTGCTGAACTGGAACCACCTGGTCCGGGTATAGAATTCGAGGGGGACTGGCATGAAGAGCCTCGCTGGACATTCAGCGACGAATTTTAAGGGAGTAGACTTCGCGGATTGACGCGATTGGCATAGCACGAAAGGATTTCCGGATGCTAACGTATTTGAGCTGCTGTTTTGCTATCTACCTTGCCCGCAAGTACGATTTGACATGCTTCTTGTCTGCACGCGCCAATCCAGAGCCTTTGATGGAAGAATTAAGTTGAGCAGTGCGACCTGTGTGATTCAGCGCGCCCTGTGTGATTCAGCGAGCAAGCTGGCGCGTAACTCCGCTGCAATGAAGAAGGATCCTGTGATACAGATCAGTTGATCCTGTGGCGTTTGCGACTTGGCCAGGTGCCAGGCATCAAGGGGCAAGGTGGCTTCCAGAAGCTCAAACGTTCCTGCTTTTGTGCTGTGATTTGGGAACTGCTGTTCGACGAGTGCTCGAAGTTCGGGCACAGGTACGGCGCGAGGGTTGTCTTGATACGCTGTCAAAACGACCCTCTGGAAGTGGGGCAATAGAGTTCGCACAATACCTGCCACATCTTTGTCTTTGGATACGGCCAGCAATAAAGTGCGTTGTCGATCACCGAAGCTTGATTCCAGGACCTCAGTCAAGGCTTGAGCAGAAGCAACATTATGCGCCACATCGAGAACAACGGTAGGATCGCGAAGCACTATTTCAATTCGTGCTGGTAACGATAATTCAGCAAGTCCTGCCCGGAGGGCATCGTCTGCAATGGACCAATTCTGCCGTCGCAGCTCTTCGCAGACGGCTACTGCGAGTGCTGCATTGGCGGCCTGATGGATTCCCAAGAGTCGCAGGGGCAAGTTTTGGAACTGTACCGAATCTCCGGCAAAATTCCCCCTGAAATCAAGCCGTCCCAAACCGTCTTGCCGATTGAGGTGCTGGGGAGGTGTGTACTCGTAAAAAAAGTCTTGACCCGCTTCAAACATCCGGCAGCCATGTTGTTTGGCGGTGCCGGCGATCACTTCGCGCGAAGCCTCATCCAAAGGACCGCAGAATACAGGAACACCCGGCTTGATAATGCCGGCTTTTTCCGCCGCGATTTTCTCCAGGGTGTCTCCCAACTGCTTGGTATGGTCCAGGCTGATACTTGTGATTACGGTCACAACGGGTTGGCAGACATTGGTGGAATCCAAGCGGCCACCCAAGCCAACTTCCAATACGGCTAAATCCACATTGCGTTGCACAAAATGCATCAGAGCAAGTGCCGTGGTTAATTCAAAGTAGGTGGGGGAAAGAAATCGATCACCAGCGCAACGAGCTTCGTCATCAAGCAATTGAACGACTGGTCGCAAGCGATCGATGAGTGCCACCAATTCTTCGGACGTGCATGGCTGTCCCTGCACGGCAAATCGTTCTTCCATCCGTTCAAGGTGAGGCGAACTAAACAGCCCCGTTTCATAACCAGTTGCTTTCAAAATGCTGGCTACCAGGGCCGATGTGGAACCTTTTCCCTTGGTGCCTGCCACATGGATGATCGGTAGTCCCGCATCAGGGTTACCGAGTCGGTTCAAGAGTTGACGCATTCGATCGAGCTTCATTTGCCTGAGACCATAAGGCACGATCGGAGTTTGCTCATAGTTGATCCGCCCCAATAAATAGGCAAGTGCCTGCTCATGTTGAGTTCGGCTAGTCGAAGAATCGGGAGTTGGTGGTAATGGCGGCATGCTTCGAGGGATAGATTGTTTTGCACGGGTAGCTGGATATATCCACGTCTTCTGAGGTGGGCCCACCATAATACCATCAGAGTTGTTCAACCGGCAGGCTTAGACTTTCTGGGTCCAAACCCAATATCTACCCTCGATCTGCGCACGCCCGTATCGCGAGTGAAAATTATTGACCTTGAGCTCGAGATAAGAAAAAAGGGCCGACGAGATGCGGGATAACTCGTCGGCCCTCAAGGGGGGAGACTGTAAAGGTGGGACATGTCTCACTCGATGGCACGAGCGTGGGTGGCCCTTTTCCCGGCTTACCCGCTGGGAATTAAGCCGCTCTGTGCATCGTATCTCTCTTCTACCGACAACCAGCATTCGCAAATCGGATGCCAAACTCTTGATTGCCTTGCTAGCAATCAGGCCCCACGGACACCCTTGGCACTTGCCCTAAAGCCTTGAATGCAATGGTTGCCAGTCGAGATCCAGAAATCTGAAACGTGTATCTCAAGGGTCTCTTGCAATTCCTTCGTAGTTCTTTTGTAAATATTTCCAAAAGGGATGAACCTGCTGCTAGCAAGTGGCGTAGTAATACGGTTCTTAGTTGTCGGTGGCCACTTGTAAAGCTCTGAAGATCGCCTGTCGTAGTACAGGATGTGTCAGGAAGAGCGAAGGGGTGGCAATTGCCTGCAGAACAAGTACGAAGTATTGAATTCCCGGGCCAACTGCCGAATAGGAGTCGTCTATTGCTCAAATGGCAGGTGAGCTATGATATTCCCCCTCTAGCCCAGAGAACGCGCCAGCCCTGAAAAGATTTCAACTGGGTTATTTGCCTGCCACCGTTTCCCCTCATTGAAGAAGCATAGCCAGAAATCACAACAAGATGTTGCTCCTGGAAAACGTTCGCAAATCGTATCGCGAGCCCGACGGCGAGATTTTGCCCATCCTCGAGATCCCTCGACTGGAAATCGCTGCGGGAGAGCAAGTTGTCCTGCGCGGACGCAGTGGATGCGGCAAGACAACACTTCTGAACTGTATTTCAGGATTGAGCACAGTCGATGCCGGGAATATTTTTATTAATGAGCATGATATTACCGGTTTGCATGAGATGGCACGCGACCGTTTTCGTGCCCAGCATATTGGTTTCGTATTTCAAACTTTTAATCTTCTGCCCGCATTTACAGCACACGAAAATGTGCTCCTGGGCATGACCTTTACGGGTCAGAAAACCGACCCCAAACGGGCGGCAAACCTCTTGGAGGAAGTGGGGCTCAGCCATCGTTCTCATCACAAACCGGCAGAGCTTTCGGTCGGTGAACAACAACGCGTTGCAGTAGCGCGCGCACTTGCCAACCAACCTTCGTTAATCCTGGCCGACGAACCAACTGCCAACATCGATCCTGCCCATCAGCAGCAGGTCATCGATCTCCTGCGAGGTGCTTGCGAAAAAGAGAATATCGCCATGCTTCTCGTTACACACTCTCCCGAAGTTTCGGCGCAGTTTGAGCGCGTCGACGAATTAGAAAAAGTAAATCAAGTTTTAGCAAAAGCGTAAAATCCGCATTCAAGATCGGATTCTTTCCACACCACCCTATCTCGCGACCCCAGTACCCATCCGATGCCTTTCTGGAAAATAGCCTGGAGAAACATGGAGCAACGGTCCCTGGCTTCCTCGCTTACGGGTTTATCGATGGCGCTGGGGGTAGCGCTGATGATCCTGGTGATCGTGATCCATCAGGTTGTGGTCAAGCAGTTTGAAGGGGATGCGGAAGGCTACCACTTAATTGTGGGGGGCGGCAAGGCAGGGGATGTTCAGTTGGTGATGAATACGGTCTTTCACATTGGTGAACCCATCTATCCCATTCCGTACAGCTATTACAAACAATTTGTCGATGGCGAATATGCGCCTTTCACTTCGGTGGCAATTCCCTATTGCATTGGCGACAGCTACCACATCAATGGCCTGCGATTTCGTGTCGTGGCAACCACTCCTGATTTGTTCGAGAAACTTGCCTACGGTGCCAACGAAGATGGCTCCGACAAGCGATATGAATTTTCTTCCGGGAGAAATTTTCGGTCCGATCATTTTTTTGAAGCCGTGATTGGTGCGGTGGTCGCCAGTAAATCCGGATTGGAAGTTGGCGATACGTTCCAACCGACTCACGGGATGAGTTCAAAGGGTGAAAAGCATATCGAGTTTGAAATTGTTGGTGTTTTGAAATCCACTGGAACATCCAATGACCGGGCAATCTTTGCCAATATGGAGGGGTTTTATCTGCTCGATGGCCATGCCATGCCATTAGAAGAGGGGGAGGAGGAGGCGGGGCAATCCATGAGCGAATCGGGCATGGCAGTATCCGTGGACCCCAAGGATCCCAATCGAGGGCGTAGTCCTTTGCCTGAGAGGCAGCGAGAAGTTACTTCGATCTTGGTGCGCTGCGAAAGTGACACGGCCATGATGTATCTGGACAATGCGATCAACAAGGGCAAGGATCGAACGACCGTAGCGGTGAAACCGGGCTATGTGGTGCAGGACATGCTCGACAATATTATTGGACCCATGCAATTGGTACTGCTGATCCTTACCGTTTTGATCGTGATCGTGGCAGGCATTAGTATTTTGGTCAGCATCTACAACTCCATGAGTGAACGGAGCCATGATATTGCAGTCATGCGCGCTTTGGGTGCCAGTCGCACGGCCGTGATGGGAATTATTCTTGTGGAGTCGATATTGCTCGCTCTTCTGGGGGGTGTCTCGGGTGTGGCACTGGGACATGTGGTCCTGGCGGCCATTAGCCCCTATGTTGAGAGTCAAAGTGGAATTACCTTGGGTTTTTGGCAGTTTAGCTGGCAGGAGGGTGTCCTGATACCCAGCCTGGTTGTGTTTGCTGTTCTGGTCGGTTATCTGCCTGCATTAACAGCGTATCGTACGGATGTGGGACGTGCACTCGGCAGCGGTCGATACTAGCCCAAATTACTTATACCGAGCTTAAATGGCTTCAGGCGGTCAGCGCATCTAAGCTACGGATAGCATTTGGTCCAGCACGCATTAAAGTAATGGGCTAGTTGGTAGGCATTTGTCTGTTGCAGCCTGCTTGCTATAGGATGGGAGTAGGCAATCGAATGATCATTGCATCAACCTGGAGCCCAACCGTATCAGGAACTTCAAAGCAATAATGTTTATACCCAAGCACAGACTCTTTTTGTGGATGGGCTTCATGATGTACTCGGTGTGGTATGCCGGTACTGCCAATGTGAACGCTTGTCCGTTCTGTAGCGCAACACAGCAAACGATTAGCGAAGAAATAGCCTCTGCCGAAATCAGTGTGATTGCCAAGCTGATCCAGCCAGCTGCTACAAGTGATGATCCGACCAATTTTGATCTGGCGGGCAACGACTGCGGAATGGCGCGGTTTGCAGTACAAAATGTGCTCCGGGGAGATGAAAGTTCTGCCGCTATGGAAGAGATCGAGGTGGTCTACTTTGGCAAGGATGACAAGGATCGGAGTTTTCTCATCAATGCACTCGTCAATAAGGGGCCCAGGATAGAAAAGATCGCCGTTTCCAGCATTGATTGGGCGACACCTCTTCCTCTGACCGAGCGGGGAGTCCACTACGTCAATCAACTTGCAGACTTGCCTAAGAGAGGCGCAGATCGCCTGGCGTTTTTTCAAGAGCATTTGGAAGATGAAGATCCCCTCCTGGCACAAGACGCGTACGATGAATTTGCCATTGCCCCTTATAGTGAAGTGGTTGATCTGGCAGATCGGATGGATCGTCAGCAGCTCATCGACTGGATTTCAGATCCGCGCATTGGCCCATCACGTAGGCGATTGTACCTGACCATGCTGGGCACATGCGGCACTGCGTCGGATGGGGAGCTATTAGAATCACAACTATTGTACGATTACCAACTCCTGAAACCCGGAGTTTCGGTAATGCTAGCAGCTATGGCGCGCACGGGCCCGGCGATGAGTGTGTCGATTCTGGACGAATTGATTCGAGCTGATGTTCGACGTAAGCAACAATGCCTCGATGCGCTCATTGCGGCTTATCTAAAACTCAAGGGGCCAACTGGTTTGCCCTTGGTTGAAGAGAAGTTTCTCAGGAATTCAGAAACAGAATACAGCCACACGTATGCTGCCTTGATGGCACTGCGATTTCATGGTGAGGAGACAGACGTTTTGCCGCGTGAGCGGATTCTGGAATCCTTACACTTGGTGCTCGACAATAAACAGTTTGCCGATCAGGTCGTTCCCGATCTTGCGCGTTGGGAAGACTGGAGCGTCATGGACAAGTTGGTTTCTTTATTTAAAGCGGGTGAGAAAGACGGCTGGATCCGTCAACCAGTCGTTTCTTATTTGCTCGTGGCGGCCGAGCAGGAGGGGCCTGTTGGAGATCGCGCGGATGCCGCTCTCGCCGATCTGGAGGAGATTGATCCGGAGTGTGTGACCAGGGCACGAAGGAACTCCGCTTTTAGTATGTTTGCAGCCGCAGTCACAAAGTCTGGCGAGGGACTGGCAAAGACTCTTGAAAAACCCGTTGAAGCACCCCAAGGTGTGGTAGGGCAACCATCTCTAGAAAAAGCAGCACCGTCTACTCCGAACAGTCCCGAGTCGGCAAAAACAGCAGCAAAAATGACAAGTTCCGAGGTCCAACGTTCAGCAAAAGACAACGAAGGGTCCCCCAGTCAAATTATTTTGATTGGTGTTCCGCTGATAGCAGGTCTTGTATTGATGGGGATATTTGCCCTGTTGCTACGCGGGGCTGATGTGCGATCGGGTAGTGCAGACACTGACGTTCAAAACCAATAAACCAACTTATAAATTCCGATGGCAAGTGACGATTTCGAATACCGACCACTCAGCACTGGGGCGATTGTATCCGCCGTTTTTGGTGTGTTGTCCTTGTTGATATTTGTTGCCGCTGGCAGCAGTCTGTCTTCTTCCTTATGGCTAGCGCCGATACCCGTAGTGGGTCTTGTGGCCGGATCGTTATCACTGCACAGGATTCTTGCGTTCCCTAACCAGCTCAGTGGGCGCCGAGTTGCAATGATCGGCATCATGCTATCCGTCCTGGGACTTGCAGGGGGGCTTGGTTATGCAGGATATATCCACGCCACAGAAGTTCCAGATGGATACATACGAACTTCTTTTTATGAATTTCGTCCCGATCAGGTCGAAGAACGCGGTGGTGACTATGTCCCCCCAGACATTTTAGAACTCCATCAGAAGCAGGTTTTTATTAAGGGATTTATGCGTCCTGGAACACATTACTCTAAAGAAGGGACTCCCGTGCGTAACCATGTGAACCGCTTTCTGCTGGTTCGCGACAATAATGAATGCTGCTTTGGCGATATCTCGGATGTGCAATATTTCGACCAGGTGCTCGTGCAGATGCAAGGCAATAAAACGACGAACTATTCCGGGGGGATGTTTCGCATGGGAGGCACATTACGTGTTTTTCCCCGCAATGTCCATTTGAAAAAACCTGTCTACGTGCTAGTCGCCGATTACGTTAAATGAATACCAACCGATTGTTCTGTGTCGTGGTTTTGATGCTGCTGTCAGCTATCCTGGGATGCAATCGTCAGCAGACCGTCGCTGCCAGTGGAGTGCGAGAAGCCTCTGATGACGTACAAGCTCCCCGCACGGTTTCTCGTATTGTAGATTGTACGTTTGACAATATTAAGTTCGACATGGCCGACCAGGCGACGTTTGAGAGAACTCTACTGACCCCTAAGATTGAGCAGCTTTTTGGCCAGCGGATCCGCATCCGAGGCTATATCTTTCCGACGCTCAAGAGAAAAGGTTTGAAGCAATTTATCTTAGTGCGTGACAACCTGGAGTGTTGCTTTGGACCCGGCGCTGCTCTGTTTGATTGCATTGCGGTCGAGATGGAAGCGGGTAAAACGGCGGAATACTCATTTCGTCCGGTTATTGTGGAGGGCACATTTGGCTTGAATGTGCAAGAATTCAATGGCACGATTGTAGCCATTTATCGGATGAGTGGAGAAAATGTAGAGTGAGCAAAAGTGCTCTCCCTTTAGGCGTTCTCGAATCCCAAATCCTACTTCCCCGTTTTCGGGCGAGGCCAGTATTCTTAAAAGTGCGGGTCATGCCCAGGTGAAAACCTCCCACCCCAAACAACCGAATTCTCACGAATTCGGCTACGAAAATAGCTCACTGCGTTGCCTTGCAGGGAGTCGCGAATGTGGGTGCCCCCTATTGCGGATCCTCCTCTTCTTCCTTGAGGCCCAATGCTGAGAGCCAGCGGTGGCGAGGTTTTCCTCTCGCGTCCGAGTTCGAGTCGTATTGGGTGTCTTGCAGTCCGGCTAGCCTTTCCTCCAGGTCTGATCGTTCACGCGCTAACTTGGCCCGGTCGACCGAGATTTCCAATTCGGCACTGCGGAGCTTTTCTTGCCATTCCTGCTGTAGCTTTTCCAGGCGGCGACGTTCTGTTTGTATCAGTTCGTCATTGCTGCAGATTTCTTCCTGGATAGCATGCTTCATTGTTTCGATTTCGGCTTTAGCAGGACGCGCTTCTAGAGAAGCCTGCAGTTCGGCAATCTGCTTGTCCTTTTCGGCGACCACCTGATCAGTAAGCGTAATAGTACCTTCAATGGTAGCTCGGGCCGCACGACGTTCGTCCGTCAACGAACTCTGCTCTTCGGCGTCCAATTCGGCCAGTAAGCGCGCTTTTTGTGCCTGCCAGTCCGATCCGTCAATGGCGGGATCTTCAGCAGCTAGAGGTTGTTGAGACAACTGTTCTTGCAGCTTGGAATTGATCTGTTTGAGCTGCCGCACATCGTCGGCAGCTAGTTCGAAACGACGTTGGAGATCAGATATTTCTTGCTGCAGGTCACCATCGATAACCTCGGGAGGTGAATTTTCAAGTTTGAAGACTCGGTCAGCCAACGCATCTCTCTCGCTGCGCAGGCTCACTAGTTCTGGTGAGGATTCGTCACTCGCAGCTGATCGGCTAGCCAACTCGGAGTTCAGTTCCGCATTTTCTCTTTTTAGCTTTTGGACATCAGCCAGTGCCAGCTCAAATTTTCGATTGAGTTGCTCAAATTGGTACTGGTGTTCCTGTTTATTGTCCAACTCCTGAATACGCGTTTCGGCCGTCTTGAGCAAAGCTGCCATTTCTTCACTTTTGGCCACTAACTTTTCTAATGCAGCAGTCGTGTCGGATTGCAGCTGTTCCAGAGAACGAAATTTCTCGTGTGCGCTTTTTAGCTGCTGCTGTAGTTCTTCATTCTGGTGTTGCAGGTTTTTGAGTTCTTCACTTTTGCTGGCACAGTCGGCACACTCCTGAGTTTGGAGTTGTTCGAGGGATTGCTGGGTGGCATGGGGTTTGTCATGCAACTGCGAGGTTTCGTTCTGCTCCTGCTCGCGCTGTTGTTGGAGTTCGGTTAACTCATTGCGCAGGTTATCACAGGCACGATACGGTTCGGCGCGTAATTCTTTAAGTGCCCGCTGTGCAGCTTGCAAATCCTCGGAGAGCTGCGCACCCGTTTCACTTTCTTTTTGCAACTGCCTGGCAAGTTCAGCACACTGGGATTGAGCTTGTTCAGCCTGCTCAATCAACTGTCCCAACTCTTCTTCGCGCTGATCGAGACGCTGCTGGTAGTCGCTGGCCTGGCTTTCCAGCATTTCTTGCAGGGACTGAATCTCAGCATCGTTGCCAGTCAGCGTTGATTGCAGGCCTTCAAGTTCTTCTTGCAATTGCGCAGCAGCGGCAGCTTCCATTTCTTCAGCGACACGATCTCGAGCAATCTCTTCTGCGATTTGTTTTAGGCGCAGATTGAGCTCTGCTTCGATATGGCTAACCCGGCGGCGATGGCCAGAAAGCGTTTCGTCGGCCTGCTCGCGCAATAGGCGCAGCTTTTCCGCAGTTTTTTGAGAGCGATCGTCGCCCACAGTTTTCTGGGAACGCTCATCACGTTCCACGGGCCAGGATTGCGGTTCTTCCATGATGATGAAGCCGAAGTTGCCGGTGTCTAGCAATGGGAAAACGGTCTGCCCTCGTCAGGGCAGTTAGGAGCTGATTTCCCAAGAAAAGACTAGGTTGCTCCGACTCGTTGGTCAAAACAGAAGTTGGTATTTAATCGTTTATGCCAATTTTGAGGTCTGCTAACGATAGATAGATTCGATGAGATGAGAAAAATTGGCGGCAATTTTTGAGCGTCGCAGGCTCAACTTGGTTGTGATTTCACCTTGCTCCAGTGCAAAGTTGCGATCCAGGATTGCAAAGGGTCCAACCTGTTCTGCCCGACTTACGCCAGCCAAGAGGCGATCTATTTCGCTACGAAAAAGTTCATGGACTCGCGGATGGGTTACGGCACGACGGCGCGACCAGACCCACAGGCGTTTTTGTTGAATGAACGTGCGGAGGGCAGCAGGGTTCGGTACGATCAAAGCAGCCAAACATTTACGACCATCACCAACAACACAAACGGATTCTACATAGGGTGAGCCGACGAGTAGATTTTCGATTTGCGTTGGCGAAACATTTTTGCCTGTCGTAAGAACGATAAGTTCTTTGGCGCGGCCCGCAATTGTCAGATTGCCACTGGCAGACCATTGGCCCAGATCCCCCGTCTTGAGCCAACCCTCTGCCAGTGTGTTTTGGGTGGCGAGAGGGTCGCGCCAATAACCTTGCATCACTCCGGGACCGCGTACAAGGATTTCATGATCGTCGGACAGATGCACCTCGATACCTGGCAAAGGCCGACCAACACTCCCCGCCTGGTAATTCTCCAAGGAAGTGGCAGTCACGACAGGCGATGTCTCTGTCAGGCCATAACCGGATAATAGTGGGAGCCCCTGCTGTTCGAATAGCGATTCCACTTCAGGTGCCACCGCTGCTCCACCGCAAAAGCAACGTTTTATCCGGCCTCCCAGCAGAGACTCGAGCGTACCCGATTTGGCATCCTGAAGTTGCTCAGCGAGTTTCTGATAAAAATAGGGTACCCCGTTGATCACACTGGGGCTGGCAATTTGGCAATCGCGTACAATCGTCTCACGGTTTTCTGCCAACACTAGCTGCGATCCCTGGAAAAGCCAACTGTAGAGATCACACGTGCGGGCATAAATGTGGGAAAAAGGCAAAAAGCAAAGTCTTGTTTCGTCCGCCTGCGTGCCGACCGCTTGGGTAACGCTGATCGCATTGGAAGTAAGATTCTGGTGGCTCAACATCACCCCACGAGGCTTGCCGGTCGTGCCTGAAGTGTAAATCAAGGTGGCCAGATCATTGGCGCTTGGCAGATTGGGATAGGCCTCGGCAAAGTTTTCAATGGGTGTTGCGGGGTCGTTCTTCGCTTGTGCACTCGTATGGAGGAGAACGGTACAACACGTATCAAGCTTCTGCTTGAACTTTGACTGGGCTGCTGGCGAAAGAAGAACTACCTGAGCATCGCAGTCCCTGATCTGATCGACTAACTGCGACGCAGCCAAGGAGACATGCATGGGGACATGCACCGCACCGAGGGAAAGAATTGCCAGATCGACAGCAATCCAAGCCTGACAATTTTCAGAGACCTGGCCTACCCGGTCGCCCGGTTGCACTTGATGGGTGCGCAGCAAGCGGGCGTATTGATCCACCTCCAGGCGAAGGTCCTGCCACGTGCGCCATTGGAGGTGACCTTCGTGAATCGTCCCCAAGGCAGGCCGATCGGTTCCGTTTTCAACGGCTTGAGCAAAGAGAGCAGGAATTGTCATCCGCATCGACCTTCCTCCGTCAGAGCAAATTGTCCTAAGCTCTCAACTTACCGTCCACTTCTTTGCCCAGGGCTGCAACAATTTGGTCGCGCATGGCATCGGCTTGTTCGTTCGTTAGTGTTTCGGAGGCTGAGCGAAGTTGGATGCTAAATAAAACACTCTTCTTCCCTTCACCCAACTGCTTGGGGTCCCGATAAGAATCATCCTGAAATAAGATGGACTCCAGCACATCGGCGCCCTTGGATATGACAATTCTTTCGATGTCCGCCCAACAGACATCTTGATTGACCACGATATTGAGATCTCGCCTCACGGGCGGGAACGCCGACAAAGGTTTCACGCGGCGAATGGGTACGGCATGGTCACCCAGCACTCCCAGGTCAAGTTCGGCAACCGTCGCTGAACTTCGTAGTTCAAATTGTTCGAGTCCCTCTTGGCTTACTTCTCCCAACACTCCACAGACCTGGTCCCCGAGTTTCAGTTCACAACCCTGGGCGAATAGAGGGTCCTCGATCTCGTTAGCTGCCAGCGGCATGTCGGGAGCAATCGTCTCGACAAGTGTTTCTAAAACCCCTTTCAATTCAGTAAAACTGCGTCCCGAGGTGATGGCCAGCATCCGACGTTGATCTGGCAATTCACCCGCGCAAGGAAGGTAGATCGAGGCAATTTCAAAAAGCTCGATCACGCTGTTAAAAAGCTTTTCGTTGTTGAGTCGAGCATACAATAAACTGGGTATCAAAGTTTGTCTCAGGCAATCTGCCCGACGTAGTACAGGAGTGCTGACCGTGAGAGGATCTGCTTGTGACCATGGACGATACCTATCGACCCAATTGCGGTCGACGGCACTCACGGTCATCGCTTCGTCAAATCCGGTAGCCACAAGTACGTTGCGAACTTTTTCCAGGACACGATCTTCTGGGGTGCGTGTCGATGCGACCATCTTGACGCCAGCATCTTCCGGAATGCGATCGTAACCGTGGATTCGCGCAATTTCTTCGATAAGATCAATTTCGCGGGTCAGGTCTGCACGCCAACTGGGTGCCACAACTTTCACACAATGGTCACAAATATGAGTTTCTTTGCAGCCCAGATCTCCCAGAATTCTCTGCACCTGCTCAGTAGGAACCTCAATACCCAGGATTCGCGGTAATTCTTCAAAACGAAGTTTAACCGGTTCGCTTGGAGGTCTTGCTGAGCCCATATCAATCACATCTGTGGCCAATTCTCCTCCGGCCAGTTCCAGGATTAGTTCGCAGCAGCGCCGACTCGCCCAATCGATCCGATCGGGATCAACGCCCCGTTCAAAGCGATAAGAAGAGGGGCTATGCAGATTCAATTTTCTGGCAATATTGCGTACCGAGAGCGGATCAAAACTGGCCGCCTCAATCAACAGGTCGGTCGTTTCAGCAGTAACTTCCGTGTCGGCCCCGCCCATCACGCCTCCCAGGGCGACAGCTCGCTGGGAATCGGCGATCACACAAGCTCCTGCCGGAAGCTCGTACTCGTGGTGATTGATGGCCGTGAATATTTCGCCTGCCTTGGATTCCCGGACAATGATTTTTTTGTCGGCCAGTTTCTCAAAGTCAAAAGTATGCAGTGGTTGGCCGCATTCCATCATGACGTAATTTGAAATATCGACCACATTATTGATCACTGCGATCCCCAGCGATTGCAACCGATTGGCAAGCCAGGCCGGGCTAGGCCCAATCTTGATGCCACGGATAACGCGTGCTGTATAGCGATGGCATCGTTGGGGGGCTGCAATTTCGACAGATGCCAGAGTTTGAACAGGCGCGCCTTTCTGGGGTGGTTCTGCGGCTGGCTCACGCAACGACTGTTGCCAAATCACGGCGACTTCGCGGGCAACGCCAATATGCCCCAAGCAATCGGGGCGGTTGCTGGTGACCTCCAGGTCGATGGCCACATCCTCACCGATCTTCTCGACGCCTTCCAGGTTCAGGCCAGTCAAGGTAAGCCGGTCGGTAAGTTCATCGACAGACATGTCGAGATCAACATATTCCTTCAGCCAATTCCAGGAGATGATCATGTTTAGGTCTCACAGAGTGAGGTTGAATCGCTCTCGGCGTCCAGTCGTAACGACGTTTCGCTCTGTCGGGGTTCAAAATTGCGAAAGGAAGCGGACGTCATTCTGATACAAAGCGCGGATGTCGGTGATGCCATGTTGGCGCATGCATATGCGTTCGACACCCAGGCCAAAAGCAAAACCGGTAACTTCTTCCGGATCGTAGCCAACCGCGCGCAATACATTCGGATCGACCATACCGGCCCCACCCATTTCCATCCAGCAGTCGTTGCCAGCCGCGTCGCGCCAATTCATGTCGACTTCTACGCTTGGTTCGGTGAACGGAAAAAACGAAGGACGAAAACGGACATGCACCTCTTCCTCGCCCCCGAAATAGCTTTGGCAAAAGAGTCGTAAGACACTTTTGAGATCGGCCATGGTCACGCCTCGGTCAACGAGCAAACCTTCGATCTGGTGAAACATGGGATAGTGGGTGGCATCTGCCGTGTCGGGCCGATAAACGCGGCCCAATGAGATAATTCGCACAGGGGGGGCGGGTTCGCCTGGGGCACTGCCAGCAACAGCAGCCTCCATGACCCGGATTTGTACGGTGCTCGTTTGTGAACGCAGCAGCAGGGGTGAATCGTGGCTGGTTTCTGCCACCCCAAGATAGAAATTATCAAGTGGATCGCGGGCTGGATGCGAAAGGGGAATATTGAGCGCCTCAAAATTATGCCAATCGTCCTCGATTTCGGGGCCCTCCACGGCGGTAAATCCGAGCCGTCCCATAATGTCTTTCATCTCGCAAATCGTCTGCGTGATGGGGTGGAGATGACCGATGCGGACGGGCTGTCCAGGGACCGTGACGTCGAAGGCCTCTCCTGCTTGGGAGCCTCCATCGGCCAGCTTTTGTTGGGCTTTTTCAAAGGCGGCTTCGACCGACAGCTTCACCTCATTGAAGCGTTTTCCAGCCACCGGCTTGTCGGATTTGTCAACCGCCCCGAGGCCTTTCTGCACTTTACGCAACAGCCCCGCTTTGGCTCCCAAAAAATCTACCCGTACATCTTCGAGCGCATCTTCAGAGTCGGCAGCAGCAAATGCAGATTGCGCTTGCTCTACAAGCTTGTCCAAACTGGCGAGAAAATCGGCGAGCGCCACGTGATTATGTCCCGGCTAGGATGCCTGACTGGAAATTCATGAATCGAAATCAGGCTGCCAGTGCTTCACGTGCCTTTTCTACGATGGCATCAAAGGCGGCCGGATCGTGAATGGCCATCTCAGAAAGCATCTTGCGATTGATTTCTACTTCAGCTTTTTTGAGTCCATTCATTAACTCGCTATAGCGAAGTCCACGTTCACGAGAAGCAGCGTTGATACGAATGATCCACAGCTTGCGGAACTCACGCTTACGGACACGACGATCGCGAAAGGCATAGGCTTCAGCGCGAATGAGTGTTTCTTTTGCAGTCCGAAGGAGTGTGCCACGTCCGCCGACGTAGCCCTTGGTTTTTTTAAAGAGACGATTCTTGGCCCGATTCCGGGCACTGCCTTTGGTGGTTCTCATGGGAGAAACCCCTTATCTTGCTGATGTGGCCCACCCAGGTCCCTTTCAACTGTGAAAGGCGTTCTGTACCCGACGAGCTTGTGTCGCTTCGTGTTTTGCTTATCCTGCGCCGAGCGCCTTCTTAATCATTTTTGAGTTCGTATCATTTGTGCAAGTTGTGCCACGCAAATTGCGTTTTCTTTTCTGGCTCATACGGCCTGCCAGATGGCTGGTCCCTGCCGCGCGGTGTTTGGCCTTGCCACTTGCTGTCAGCCGGAACCGTTTTTTGGTTCCTTTGTGGGTTTTTTGTTTAGGCATCGGAGGTGATTCCCTGCAGAAAAATCGGTTAGCTGTGTGGGGTGAGAGCCCCGCATTGTAGCAGATTTTGCGGGGGCGAAAACCCGCCTTTTACAGCAGATTGTTGCAGTGAGGGCAAAGCCGGCGGCAGCAATCTGCCCCCGTAGTGGGCCTGTCATTCCCCGCATTTGTCATGCCGACCGAGGAACCTAGCCCGCAGCCGAGTGGGCAGTAGGCCGGACCAAGCGCAGCGCCGTTCCGGCAGTCACGAGATGGCTCCGCCACGAGTGGCCGGGCATTCCCATGTATTAGCACGTCCCCGCAGAGACGCTGCTGCAGAAGGGGCCTGCCCTGAAGGATAGCCTGTCCCAAAGATACGCTTATTTTGGCGCCAAAATGACCACAATCCGACGACCCATCATCGAAGGTNCCTGCTCCACCTTGGAGACATCTTCCAGCTCGGTCGTTAAACGTTTGACGAGCTTAAAGCCTTCGTCAACATGTGCATTTTCGCGTCCCCGGAAGATTACCGAACAAATGACCTTATCGCGATCTTCCAGGAACTTACGAGCCCTGTTTACCTTGGTCATAAAATCGTGTTCGCCAATTTTGGGGCGGAGGCGGATCTCTTTGTTCTTGCCCTGGTGCGTGTGGCCCTTATTGAGCCGCTTTTTTTGTTGGTACTTGAACTTGCCATAGTCCATGATTCGGCAGACAGGCGGTTCTTCACTTGAAGCAACCTCCACCAAATCAAGCCCTGCTGTGCGTGCNTGNTCCAAAGCTTCGTCACGTGTGATAACGCCCAATTGTTCGCCTTCGTCAGAAATGACGCGAAGCGGGGACGTGCGGATCTGCTCGTTGATCCGTTGCTGCTTGCGTTCGATTGGAAATGTCTCCTGGGGTGAAAGTACGGGGGGGCTAAAGACAGCAATTTTCTAAGTATCGGTTACTGCGTACCTTAGTCAACCGCTGGGGACCCTCATTTCGGCAGTTCCACCGTATTTGGNCCCCAGTCATTTTGAGCCTGCTCAGCTCGTCCGAGGGGTCAATTTTNAGAGTTTGCTTCGGCAATTTTCCGTACTGTCTTGGCAGCAATCTCTGCTTGCAATTTGGCAATTGCAGCTTCCCGAGGCATGGGACCCAGATCGCCTTCTAGGCGGTCGCGGACGGTGACGGTGCCGTTTTCTGCGTCTTTTTCGCCAACCACCAGCATATAGGGGATTTGTTCTAGCTGGGCTTCACGGATTTTGGCGCCCAGTTTTTGACCTCGGTAGTCCGCAGTCAGACGAAATTCGGCCTCTTGGAGTTTCTTTTCGACTTCTCGAGCGTAGGTTTCTGATTTCTCGCTGACCGTCATCAGGCGTACTTGTTCGGGAGCTAACCAGAGCGGAAAGGCTCCCGCAAAATGCTCAATCAAAACCNCGACAAATCGTTCCATCGAGCCAAAGGGTGCTCGGTGCACCATGACGGGCCGATGCGGCTTATTGTCCGATCCGGTGTATTCGAGNTCAAAACGTTGCGGCAACTGGTAGTCGACTTGTACGGTACCCAATTGCCATTCTCTGCCAATCACGTCACGAACAACAAAGTCGATTTTAGGTCCATAGAAGGCAGCTTCTCCAGGCTCAGCCGTATAGTCGACCCCCATCTCCTGAACGGCCTCTCGGCAGGCAGCCTCCGCGCGCTCCCATTGCTCNGGCTCACCGACATACTTGTCACCTGCCGGGTCCCGCAAACCAACTCGTACGCGATAGTTTTCCATGCCGAGAGTACCCAGCACGATCTTCACCAGGTCAAGGCAACCAGCGATTTCTGCGGCCAATTGTTCTTCGGTAACAAACAAGTGCGCATCGTCTTGCGTGAATCCACGAACGCGCGTCAGCCCACCCAGTTCGCCCGATTGTTCCCAGCGGTAGACCGTGCCAAACTCGGCCAAGCGAATGGGCAGGTCGCGATAGCTGCGCTTCTCGCTGGCGTAAATGCGAATATGATGCGGGCAGTTCATGGGCTTGAGCAGATAGCCATCCACCTCGCCTTTGCTGATGAGATTGGCCAGGTCACCACAGCTGCAGTTTTCGTCTGCCAGCCGGCGCATCTGTTCGCGATCGACGATTGGCGGGAACTGTGAATCCTGATAGTACGGAAAGTGCCCGCTAGTTCGATACAATTCGAGCTTGCCAAGATGCGGAGTAAAGACCTGGCTGTAACCCTGCCTTTTTAGGTGTTTGAGGATGAAATTCTGCAATTCCTCACGCAGAATGGCTCCCCGTGGTTTCCAGAGTACAAGACCCGCACCAANCTGATCGTCGATCTCAAAAAGTTCCAGCTTTTTCCCAATCACGCGGTGGTCGCGGCGACGTGCTTCTTCGATGCGTTTGAGGTGCGCTGTCAGCTCTTTTTTGTCAAAAAAAGCAGTGGCGTACAGACGTTGTAATTGATCGCGAGAAGCATCTCCTTTCCAGTATGCACCTGCCAGACTCAAGAGCTTGAAGCCCTTGCCAATGTGGCCCGTGCCAGGCACATGACGGCCACGACACAAGTCGATGAATTCGCCTTGCCGGTAGAACGAAAGTGTTTCTTGGTCGGCGAGGCCCGTTTCAATGTGTTCGACTTTGAAATCCTGCCCCATCTCGCGACAGAGGTGCAAGGCTTCTTCGCGTGGCATTTCGATGCGCTCAAAGTTTGCGTTTTCTTTGACAATCGCGCGCATCTCAGATTCGATCTTGGGAAAATCTTCTTCGGAGAGAGGCGTGTCTGTTCGTAAGTCGTAGTAAAACCCAGTGTCCGTGTAAGGACCAAAAGCCAATTGCACACCTTGGTAAAGTCGCATGACCGCTTGGGCCATGACATGTGCGCAAGAATGACGCAGTACATTGAGCGATTCTGTGTCGCGCTTGGTGAGCAATCGTAGTTGCACCTGATCGCTGTCGGATGCTGTAGGAATTGGCGCATGCAAGTCAACCAGTTGCCCGTCGATCTCTGCAGCAATGGCCGCTTTAGCCAGTCCAGGCCCGATTTCAACGGCCACATCGTAGGCNGATGCTCCTTGGTTGTGTTGGCGAAGTGTTCCGTCTGGCAAGGCAATTTGGGGCATGGNGCTAGGGGATCCTCTTATCTATGAATTTAAAGTGCCGATATGCGGCCAATCGAGAGCCNAATATAAGCAGGCTTTCGGTTTTCGGCCAAGGCAACACGCAGGGNAAACTGTATGTCTTGCATGCATATGGGAAATCGACCAAATCTTTACTGCTGACAGGCTATTTCCAGGTGGGGNATGGCCAGGTGTTTTGAGGCATAGACACATAAGCAGGCCACAGGCCATAGGATCCCTTGGAATAGTCAAATGCAGGGGGCAGATTACCACAACTGCCAAATCGAGCCATTGTGCGAGAATTGGCGTAAGTAGTTTGGCNGTAAGCAGAAAACGCTGCNACAAGGGATCTAGGCTAAAAAATCATGGAAAAACTTNCCTTGTTTCCCGTCAAAACTGTTGCAAGCNTGTAATTNCTTNGTAANGTNTAACGGTATAGTTGAAGCTNCGGTGTTCGAGGTAGGCGTTGTCCAGTTGCGACGTCGGTATTACGAATTTTACTAAAAGGGCAGCTTTAATCACCTGTGTCGACTTGGGTCTAACTGTAGGACGAGGTCGCAACACAAGTGGGGCAGAATCTTATCTGGGCAAGCTAAAAAAAAGAATTCGCATTGCACGAATTTCCGTGTTAAAATGTGGGTTCGAGAACTTCGATNATCAGTAGTTGTACGTCTTATCACCCCCTAAAAACCTAATCGTTATTGTTAGACCTAATGTGACATAGGAAAAATCGGAGAATTAAAATGAATCGTAAAATTATATTATCTCTTTTTGCCGTCGCTCTGATGGCTGTGGGTGTTTCGGTCGCGCAGGCNGCAACTCAGATCCAGCTCAACCTTAGGTATGCCGATCCAAACACTGAGGCGAGTGGCGGTACCTGGGAGCTACTTGCCAAAACNGATAACGCCGCTGGTATCGCGGGGATCTCGGTCGANATCGCGAATATCAANAACGATGCAGTNGGTGCTGGGGTTTCTGATGGCGGCGGCTTCGAAGTATTTCAATCAGGCGATTTCGGGGGCATTATCAATATTGCAGCGGGTGATGACCTGACTTCAGTCACTAATGGTGTTGGCATCAGTGTTGGCACATCGGCTGACGACCTGTTTCCTGGCAGCTCGCCAATCTGGGATAACTCATCACTGTTTGCGTCGGGTACCTTCGGTGCCGTACGCCCTGTCATCCAGGCCACCACAGCGGTAAATGAATTTGATNCCAACGATGGTAGCACTGCGGCTAGCGCAGTAGCTCCAACGTTTAGCGTTCGCGGCGATGGTGTTCTCACAGATGGCTTGATCAGTGGCGATATGGATCGCAGTGGTGGTGTTGACCTCTTTGGTGACGTGCTCGGTGCACTAGGCCAAGTGGGTGTCGGCACGACCTGGGATNATGGCGACTTTGACAGCTCTGGTGGCGTCGACCTGTTTGGCGACGTACTGGGTGCGTTGGGTAATGTTGGCCAGTCAACGGCATCGCCGGCGGCCGCTAGCGCTGTGCCCGAGCCTACGAGCATTGCTCTGCTTAGCTTAGCAGCCGTTTCGATGTTGGGACTTCGTCGTCACAGCAAATAGTTNCAAATTAGTTGTTTTTTATGGCACATGGCACCGAGGNAACGCTACATGGANNATGAGGGGTATTAGTTGNTTTTTAAGGAAGTNGAGGCTACCTTGCTTCGATTGAATTTATTTGCTTCGATTGAATTTATCACTCTTTGAAAGGGACTTGGTAATGAAAAGAAATTTCTTCGTAATGTTGGCTCTATCCGCCGTTTTTCTTGTAAACTCCGCCTCTGCCGCACTCGTAGCAACTTACGACCCTGCCAACGGCGAAGTGACTTTTTCTGATGTATCTGCCCTGGTTGGCCTCAGGATCAATGCCTCAGACGCGTCGCTCATCGNNGGANNAGCTACCAATCTTNATGGTGCTGCNAGTGGNNNNTTCGGTGTTGTNAATGATTCGGCCCCGAACTTTATCGAATGGGGTAACTTGANCGGGATGANTTTTGCCTCTNCATCTGCCGGCTTGATCCTTCCGGCGAACCTCACGCAGGNTGCTNTAGATNCGAATTTGGNNGCTNTATCGCGANCCNNNNCCGCCCCTANCACCGACGNANCGTTTCCGATCGTTGGTGGTCTTGCTGGTGGTATCCCCGAGCCAGGCACAATTGTCCTAGCCTTCCTTGGTGTATCAGGTGTTCTTTGCTCGCGACGTAGGTAGAGCAGATCAGTTAAGGNAAAACTAAATGACACAAGGCTTCCTTGCCCGCCTGGGTAAGGAAGCCTTTTTTGTTTTCTCACTTCTAGAATCTTAACCATCCCGGGTAAATGACGGGTACACCCAAACAAAGGCGTAAACGGCTGCTTATTTAAGGTCCGCAGGACTATCTATCCGGAGCATACCGAATCTTGAATTGTGCGTGGATGTGTAAGTCGAAGGGGGGATGACGCACATTTCGTCCGCTATTGCCATGGTAGCCTAAGNGTCGTTTTTCCTGCCCAGTCCAGTGCTTTGGCTCNCGATCCTTTGGCGTGTCAAGAAACACTCCTCCTGTTGCATGCTCATGGGTCTTATCAGCAAATGTTTTGGGCAAAAANCGTGCTCAAACGCATGGAAAAGGAGGGATAAGCCCTTGATCGTCACGAAAATCAGAGAAAATGTTATTGNCGTAAGTCCTTTCNCAGTAATGAATTAATTCATTCCCCGTGTCGCGGATTTGGTTTTTTTCTCCTATCTGATAGAAAATTCTTGTACACCCTGAAGCATTGTGTACAATTGCACATATAAGGCAGTTANGGTTGTCATGTGAGCAACCTGCCTGACATCTTCAAGCGAGGTAAGAACTACTGCAATCTCTAAAAGCGACATGAGGCTGGCTAGCCTGATATCTATTTTGTCGCNGCAGTGTTTTTCGCTACTTAGCTTCGCCGTCTTGAAATAGCACTCTATTTAACTTTGTTGTTATCGNGTTTCTTTCNGAAACCACATCACGAAGTGCTCTTCCAAGTCTGCGAAAAACTCACACTCTGCTTGCCCTGCTTTCAGTGTGTCGGTCAGTTCGCAACCAAGTCGCTATTCCAACTAGATTTCTGTTTTGAAGAGGTTTGTCTCATGCTCAAACAAATATTTGTTAGCAACACTCACTAAGGTGTAGCTATCAAATGAGGAGAAAAGTATCACTTGTCAAACGATTATTTGCTAGTGGTCTTGATGAATCTCCTCCTGAAGACTTTGGCACGTAATGAGTGTGCCACACAAATATCTCACCTGTTAGATATTACTTAAAACTATTACTGCTGGCCTCCAAAGTGTTGAGGCTGGTTGACTTAACCAAAAATAATTGAAAAGGATAAATATTATGCGTAACTTATTTTTAACTGCGATTCTTGCTNCTGTTGCTCTTTCTTTCAGCGTTAACTCTTCCTTCGGTCAGACGGGGGTATACGATCCTGCTACTGGCGCTATTAATTTCATGAATGTTACCGATCTTGTCGGCCTGCGAATCAATGCGAACGACGCGTCGCTAATCGGTGGGCAAGCGACCGATCTTGGTGGTGCTGCTGCTGGCGGTTTCGGTGTTGTCAATGATCAGGCCCCGNACTTTATCGAATGGGGNAACTTGACCGGGATGACTTTCGNTGACGAATTTTCTGGGAATATCTTTCCCACTGGATTGCTCCAGACCCAAATTGATGCAGCTTACGAAGCTGTTTNCCGATCATCGGCGGCGCCTACCGTGGACGTGTCCTTTGCGATAACAGGAGGATTGGGTACCACGGTTCCCGAGCCGACTACGATGGTCATGGCAGGGCTGGGNATTATTGGTCTGGTGAGCAGACGTCGACGCAGCTAGTTGCCACTGGCAATAGATGACGTGTTCAACAACGAGGCCCCTTCGCCAAATTCGGCGGAGGGGCCTTTTTAATGGACTCAGCTGAGATCTCTGCCTAGCCCGNATATTTCATCCGTTGCTACTTAGGCTACCTCACGACGAATCGTATGAAATATCCGGGCTAGCTGGGCGACCTGTCACGAAAAAAATAAATGCAGTACAATCAAAAGCATTGGATAGCTAGAGATAGAGCGCACTTGTCTCTGGGTGCGGCAGNCTCTTACTTGTTGTGAGGAGAACGATGAATACGACAGAAACTTCGGCACGAACAGACTGGAAGCGGGTCTATCTCAACAAGGTACCATGGGTGCTTGGGGTATCGTTGGCCAGTGGCTTGATCGGCGCCCTATTGACNNTGGCACATTTGCAAGCGAAACCCATCGATTTGCCGCTGGTGCAAAAAAACANGACCACCCAACCTGTAGTGCATTCGGTGACTTATGTGCCGGGTAAACTTTGGACCTACACCTTACGCAGCGAACCTGACAATGATAAAAGCCCCCCGATTGTCTTTCTGTTGGGGGAGCTGGATGCTCGACTCGTTTTGCCGGGAGAAAGTAAAATTACCAAATCAACATCTTTCGGATTCATGTATTTAAACGAGAATGCAATTAAGAAATTCCCCAAGGCAATCAAACTGGCTACCATCGAAGAGGGCATTGTCGCTCAACNGATCGACACCGTGAATNCAGTCCGAGGACTCCAGCAATTAAAAGATGCCTATGCGAAAGCCCATAGCCAAACATCGAATGAATAATCTTGGCTTTGGGTATGAATAGCATGCCGCTTCTTTGAAAACAGCACTGTATTTCTTGTTTAGGCAATGGATTTTTTGATTTAGCCCCCTGTAGGGAATGCCCTCCGTGACATTCNNCTGCACAACGTTGGAATCCGTGTACTCGGAATCCGCAAGCGGCACAGAGGCCGTTCCCTGCATGTGTTCGGGTCAGTGTAATGTACGGGGGTACTTTGCTTGCCAGGTACCTCTTTGAGGATCTCCCCTCCCCCAAGCCCGTACGGNAACCCTGAAAACGCTCTAGTACCTCGTCAAGTGAGGTTTGACCAGACACTATAGCAACTTACCTTAATCTGTTCTTGCCTAACCCCGTTGGGGTTAAAGGGTCTAGTTTATGATATTGACCCACAGGGTTCCGCCCAGCTTCGCAGGACTCCACCCTGGGCTAGCATAGAGCCACCCCTNTTGGGGTTATTTCACGCCAGACTTAACATGCTTACGAAGAATATAGAAAAGTAAGTTGNTATAGTGCATCCATCCGGCTTTGATATTCTTGTTCGATACCCGTCACGATGCTTTGCCCGTCTCGAAGCATTGTTGTGGTTTGTAGAAATGGGATGCCCCAATGTGATTCTTTTGCTTTTGCGAAGTCTCCCCAGTGTATCACCTATTCAGAATTCTCACCACTCAAGTCAAGGCAATAGAAAAACGCTGCAGCAGAACTGCTGGGCTGNCTTAATCTCAGAATACTTGACCGGTTCCTGGTTTTTTCCTCGTAAGGCAAGCCTCAGGGTAGCCCATATCCCAAAGTCAGCCAGCCATCATCGCAGTCCAACTGCTGCAACTTGAGGGGTTGTTCACGACCGGGTAGTTGGATTGCGGGTACTCGAATTTCTTCCGGAAATCCTTCGCCGGCTGCAGCCCGCNTATTGAGGTTNTTTTCGAGATTGCGACGCACGCCGACTTGCTCCCCTGTGAGCTTGTCGTTCCAGCGAGGGTCGCCAAACCATTGCGGGTCAAACCCTGTAGGCAAAGCTTGTATTTTGCCATCGCGGCGAAAGAGCAGGCCATCACCGTCGGAGAAAATACGATAGGTGATCAGAAAATCCCAATTCTCGCGTATTTTTTCCTCGCCATCTTCCAGTGTTTTTAATTCAGCAATGCGAATCCGGATGGTAATTTTTTGATCGTCAAAATGGAGACTTGCCGGGTGGTCATTATGGAGTTGAAAAGCCCAGGGACGGAAGTTCTTGTCTNCAGGAGTTGCTTGCGCGTCAGCAGGCTGCTGTTCTACGGACGGGTCACTTTCTAGTAACGAAAAATTCTTNAGCCAATCTGGCACATCACCTTCGAGTCGAGGGGCTTGGTCAGCCTGGTCTTGTTGAAGTGAGGCACCTGCCAGCACGACAGGAAAAATATTGTTCGCAGCCGATTCGTGCACTTGAACCAGAAAATCATCCTGACGCGTTGACGCCTGAGGCGTTTTTTGAGGTGGAGGCACGGCTGTGGAGATTTGTTTGTAGGAAGCTAATCGGGCTTCGACATGGACTCCCGCTGCGTGGGAAGCCGTTCGCAAGTATTCAGGAAACATACCCATGCGCACCANGGGGGGGCGCCATTTGCCTTCGTATTGGTAGCGGGCCATGGTGATTCCCTCCGCAAGTTCTCGGTCGAATTTGCGAGAAACCTTTTTTTCGGCCTTACGGGAGGCGATGTATTGGGCCTCTGCTTTGCTCTCGGATACTTTTTTACGTGCAATGCGCTCAATGAGACGTCTCCCAAAGTCACCACCCGTTTTACGGATCGAACGAATGTCGGTCTTTGTCTGGGCATGTGTTGTGGAGGGATGCGTCACGAACTCCTCGTCACTTATTTNAAGACGTGTGCTTGATACAAAGTTGGTATGGCCAAGACTTGAGACGACGACAGGTTTCTTATAACTCGTGGTTCTAGATTGGATGTGCCCGACCAGCTGGACTTCGAGTTCAATGTGGTCTGCTGCGGGAACCGTGTGCAAGGTGAGCTGGCCACAGGTAGTTGCCGTACCACGGACGGTAGCTTCGAGGATGCAGTCACGTACCGGCTGCGTATCAGTCACGGGCCTTTCTCCCAAAGCATTGATCGCGTTTTCTGAGACCCGTATCGATAGATTCGGTTGACTGAAGCGTTTGCGAATTTGCTCAACAAGCAGGGGAGAATGTCCCAGGTCGTCTACTAGGCCCAGGATTTTGCCCACTTGTCGGGTGGATTCGACGGTGGGGATTTCCAGGGTTCGGGTGAGCTGTTTGTCGAGTTCTTTAAGAAAACTACTGTACCGAGGACGTGTGTCGACGCGTTGGGCCAGGGCATACCAAAAGGCCAGTTCTCGGTAATGCTCAATAGCACGGGCCGTACGCGTGAATTTGGGGTTTTCGAGGCCAGGGTGGTTCTTGCGGAATCGTTTTAGGACTTTGTCGAGATTTCGCAGCGAGTTTCCTGTGACTTTGAATTGGGTCTCAAAATGAGGTGCTAATAAATCCCAGAGCAGATATTTTTTCCAGTCCAAGGCAAAGGTACTCTGACCACCGATGGCATGTTCCAAGGCCTGTGCGCTCAAGCGGAGTTTGTTTCGCATGACAGCAAGCTGCGCATCGGTGACCGGCACGTGGTCGTTCTGGGCATCCCGTACGCTTTGGATGAGTGTCTGGTCGAGTTGCCAGAACGTTTCGTGCCAGGCTTGCAGTGCNTTTCGAACGGCTACAAAGCGACTTTTATCGAGTCCATGGGTATCGGTCCGGTACTGTTTCAGGACTTCCCCAACTATGGCCGGATCGGCCTTTTGGCCTTTGTCAATTTGTTGACGTAACTCNGCACTGCGCAGAAATTTTCGCCATCGATTACCGTTTTCTCCCTCGCCAATCCACTGGTCCAGCGTATCAAGGGCNGTCTGGAGTTGGGTCGTGTCGTGTGGGTTGGCTGCCTGGCAGGTTAGACCTAGGTGCGGATATCCCAGTCCAATTACCAGCAGGGCCAAATGAATACTATTGATGAATCGCACAGTAAGATCTACTCCCCCTCAAACGTGGCATTCGTTGAGGCTTTGGCCGACATAATGGAATAAGGGATTGCCTTAGTATATTGTGCCCATTTTGACTCTCCTACGCCAGTTCGCCAGAATTTNGAAAAGCCAGCCTATTCATCTGAATATGCGGGCTAGCCCGGGCGTGAATGGAGATCCCTTCTTAAGGCTGAATTCCCGGGGTCTTTGGNTAGAAAGCAGGCTTTCCGCAGTGATTTTTTGCGGTCAGGCCTATTCGCCCGGCNAAGAGCCCCCTTCGCTCCNGCAGCGAGAATACTACTCGCCTCGCAGGGAATTAAAATATTCCTCAGCATGCTCCCGACGAGATTTGGGGAGTTGCTCGATGGTCAGTGGGTCTGCTGGCTCACTCGCCTGCGAGATCATCTGTTGCTTGATCGATTGGGCGACCTGGCCACGTATATTTGAGCCTTCTGTTNCACCAACAATAACGGCTGCACCCTGGCGAGGATCTTGTCGCACCTTCGAATCACGGAATCCTACGTCGTTTTTCTCGTCGGGACGGGNNCCTTGGCCGCGGCCTTGTCCCATTCCATTTCCTGGTTTCGTGCCTGGCTGGTTGCCAATGCCTGCTCCTTGGCAAGCCTGGCAGCCCTGTCCCTGACATTCGTCACAGCTCATGGCGTCTTTAGCCGCCTGCAATTGATCCATAGCGGCAGNGAGCATTTTGCCCTCTGCCTGCTGNTGCTGCANCTCTTGCATTTGTTGCATCATCTGGTCTAGGGCTACTGCCGCTCCTGCGGCATCGCCCTCTTTCATGCATTGCTGGCAGGCGCCCATTTTTTGGGCCAGCTGATTGAGTTTGTTGAAATTGTTCTGCTGTGCCTGCATTTGATCAAGCTTCTGCTGCAGCTCGCTTGCTTGAGCTTGATTGCCGCGCTGTTTTTGTTGATCAATTTGTTTTTGAAGATCCTTCATCGCCTGCTGGCGGGCATCGGCTGCGGCGNCCAGTTTTTTTTGTATTTGCTGAAGCTGTTTTTCGAGGTCTTTTTTACTTTGTTCGTCGAGCTTGCCAGCAGCCAATTGCTGCTTTAATTTGTTGAGTTCCTGCCGGGCNTTTTTCCAATCGCCCTGTTTCATGGCCTCGACCATTTTATCAGCAGGACCACGGTTCAGGTTATTCATGTTCTTGAATTGTTTTTTCATCGCCTGTGAGCTGCCTAGCTCCTGGCGGCGTTTTTCAAGTTGTTTGGACAGGTCATTGAGTTGAACCAGACTTTTTTGGCGGTTGGGTTTGCGCGCCTTAGCCATGTTGTCGGCTTGTTTTTCTAACTCTTGAAATAACCCTGCGGCGTCTTTCAGATCTTTATTGTCGGCAGCTTTTTTTTGCAGTTTTTTGAGATGCTTGCGTAATTCTCGGGTAACGTTTTCATGTTGTTGTTGCGTTATNTTTTGGNCATTCGGATCAAGACTGCTTTGGGCCTGAGGCTCATCGAGGAGCATCACAGATAAAAAAGCAACGATTGTCGGTGCCAAGGGGAGCCACGGTCGTCTGGGCCAATGAACGGGGAATAGCTGGTCCACGTCCAGGCGGGCTACAACTCGTTGGGTATCGGAGAGCAGCGCCTGTCCGGCCGGAGTTTTGGCTGCCGTAGGGGTGAGCGAAAGACTGCTCGCCACACGTTCTTTNAGGCCATAGCGGAGGTCCAATTCAACGGCTGCGTCAAGCTCACTGCGGCTACGTAGCAGTGTCCAGACGGCAGCAACCAAGAATCCCAGGCCCAATGCTGCCGACACGCAGTAGAGAGCCCAATCCTCGGGNAGATTTGGGAAGAACACAAATTTTGGCACCACCACGGCCAGGGCGGTCAGCACCAGCATGACGAACCAACAACGCCACAAACGCCGCAGAAAGAGTTCCAGGCGGAGCTTTCTTTGGGCACGATGAACTTGGGCAAGAATTTGTTCCATAGCATCTCTAAGGAGGATTGCAGGAGTTTGAAGCCAGTTCTAGGGTTGGGGCAGGCTCTGGGATACAATAGTGAATATCTCTCTATTCTATCGGTTAAGGGATTGAGAGTCATCTGAAATTACCCACGCCCCTAGTCTGAGGAAGGTGGGCCCAGGCAATTTCAGGGTGGCATCCTTAAATAGGGGAATATTCAGGCGATACAGACAATCTATTTTTGCAGCTTCCAGATTTTTGTAGCAATTGGGCTGGTCTAGAAATACGGCTACCCTACGGTGAATCCATGGCATCCTCCCTATCTCCACTGCCCTGCCCTGACAATAAATTGTCGACGGATGTGATCATCTATGATGGCGAGTGCGGGATCTGTACAGCGCAAGTTCACAAGCTGCCTTGGTGGGACTGTCAGCAAAAACTGAGCTATCTGTCATTGCATGACCCTCAAGTGGCAACACGATGGCCCCAGTTATCTGCTGATCGACTCAAGGAAGAGATGTGTCTCATTGACACACAGGGCAGACAGCATTGGGGGCCCGATGCGATTCGCTATCTTAGCCTCAGGCTNCGTCGGCTCTGGTGGCTCGCTCCGATCCTCTATCTNCCAGGCAGCATGTTTCTCTGGCGNCCCTTGTATCGTTGGGTGGCCAAGAATCGTTATCGTCTCAGTAAAACGGCTGCCTGTACGACCNATGCCTGCAAAAAGCACCACTGAATAGCGCTGCATAAGAACTGGGATTAAGGGNAATTCCGTAAAGAATTTCCATAGTCAGAAAGAAAAGGTTTTGANGTTTGAATTTGGGTCTTAGCGCCCAGAAGTCTGGCGACATCTGCTACAAATTTTTTTAGACTTGCCGAACGACAAGACTCCACAACCTGGAGATCCAGGACACTACTGATACCCGTGTTCCGGGCTGGGAAATTGACCTTCGCGCACTTCATCGCGAAAGTTGCGGACTGCCCCCAGAATCTCGTTATGCAGATCGGCATACTTTTTGACAAATCGCGGTACGTAGTTACTAGAGAGTCCTAAAATGTCGTGNAGCACGAGCACCTGACCATCGCAATGGGGGCCCGCTCCGATACCGATCGTGGGTATCGGTATACTCTCGGTTATCTGCTGCGCAATTTTTTCTGGCACACATTCCAGTACCATCGCAAAAGCTCCCGCTGCGGTTGCTGCTTGGGCATCATGGAGCAAAGCCGCCTCGTCGCGCTGGACGCGGTAGCCACCGAGTTGATGGACTCGTTGCGGCCCCAGNCCGCAGTGGGCCATCACAGGAATGCCTGCTGACACGAGTGCAGCAATGGTGTCGGCCTGGTCAGCACCGCCTTCGAGTTTTACGGCTTGGCAACGGGNTTCTTTTAGGATTCGACCGGCGTTTTCGATGGCCTTGTGCACACCCAGGTGGTAACTCGGAAAAGGCATATCCACGATCACCAGGGCATGGTCCACCGCGCGTCCGACCATCTCTGCGTGGTAAATCATTTCGTCCAACGTAACAGGCAGAGTATTTTCGTGTCCCTGGACGACCATCGACATACTATCACCAACGAGCACACCTTCGATTCCAGCTTCGTCGACCAAACGAGCCAAAGGATAGTCGTAGGCCGTTACCATGGAAATTTTGCGCTGCGCTTTTTTGAATGACGAAAACTCAGGAGCCGAAATACGTCGCTTCGGTTGTGGATCGACAGGGGTAGGGTTCTTGCTGGTCATACGGTAAAGGCTAGTCGACCCAGAGGGTAAGCGTCAACGAGCACTCTGGCGAACAGAGGACTATCCTGGGGTTTTATTCTATCTGCCATACATCTTTCAGGGGGTTCGGTAGGGTTTTCAGGACTTCTTAGTCCAGTTGTAGGCGGGCTATGAGAGCAGTATAATGACNGGTTCGATTTATNCGAATCACGGCCACCTATACAANTTGGCCTTAAGTTGCTAATAGCCATGCCGTATCACAGCGGTCGGGTTAATCTTATGCTTTCGATAAGGAGAATATCGTGTCGATTCGAGTTGCCATTAATGGATTCGGACGTATTGGACGACTGACATTTCGCAATCTCCATGCGCGTGCCAACGAATTTGAGGTCGTTGCCATCAATGACCTGACGGATAACAAAATGCTGTCCACGCTGCTGAAATATGACAGTACCCATCGACGATTNCCAGGAACGGTCGATTATGACGATGAAAACCTGATCGTCGATGGCAAAGCCATCAAGGCATTTNCCTCCCGCAACCCGGCAGAACTTCCTTGGGGAGATCTGGGTGTTGATGTGGTAGTNGAAAGCACGGGCATTTTTACCAATCGTGCAGGCGGTGGCAAGGCGGGCTACGATTCGCATCTAGAAGCAGGAGCCAAGCGGGTTGTGTTAAGCGCTCCTGCCAAAGACGGTGCCGACCTGACTTGCGTGTTAGGTGTCAACGACGACAAACTCACGGCGGATCTCAAGTGCATTAGCAACGCAAGTTGTACAACCAATTGTCTGGCTCCCGTGGCCAAGGTACTGCACGAGGCCTACGGCATCGAAAAAGGTCTGATGACGACCGTTCATGCTTATACGAGTGACCAGCCAACNCAGGACCAGCCACACAGCGATCCCTACCGAGCTCGTGCTGGCGCGGTCAATATCATTCCCACCTCGACAGGTGCAGCCAAGGCTGTCGGATTGGTGATACCGGAACTGCAAGGCAAGTTGACAGGCATTGCACTCCGTGTGCCTGTGCAAACAGGAAGTGTGGTTGACTTGACGAGTGTCTTGTCAAAATCAGTTACTGTCGAAGAAGTGAATGCCGCCATGAAGGCTGCAGCTGAGGGACCGCTGAAAGGTGTCCTTTGCTACACCGAGGACCCCATCGTTTCTACCGATATCATTGGCGATTCGCACAGTTCGGTCTTTGCCGCAGACTTCACNCAGATTATCGATGGCAACATGTTNAAGATCGTCAGTTGGTACGATAATGAGTGGGGCTATAGCTCAAGAACGGCCGACCTAATTGCCAGGATCGCAAAATTCTAACCGGGTTATCCTGGCCCCATTTTTGGTATGGAGCACAACAAGCCCTCCGTCACAAATAAGTACGACGGTGGGCTTGTTTAGAGAAACTTACCTTTATATGTAGCGAAAGCCGCCAAGGCTTTCGGTAACGCTAAAACCAACGGTGTCCACCAAAATTCCAGGCGAATTTCGCTTCGGTCGGAACGTATTTTTGAAAGTTGCTCTAGGCAGTGCGTTTCAAAGCATCCTGCTAGAGATCACTTGCCGAGTGAGGAGTTGGCGCTGAGTGACGAATTGGAACACCAGCAACGGACTTAGAGCCTGTCTAGCGAAAAGGCTTCCATTGAGGTGATTCCATGGTCGTTTGCTTGCCCGAATGTTCACCCGAGCNGGTCTTTGTTCGAACTGCCCGGTTGGGGTCTGATTTTTGTACGGACGACGCAGGCTGCTGGGGCAAACGACTTCCNGACTGTGCNGTCCAGCGCGACACTCCTGAGGCTGTTGAGGAATAGTTTTCCAGGAGTGCGTTGGTGCGTTGCATAGACGCCCGCCAACGTGGTTTTCCTTTCTGAGACTTGGATGTTGTTGGGGCTGGTTGCAAAGCCATGGTATCGGATTCCGCTTGAGAGACTNGCTGAAGCCGTTTCAGGCCCGTCTCTTCTTCAGNACTCGTATCGGAGTCTAAGGCGACTGCGGGCCCTTGATGGTCGATGGGCAGTAGTTCCTGTAGTGCAAACGAGTATTGCGTGAGCAACTTACTGCCATCGGGTCGAATCAATCGTACCCACAGTTCTAAGGGTGTGGACGGAAGTTGTGTTTCTGCAAGCGGCAATTCCATGTGCAAGCCGTCACCCAATTCCGACGATTGCCAGGCGCTAATCGTTTCATCCTTTGTAAAATCCCAGCGATGAAGACGTTGGGGCGCATTGGGGTCGGCAGTCATGACCATCAACGACACCTCGCCNTCCAGATCGACGGGTTCATCATAGGTATCACGCGCTTCGACAACCGTGAGTAGACTTTGCGGAGTAGTTTTTGCGTCGCCATTGCTGAGCAGTTGAGTCACTACCAGACGTTCGGCCTGGCGATCGGCTGTCGAAGTTTCTTCATCAAAAACGGCCACTTTGGCGTCTAGTAACTCTTCTGCTTCATCAAAGAGTTCCTGGGCGAATTCTTCAGCATCCAATTGCTGCTCTATTTCGATGTCGGCCTCAAAGAGAGCCGGGTCTGGTATAAAAACGGGTTGCGGGCCAGCAGAATCTTCGGTTTCGAAGGCTGCAGGAATTATTTCGAAGAAGGGGTCTTTGGGTTCAAGACGCCCAACGGGTTCGCTAATTTCCAACTCAGGAACCTCGAGTTCTTCGGGGATAATCTTTTCGGTCGGGGATTCTTCCTCCTCCAAGATTTCATCGTCCGGCAATTGTTGATCCAGTCGGATTCGATCTTCTTGATCTAAATCCACCACATCGTCTTGATCCTGTGAGCTGTCGAATGTTTGGGATTGGTGTTTGCTGCTGGACTTAGATTTTTTGGGTTGGGTGTAGTGGATGGTCTTGTGCGGGATCGTGCAGCGGCATTCTCGCAGTTTTTCGGAGTACTCAACAACATAATCTTCGAGTTCGTAAATATAATCTTCTTGCGATCGAAGTTCACGTTCCAGTATGTCTATTTGATTGTCTCGGCTCGTACGGCACCCCCACATAGTCAGCAGCATGAAACTGCTAAGACTGGCGAGCAGCAAGCGGTTGGTTCTGACAGTTTTTGCAAAAGAGGTAGGCATCTTTTGTGTGTTGCAATGAATAGGGTCTGTTCCAATAGAGAACGAGCTTCTGGCACACCTGTTGAGGTATTACCCTTGGGATTGAGGGGCAAGAAATAGAAAAACCGCCTCCGGCCGTCAAGCACGATCAAGAATGCTAGCATCAACAAGAGCCGTATGCTCGTGTTTTCGGTAACCAGCTAGCAGGAGCAAGCAAGGCAGGCAAAGCGGTCTAGGAGCGCAGCAACTCATGCCATCGATCCCGTTCAGCAGCAGAAGGGGACTCCCAGGAAGAAAGAGATCTTTCCCAGTTAAGCTTCCATTTTCTCAATCACCTTATCAATCAGGCGGTATTCGGTTGCTTCGGCGGCCGACATAAACGTATCGCGGTCCGTATCGGCTTCGATTTGTTCTAAGGATTGCCCCGTGTGCTCCAGTAGAATGCGATTTAGTTTGTCTTTGGTTTTTTTGTACTCGTTGGCATGAATCATGATGTCTTCAGCGGTACCTTCCATTCCTGCAGAGGGCTGGTGGATCATGATCCGTGAATTGGGAAGTGCATGTCGTTGGCCTGCGGCGCCAGCGGCTAGCAGCAAAGCGCCCATCGAGGCAGCCTGTCCCAGGCAGTAGGTAGCGACGTCACAGGTAATAAACTGCATGGTGTCATAAATGGCCATGCCAGCCGTGACACTGCCGCCCGGAGAGTTGATGTAGAAATGAACATCCGCCTTGGGGTCTTCGGATTGCAAAAATAATAACTGAGCAACGATATTGTTCGCCACGTCGTCATTTACGCCTGAGCCCATCAGCACAATTCGATCTTTGAGCAAACGGCTATAAATATCCATGGCCCGCTCTTCGCGGCCCGACTTTTCGATGACGTAAGGTATCAGCGTCATGGCTGGTTCAATCCATTGTTTAAGAGAAAGGGAGAAAGGGAGGTTGCAAAGAGCCCCGCATCAATCATCATCTTCGTTATCGCTTCCTGGTGGTTTGATGAGAATGTCGTCGACGACCCCATATTCTTTGGCCTCAGGGGCAGTCATGTAATAGTCGCGATCGCAAGCTTGTCCTATTTCATCGACAGATTTTCCAGTATGGCTGGCTAGTATTTCGTTGAGTGTTTTTCGGGTGCGAAGTATTTCGTTGGCCTGAATTTCGATATCCGAAACTTGCCCCCCCACTCCACCGTGCGGTTGGTGGATCATGACCTTGGAGTGCTTGAGCGCAAATCGCTTGCCGGCCTCTCCGCCAGCTAATAGTACCGCTCCGCCACTTGCGGCCAGTCCGACGCAGTACGTAGAAACTGGTGGTGTGATCATTTGCATCGTATCGTAAATCGCCAGCGTTGAAGTAACACTGCCACCGGGCGAATTGATGTAAAAATGAATATCTTTGCGGCGATTTTCACTTTGCAGGTAGAGCAACTTCATGACCAACTCGTTGGCGTTGCCATCGTAGATCTCTCCCTGCAAGAAGATAATTCGGTTTTCGAGCAGGAGGTCCCCTAGCGTCATTTGGCGCTGACGCTGATAGTCACGCATGGCCGACGCCATTTGAGGGTCAAATCCAAGCCAAGGCTTATCTGTTGAGGCGTTTTGTCCAGCTTGATTCGTTCCGGCTTGCATGGTCCCAGTGGGTGTCGTAGTCATGTTCAATCCTTTGTTCTGAGCCATTGTTCTTAAATAGTGTGCTACCGAGACGTAAGCTAATGAACGCTTCGTCGAATGAGGGTTCTGGGGAAAAGCACTAAGCCTCCGATGCAGCCGTCTCTTCGACCGTATCGCTGTCCAGCGCTTCTGGAATTACGGCTCCTTGGTCACCACCGCCGGCAGCCAGATAAATGGCCTCTTCGTTAAGCGGTTCAGGGTCGTAGGGCTCGTCTTTGAAATTTGCCTCGTTTTGAACAAGTTCCAGAACCTTACGTTCTAGAATCTGATTTTGTAGTACATCCATCAACCCCTTCTTTTCGATTTGTGCCCGTACGCGGCGTGGTGATTCGCCGCTTTGCATGGCCATCAAAAAGATTTCTTTTTCGAAGTCACCCTCTTCGGCCTCAATTTCAGCTTCTTCTGCAATGCGCTCCAGGATGAAGTGCTCTTTTAAACCTTGGGCCGTGGTGGCACTACTGTTTTGTCGGAGTTGGTTTTCGCGAGCACGAATTTCAGCTTCGCCAAAGCCAGCTCGTCTCAACTCCATGACAGCGCGTTCGAGTTCGCGAGCACTTTGGCGCTTGAGTAGGCCAGGTGGAAGTTCCCAGTTGGCCGACTCCGTCAACGAACTGGTAATTTGGTTGCGTATGACCTGTTGCTGTTCGTACTCCAGCTGTCGTTGCAAATTCGCTTTAATAGCCTCGCGGAGTTTTTCTTCATTTTCGAAATCACCCATTTCCTTGAGGAACTCTTCGGTTAGTTCCGGTAATTTCAATTGCTTGACTTCTAAAACTTCAAATTCGATGTCCACTTCCTTGCCTTGGACATCTTCATTGGAAGCGTCTGATGAAATGACTACCTTGCTGGTGCGTTTATCGCCCGCAGTGGCTCCTTCCATCAACTTGTCAAAATCAGCAAGCTTGCCGTCACGGAAGCTAAGTGTGGGACGAATTCGAGTTACCCGCTCTTCATCCAGAACCAACTGATTGCCTTCAAAGCTGGTTGTGATGTTTACGGTCAAATAATCATCCGTGCTTGCAGGCCCCTCATGGGGTTCTAATTCACCAAAGCGCGTAAGCATTTTTTGTAAGTGTTGATCAACATCTTCGTCCGAATAATCGCGCACAGGGCGATTCAACTTGAGGCCTTTCCATTTGGGCATATCGAATTCGGGTCTCACTTCGATATCGAATTCAAAGACCATGGGACCATCTTCAGGCAATTCCAACGCATCGAGATTTAAATCAGGTTCGCTAATGGCAGTGAAAGATTGCTCTTCACTAATCTGGCTGAGGCTGTCCATGAGCAAGGATCCCTTGATCTGCTCGCCAACCTCCTTCTTAAAACGGTTTTCGACCAGTTTGCGGGGTGCTCGTCCTGCCCGAAATCCGGGGACGTTGGCCTCTGGCATCAGTTCGCTGTAGGCATCGTCCAAATAGCGGTCGATGTCCTGGCGCGAAACGGTCACCGTCACGTGCCTTTCGCACGCACTGGGACTGGAGATTTCTACTTCCAGACTGAGTTTTTCTTGCTCTTCAGATTGCACACCTGAGTTGTCAGAGGATTCGTCGAGCGTGGAATCTGTCTCGGGTTCTTGAATGTCTTCAGCAGCCATGGGCTTGCAACCTCTGTTTGTTTTAGTAAAGACCTGGATACTACATTATTAAAAGGTGGGATCCGGATTTTCGGAACTTGGCCGGATTTACGGAAATTGGACAGTCGGAGACCTGGTAGCCGCTTCAATGGGTAGCCGTTTCAAGGAGACCGGATGTTTTTTTAAAAGGAGAAATATTAAAACGGGGATAGAGTGATTTGTCCGGCAATCTCAATAGGTAGATCAATAAACTTGTTGATCAATAACTAGTCGCCAGCCAATTCCAAAGCACCGCAACACCCAAGTACACTCTTCAAGTACCCTATTCAAGCACACTTCTATTAGCCAGCCTGCTCCTTCTAGAGACCAATCAAGAGCGGGTGATCGGATTCGAACCGACGACAACAACGTTGGCAACGTTGTGCTCTACCAACTGAGCTACACCCGCAGCATAATGCCATGCCCCCCCATAATAGCTATAATGTAATGGCCATACTGTGGCGGCAAAAGAGGCTTCCTACAGACTCCCTGGCACCTATTCTTATAGCTGTTACAGCGCTTTAGAGGTTCCCGAATTATAGAATCGCTCCCCTGCCACGCAAGGGGACCTGAGGCCGCTGACAGGGGTTCGTAGGCTTATTTCATTCATTTCTGCGATAGCAGCCATAGAGCCTCTCCTTTCCGAGCCACGTTTTTGGACACCTCTCCTATTTTCTACTTCGGCGGGCGATCCTCCGACTATCCAAAAAGTCTCCGGGGTAGCCTCGTCCACACCATGCCAGAAGAGGACGTCGACTTCCTCACCGCTAAATCAGCTCTGGTGGCACTATGAGAATCTGCTATCACAAGGCTCGCGATGGTTTGCGGAAATATTTAATAGGTAAAAATTTCCCGCATTGCCTGTGCTACGTACTGTGGATGGGCCAGCATGTGCCAGGTACTGGCTAGCAGGCAGAGAGCGGCGACCAGCAGAATTCCCAGTGAGCGGGGATTGGAACTGACGTGCAATGTCTGCAGTCGTGTGTAGAGTTGCCCTGCCAATTGTTTCCAGCCAGCCAGACTTTGTTTCCCTCCACTTGAGACAATAGATACATTGCGCATCAAATCGGAACTTTCCAGATGCAAGTGGATACCCTGGGTAGGCAACGACAAACTATCACCAGCCCATCGCGCTTGGGGATCGATGACGCGAGCCGTTTCGGCCAATATGGGGCGTAACTGTTCGGTACTGATATTGTAGATCACCAGGCGCGGTCTGGCCAAAAGTACTGTCAGCCAGACGCACAGCCAGTAAAACACAAGCAGAAATAGCCAGACGTAACTGCCATATTCAGCCGAGGCAGCTTCAGGACGAAAGAGTTCTATGGGGCCTACCAGTACCATTCCTGACATGGCGGCGCCCAAAGCTGCCAGGTCGGCTCCCCCACTGGTCAAAAAAGGCCGTCTTCTGGCGTTGAGCATGCCAATGAGTAGACCGTAGGCAGCCAGTGGCACCAGAGCAATCGACAGGCGTAGTGGGTCGGGTAGTAACAAGATGTCACTTTCTAGAGTTTGATACTAGCGTTTAGTTTTTAACCATGTTTGGATGACACGCCCTACTTTTTCCAGCGAATCAGCTGAGCAACGTGCGGGAGTATCAGCGGTCGTGTGCCAAAAACGATTACGAGGGTCTGGGTATTCAAAGTCAATCAAATCACACACGGGAATCTTGGCAATTTTATTCAGTGGCAGATGGTCGTCCCTGACCAGGTAACGGACGCGAGGAATAAATTCTTTCACGCCCATTTTTTGTGCCGTATTCCAGATTTCTTTAACCAAGGGACGTGTCTGTTCCCACATCACACTATGTTCTTCCTGATACATTGTTAATTTGGCATCTGCAACCATGTCGAACAAGACACCTGCTCGATACTGATGGTCGGGCGGGTCGTTTACGTACTTTCCTGCAAACCACTCGCTGCCAAGAAAATAACGGTCGCGAGGATCAACGTAGACCAACTCCTCACCATCAAAGAAAACAAAGTCGAGACCATACCGCTCGGGCAATTGACCCACATGGTGACCGAGCTCCATCAGGAGTGCCACGCCGCTGGCCCCATCGTTGGCTCCCAGGAAGACTCCTTCACGTCGTTTGTGAGGGTTAGGGTCTTGATCAGGTAATGGTCGAGTATCGTAATGCGCACAAAGCAGCAGGCGTTCGGTTGACTTAGGATGCCACTCAATGATCATGTTCGCCATGCGAACGTCTCGGCGACTCACTGGATGTTGGATTTGAAATTCTTGATAAGCAACTTGCGCACCAAGGTCAACAAAATGCTTTTCCAGCAGTTTCTGTTGCTGTTTCATGCCTGCGCTGCCGCTCATGCGGTTGCCGTAAGAGCAGATTTTTTTTAAGTACTTGTAAGATCGTTTGCCGTCAAAGAGGGTAATCTGCTTGCCATTGTCTTTTTGTTGCCCAACGCCATCGCCCCCAACGCCCTCGACCTCAACTTCAGGGACTGTAGCAGATCCTTCGTTTTTTGCTGTGGGTGGCTGCTCGAGGCCACACGCATTTGCCGTTACGAGGACAGGACATAGCACGAGTGCTGCGCGTGAGGTGGAGATGATATTCATGACCCCATTGTAGAGGTTTTTGAAGTCTCAAACGAGAGGATCCTGACAGGGCACGGGTGAGACTGTCAGGATTTCAAGCCACTTTAGGAAGTTCGTCATCCGCAGGAAGGATTTCACGCGTTTTTTCAAGCACGTCTTCACATGACAAGCACGTGAGATCACCTCCTGGTGCCATCAACACGTTGTTTCGAGGGTGATCAAGCGGATAAGGTCCAAATCGATCGGGAGAGGTAGGACCAAACAGCCCCAAAGTTGGGCGCCCCAGTGCAGCAGCAATATGCAGGGGGCCACTGTCATTGGCAATTACCAATTGAGCTCGACGAAGTAGTTCCACCATTTGGAGGAGGGAGGTTTGCGAAGTCAGGTTGATAAAGCGCGAAAGATCACTGATTACGGGATCATCCCACTCAAGATGACTGTCCCAGACCACCACACTTTTAGGGTGCTGTTCGATAATGCCGGCCGTTAGGTCGGGGAAATACTTCCACTCTTTGTGTACCCCACGGCTATTGGGCACGATAACGATAGGTTTTGTGTCGACCAGTCGAGGGTCCAGTTCATCAGGGGATTCGCCCACAATATCAATGGGGCCAAGCAATTGAGGCTCCAGTCCTAGCGCAGGTAAAAATTGCAGGAGTTTTTCGATAGCATGCGTGTTGCGACCACCGACGGGAGCAGGCACTACGTGATTGTATGCGAATCGGCTTCCTTCACGGGCAAAGACACTACCGACTTTGAGAGGCGCTTTTGCCCGCCATGCCATGAGTCCTGTACGCAACAGCCCCTGAAAGTCTAACACCACATCGTACGAATGTTTTCCTACATCACGTATCGTCCTGAAGAGGCGTGGTAACCCACGTAGGCCTTTTTTGTGGTCGAAAACTAGAATCTCACCATTGACTGTTGGGCAGCGACGTACAATTTCAGCAAACCGCTCTTTAACGACCCACGATATCACGGCTTCGGGGCATTGTTCGCGTATGGACTGCGCCACAGGGAGTGCGCAAATAATATCTCCCAGGGAACTCGGTTTTAGAATGAGAATCTGCATAGATATAGATACTATTCAGGCCGCGCGTCGAAGCTGAGGATTGAGTTGGGAGTCGTTGTACATTTTAAATTGGAAATAAACGCGGAAGCTTCGCGTTCCTGCTTGCACTTCTTCGAGCAGTGCCGAAAGAGCGGCTGACAAATCGTCTATTTGCCGCTGGACAACTTGATGCTTTGCCAAACAAGAACCTCGATGAGAGTCGCTGGCATCTTTGCGCTCTGCTTCTTCACGCATGTGGTATTCTTTCAGAGCAAGGATCGACAATCGATCAATCATCATACCAGGGGTTTCAGAGTTCAAAGGACAACCTTGCTCAGCCGGTTCTAACATCTCGACCATGTATTGGTCTATCGATTCAATGTAGTCGTTGCGTTGTTGATTGTGTTTGTCGATGGTCCGTTTAGCCTGGCGAACTCTTTCGGCACCCAAATCGTCACATCGGGCTATGTCTTCCTCGTGCCAGAGGTTGAAATTTTCGAGATGGTTCTTTTCGACAAGTGCCAGGAACTCCGGCATGGTTTCAGAATCTTCGATCGCTGGAGGCTGAACATGCCAACGGACAGTACGCTCTTGTTGCAAAGCGATGGTTTCTGCGACGTTCATCTCGGAACTCCAAGGTAGTTTAGATGCGTAAACGTATTCGAAAGTCATGGGGTGGCAGGACGAAAATCAGAGGTCTAAGGATTCCCCCTCCAAGACACTCAAGGACCGGACTGCTGGCACCGTTCTGCGAACATTCGTCGCACCCATGATTCTGGAAGTGCTCTCGTGACGGGAGTCTAGAGAACGACTTGCATTGAAGCGAGGTCATTTTTGCTAGCAGCTTCTCGTTATCTAAGCTGCATCCCGCTTTCGCTTGGACCAAAATCCTGTCCAGGATTTAATCGCATTGCAAAACAAATCGTCCGTGGTACGTGCTAGCTGACTGCTCCAAGGTCGAGCAATTTTCAGGTCCTTGGCCACCATCGTTTTGCCGTTGAACTCAACGTAGCGAAACGGATCAAAATCATATTCTTCGAAGTTGGCAACGCGGGCCGCATTTTGCCGGTCTTTGGGAGGCAAATCCTTTGTCAGCAATTCCAGGAATTCCTGACAGGTTGTCGGGTTGTACGAAACGTCCAACTGGTCAAAGAATGAAGGGCCCAGTTGGATGACTGGTTTCTGCATCCAACACGCCTCAACTGTAACTGTCGAACCGAAGGTGATTACCAAATCACTCCATTCGATTAAGGTGTACGTATTGGCATTGTCTGTTGGATAATAAACACACGTATTGGGCAGAGCGGCCGTTTTCTGAAATGGTGTGATCACATCGCTGGAAATATCCGCCTGGTTTGGATGGAAGCGGATGCAAAATAGGGTTTCAGGATTCTGGAGGCACGCTTCGTAGACAATGGGAGCGTAATTCAGAAAGGGAGAAACCCATGCTTTGCCTAGCGACTCAAATTCATCCTGGCTACTGAGAAAAATACTCGCTTTTCTCTGGAAATGTTCAGCACGGGGTGGGGCAAAATCCAAAGCGTGTTTGCGGGCAAATTTGTTGTTTTTCGGCTGGCGCCTTTGGCGATAATAGGAGTCAGCTACCTGCGGATCGGCTGCATGCTGCATCATCCGTTTTTGGATGGCAATTCTATCGTGTGGCGTGTGACCTCGAAAAATAATGGGTTTCTGACGAGTTGTTCCTTCCAGTGTATTGAAAGGTATCTGCAGACTTTCTGCGGTTATTAAAGCCAAACGCGAGCATGCGTGACGACCATTGAAGACTTCGATTCGATCAGGTTTCTTTTTAAGAGCTAGATTCTTGAGGGACTGCAGTAAACGTGAAGAGGTGCAAAAGTACCGACGTTTTATTCGCGAGATCACTCGGCTGGCATTGGAGTCCCGGATAAAAGTGCGGAAGGTGGAGGTGATGCCACTCTGAACACCCTCGGCCAATTTTTTTTTCTCGCTCATAGAGGGCGCCAAATTTGAAGGGCCAGCTTCGGTACCCGTTTCTAGTGGGATTGCCTGAATCCCCAACGCAGCGGCAGTCGATTTCACCCGATTTCGACATATCCAGCAAGCAATCGGACTACCAGCATAGTTGGCTGCACAGGTTCCCGCTTTACTATTGCAGTATGTCAGTGTGACTTCGTTGCCTTGGTCCTGCAATTCCTTGGCACGGGCCATCGTCAAGAGTGCTTGTTTTCGCCAAAGTGGATAGGCCGTATGAACAATCACTTTTTGTTGAGACGGGGGCTCGCAAGGGGGAGCCATGTTGGGTGGGTTCGGCCCAGTCGTCATTGTGTTAAGCCGCTTGTTGCCGTATTGAGGAGGAGGGTGTGCAATATATTTCAGGGGTTGCTTCGAGTTGATCTCCTCGGATGGGTTGGAGGAGATAGCCCAGTTCGCGCAAAAACTGGCAGCATTCAGCGTGGATCCTGGCCCCGTGTGTCGATAAATAGATCTCCGGCTGATAGGTTTGCAGTATGTTGACGGCTCCGTGTAAAACGTCCAATTCAGCGCCCTCAACGTCTATTTTGACATGGGTGGGGACAATATTGTGTTCTGCAACCGTCGCATCAAGTGTGACAACGCGGACTTCATGCGTGCCTTGATCTGCCAGGTGCCCAGTTCCGGTTCCGCTACCATCTTCAAACCAGGCCGTGCCTGCAACGCGGCCTGCTGCGGCCTCTAGGAGAGTGACTTGTTGTAAGCGATTCACGCGTAGGTGATGTTTTAAGAATTTCAGACATGCAGTACTGGGTTCAAAAGCGAATACGCGGGCGGTACCCCCGGACAATCGAGACGCCAGCAATGAGTAGTATCCATTGTTGGCGCCTACATCCAGCAAGACCGAGTTTGGCCCCAAGCTTTGTTTTAAGAGTTCTGTTTGTTCGCGTTCGTAAGTTCCCAGGAAAATGCGAGCAATTTTGCCACCTGCGGCTGGTGCCCAATAGCTTCCGCGAAGCGGACCGGCAAGAATCGGCAAGCAGCGAATTTTATGGTTCATGCGGACAACTTTCTAATCAGGTGATCCAAAACTATTTCGGGTGAAAGGCTAGGGAGACCAGGGGAGTCAGTCAAGTTTATTTGTTGGGCTGGCTCGTAAGCTTTATTCAATCATGGGAACAGCAAAACTTCTGGGTGAATTACGATAAATTGACTGGTAGCAAGCATCACGCAGAGCGTCGCCAGGTTTTAAGAGCGGTTTTTTTTCTCAATTTGGTAGCAAACTCCTCGAACGCATAGGTGACGCACGTCCCTTGGAGTCCCTCTGGAGTCAGCGGGTAATCAAACTTGCTACAACCGGCGCGAATCTCTTCGGTAATTTGATTTTGATCGGGAGAATCTTGAAACGCATTTTTTATGTAGTAAAAATTGCTGCGAGACGTTTGTGGGATCGCAGCCGCTTGATCGATATTAAGATCGTCCTGAGGATGGATTTCCAGGTTTTTGCATAAGCCGGCAATTGCTGTCTGTGGTGAATCGGTGATGTTCTCGTATTGGGCTACAACCCAATCTTTATCACGTTCTTTGTGATAGCTGGTAAAAGCATCGCTCCAACCAATTGCCGCTCGCAGTAGCAAGCTTTTTTGTTCGTTTGCTGCTCGTGGAGAGAGTAGCAGCAAACGAGGATGTCCATGCTTGATCATTGATTGCAACGTATGCCACGGGTTACGAATGCAGAAGACAAATTTTGCATTGGGAAAAACTTGCCGTATTATTTGGGGATAAAGAATATGGGATGGATTCTTGATGACGATCCGGCGACCTTGGGCCAACTGGAGATAGGAGTCGCGAATTTTACGTATTCCGACTTCGTTGGGGATGGGAATGTCAATGCGGGGACATTTTTCAACCTCGTTCCATTTCGTATACTCAAAGTGGTCCCACCACAGTTGGTGATCTTCTACGTCTAGGTTTTCTTCGGGAACATCAACTTTTTTGTTGCTGTGTTCGGTGATCAAACAAAAATTCTCGCTGAGATTGCCAAACACACGTGCCATCATTTGTGTGCCGGATCGTGGACAACCAGTAATAACGATAGGTGCTAAAGTCATAAGTTCCCCAATCAAGCAGCATCGCGTGAACGAGCTAGCTGACTTCCGATTATTTTTTGAAGAATTTTGTTAGCCAGGTTATTTGCCTTTTTGGCTGGCGTTGCCAGCGCAGATCCTTTGCGATGGAAACCGACAGGTTTTTCTTCGCCTGCGGAGTAGTCCAAATAGCGCAGTTCATCAAAGTCGTTCATGTCGTAGTTGGCGAATTGCACGGCGGCATCATTGGGCCAGGGCTTCGTGTTGGTGCCAAGTAATGTGATAAATTCCTCGAGGCTGCCTGGCGTGTAGGAGATATCCAATTGGTCGAAGAATGAAGGTCCTAATTGCACAACCGCTTTGCCAGACCAGCAGGCTTCGATGGCCACAGTCGAAGCAAAAGTTACCACGACATCACTCCAATCAACCAGACTGTAGGTGTTGATCTCGTCGGTTGGATAATAAATGCGCAGATTCGAAAGATTCTGCAGGTGGTGGTAGTCGCTGGTAATGTCGCTCAGAATCTTAGACTGATTGGGATGGAATCGAACACAAAAGTAGTATTCCGGATATGCCTTGCATGCTTGCTCAACAACCTCAGCCGTGTTGCGAAATGGAGATCTCCACTCGGGTCCCAAGGATTCGCACTCGTCCTGACTGCTGAGGAAAAAGGCGATCTTTTTTTGTGTGTCTGGTGGAGCAGAGGGCAATTCAAAATATTGATGCTTGCGAGCAAACGGATTGAGTCGTCGGTCCTTGCGGGCGCTGTAGTATTCTTGTGCAACTTCAACATCGGTAGGATTGCGTCGGATTCGTTCTTGGATTGCCGATCGATTGTGAGGCGTGTGGCCTCGGAAGACCATGGGTTTTCCGACGCAACTAAAATCGAGCGTATTGAAAGGCAGGCCAAATTTTCTGGCTGCAATCAAGCCTATTTTCATGCATGCATACCGACCATTAAGAACTTCAATACGATGGACTTTCCGCTTGCTGAGCAGCACGTTCATGGATTTGAGCAGCGCAGATGCCGTGCGAAAGTTGCGACGTTTGATAGCTCTTAGCAGGGGCAGGCGATTCAAATCGTATTTAAGCACGCGAAGTAAAGTGATCAAACAGCTATTCACGCCTTCAATAAGTTCAGCGTTCTCGTTGCGAGACAAATGATTGCTGGTTGCATTTTCTTCAGGCATGTCCAGAGGGACTAATTCTAATCCAACATCTTCCGCCGTTTTACGTGTGCTATGTCGACATGCAGCACAAATCAAACGGCTTCCGGTCAGGTTGCTCGAGCAGGTCCCTGCTTGCAAATTGCAATGCGTCAGAATGACGGGTTCTCCTTCCTCATGAACTTGCTTTGCATGTGCGAGCATGAGATGGAATGCGCGCTTTTGCATAGGAGGAGGAAGATGGAAGATCACGCTCGACATGAAAAGTAACCTGAAAATAACTGGAACGGAACCAGGCAGATAGTTTGGATCTGTTTGTCTTGAACCGTATGCTTTGAAATCAGATATTGGCTTCTTGAAAAAACAACCCAATCAGGCTGCCTGTGGTTTTGCCTGCTCATCGTCGATGCCATTGCCAGCTACCGTGTGACGTAAACGTGGATTGCCAGCGGCGTCAGTTCCCCAGAGATGAGGTGAGCGGAATTTTTCTGTCAATTCGTGAAATCTCTCAGGAGTCATGCCAATGTATTCCATGACCTCGTCAAAATATCTGTCGGGGAATTCTCCGTCGAAGCGATTTACAAGTGCGATCCCCTCTTCGCGAGTGATGTGGCCATTGCGAATCTCTTGGGAAGCATCGTAGGTGGCCCGTCCAATTCCAAATTTGGTATGTGTTGTGTAGTAGTGCAAATCATCGATCTTGTCGTCGATGCTGTTGTACTTGCTGTAGGTGCCCTGCGTACGGAAGGGTCGTGCTTTGAAACCGGTATTCTCGACGGCGTAATAGTAAACTTCTTGAGGGGTCCATTTGAGGTAGTAGCCTAGATAATGCACTTGCACATCCGTACGTGCCAACTCTTCGGCTTGGGCAGGTAGAAAGCTCATCAGATCGCCAAGCTTGACATCGTACTTTTCAATAAGTTCGCTGAGTGAAACTCCTCCCAGGTACATTTCATCCAGATTGCTGAAAGTATGGTAGGAACGATCTCGTAAGCTGGTTGCCGTGTCGGCAATAGGATTGCCATACTCCGCTTCGTTTTCACCGTAGAAAACAAGCGGGATGTTAAGTTTGGCTGCCAGTTTAGGGCCCAGGTTTTTTTGCCCCAGGATAAATGTCTGGAAGGGGTGGAACAGGTTCTCGATGGATAGACGCGTGAGCAATTTCATGACTCGTCCATTTCGCGTAAACGAAATGTTGTCAAAGCCACCTTCATCCAACCAGCAATTGAAATTTTGGCGACCATAATCGGTGTACAAAATGGGCGGCCAGGTCACCGTAAGTGGATTCATGCCATATTTGTATTTCAATACATGAGATTGGTAGGCACTATCTTTGCCTCCACTTCCTGGTACCAGGCAGTCGTAGCTGCCATCGTTGCTACGGTACTTGTCGAGGAGTTGTAGGAGTTCTTTCTCGCGCTCCTGCCAGTTGATCAACTTTTCTTTTTGCTCGGCAACCCGACAAGCATCGCAGATGCCTTCCTTGTCAAAAGCGAGAGTCGTTTTTTTAGAGTCGATCGTATGGCGAAATTCTGCCGTCGATGCTGGGCGTTGGTTGGACATGACACATCGCTGGCAGAACGCAACGTTTTCAGGTAAGCCATAGTAGGCTTCTCGAGAACTCGACATCAGGTGATCCCTTCTTTGAATCCATTCGGAAGGAGCGCTGAGCAATCGTTGCTCACAAGCAATCGTTGCTCACAAACTGAGTGCCCAATTCTTGTAGAATTGAATACCAAGTTTGGCACTTTTTTCAGGGTGAAACTGCACGCCAAGAATAGTATTCCGCAAGACACTGGAGCAATAGCGGATTTTGCCATACTGGGTAGTCGTAAGCGTATCTTCTAGATTTGCCGGTTCAACGAAGTAGGAATGGACAAAATACATGTACGAATTGTCGGGAATTCCAGTACGTATCTCTGTGCAACCATCACGCTCGTTGAACTCGATTTTGTTCCAGCCTACATTAGGCACTCGCAATTTGCGTTCTGCTAGCACTTGCTCCGGAATGCGTTTGATTTTTCCTGCTAGCAGCCCTAGTCCCTCATGCTCTCCAAACTCTTCACTTTGGTCGAACAGTAGTTGCATGCCCAGGCAAATACCCATAAGGGGTTTTCCTTGAGCCACGACAGCGCGCAGCGGATCAATAAGTTTCAGTTCCTGAAGGCTCTTCATGGCGTTGCCAAAGGCCCCTACGCCTGGCAGGATCAGACCATCCACTGAAGCCAGTGTCTCAGGAGAATCCGAGACAAAGGCCTCTATGCCAACTTGTTGGCAGGCCTGCTGAATACTGAACAGGTTGCCCAGTCGGTAGTCAATAATCTGGACTCGTGGTGCAACAGTCATAGGCCATCCTCGATCCGACAAGCAATGGATTGGCTTGTCAGGTGCTCTTTGACTTTTCGTATGCTGGCAGGTGTAAATTTCATACTGGTTCTACCGGTCTTTAAGAATTCGGTATTTCCTTCTTGGCTGCCCACATTTGCTGATACTACGTTTGTGAGGGCCTCATAGTGCAAGATGCTCGCTATGCTAATTGCATCTACATTGGCGGTGCGAATCACCTCAGAGACATGCTCGACTTTTCCGGCTCCGCCATGGGCGATTACTGGGATAGAAACCTCTTGAGCAATTGTACGAGTCAACTCCAAGTCAAAGCCTTCGCCTGTTCCTTCGCGGTCAACCGATGTTGCAAGTATCTCACCCGCCCCCAGTTTTTCGACCTGCCTGGCCCATTCCATGGCATTTATTCCCGTATGCTCACGACCATTGTCGGTATATGCCAGGTAGGTGCCGTCCGACTGCCGGATCGCTTCGATGGCAATAACGATGGTCGAGGAGCCAAACTGCAAAGCGGCTTGTTCAATAAGCTGTGGATTCTGTAAGGCGGCCGTGTTGATCGAAACCTTATCGGCCCCCACAGCCAAAGCTGCTGAGATATCATCCAGAGTACGCAGTCCCCCACCGACAGTAAGAGGTACAAAGAGTTCTTGCGCTGTGCGCGAGATGAACTCATGGAGACTGTTTCGCTCGTAAAGACTGGCAACGACGTCTTGGTAAATAAGCTCGTCAGCTCCAGCTTCGTAATAGTAGCGGGCAAAATCTTCTGGAGTACCCAACACGCGGAGTCCTTCCAAGTGAATTCCTTTCACCAGATTAGGACCTTTGATATCCAGCCGAGAAATGACACGCACTGTACTGATAGTTGTTCTCCAAACAGGATTGCTAGCACTGCTGTTGAGGTTGAGTACCAGGTGACAATAAGCATTAGCACAAATGATGGGAATTACGCTATGTTGCTAAATCTCCCATGCATGGGCTCGTGCAAGCACTCAGAAAAAGTGTTATGCAACCATCGACTAAGGAGGATCAAGCGGGCGGGAAAATAGTGGGACTAGTCAATCTTGTCAAGTTGATATTGCCGCTACTGCGTGGTTTGGTTACAAAACGAACCCTTTAAATTTGCGTACCCGCTCAGAAGTGCTGCTATGGAAAAGATCCTTGGTTTTATCTTTGCTCGCGGTGGCTCGAAAGGAGTTCCCGGCAAGAACTTGCGCCTTCTTGGCGGCAAGCCTTTGATTGCTCATGCAATTGAATCCGCACTTGCCAGCCAAAGGCTTGATCGTGTTGTCGTTTCAACAGATTGTCCAAAGATCGCTCAGGTCGCCATGGAATATGGTGCAGATGTGCCCTTTATGCGTCCCCAAGAACTTGCCACTGATAAGGCTCCCGAGCGATCGGCCTGGCAGCATGCTCTGCAGGAAATGGAAGCTCTTGAGGGAGAGCGTATCGATGTATTGGTGAGCATTCCGCCTACCTGTCCACTTCGCTTACCCGAGGATGTTGATCAATGTGTTGAAGAATTGTTGCAATCGGATGCAGATATGGTGCTCACAGTAACCGAAACGGGCAGCAACCCTTACTTCAACATGATTACACGAGACAAACAAGGATATGCTCATTTGGCCATCAAGCCGTCTGCCAAAATACAGCACAGGCAAGATGCCCCAGATGTTTATGACCTGAGAGCAGTCGCTTATGCAATACGACGAGACCCCCTCTTAAAATATGATTCAATTTTTGACAGCCGTGCACGTGTGGTTTTGGTGCCCCAGGAGCGTGCTATTGATATCGATACGGAATTTGATTTCATGCTTGCAGAATTTATCTTGGACCATCAACAATCAAGCATTCGCAAGTATCGACCTGCAGCATGACGCTGTCAGGTGAAAAACTAGCCATAGTCGCATGAGCGACAAGCCACGGAAGGTAATCATCATGCATCAATCGGTATCCTACCCAGCGGATATTGAAATTGCCGGACGCCCTGTGGGCGCAAGACATCCCTGCTTTGTCATTGCTGAAGCGGGAGTGAATCACAATGGCAGCTTGGAGCGTGCTCTAGAATTAGTAGACTGTGCTGCTGAAGCAGGTGCTGATGCGGTAAAGTTTCAGACTTTTTCCGCAAGCCGATTAGTGACCTCAGAAGCAGCGCAAGCCGATTACCAGCGACAGAACATGGGGCAAGAACTGTCGCAGCTCGAAATGCTTACACAGCTTGAACTTTCGGTTGAAGATCATGAAGCGCTCGTGGAACACTGTCGCAAGAGAGAGGTTCTTTTTCTTTCGACACCATTCGATATTAAGAGTGCGGATAGTCTCGACGATCTGCAGGTTGCCGCTTTTAAAATAGCATCCGGCGAAATTACCAATTTACCATTGCTGGACCATATGGCTCGACTGGGACGACCTCTCATTATGTCAACTGGGATGAGCCGTTTGGGGGAAGTTGAAGAAGCCGTTCAGGCGATACAAGACGCAGGTAATAACAATCTGGCTTTACTGCATTGTGTCAGCAATTACCCTGCCGATGCTAAGGATGTGAACCTGCGTGCAATGCATACATTGCAGTCTGCATTTGGCAGGCCTGTAGGCTATTCCGACCACACACTAGGGATAGAGGTGGCCATGGGGTCGGTAGCGTTGGGTGCTTGTATTTTAGAAAAACACTTTACGCTCGATAGTACGCTTCCCGGTCCAGACCATCGAGCCTCTCTGGAACCTGATGCGTTGCAGCAACTAATTCAGGGAATTCGTACAGTGGAAGAGGCTCTAGGCGATGGTAGAAAAAAACCGGCTGCATGTGAATTCAATACGGCTGAAGTTGCACGAAAAAGTTTGGTATTGGCATCACCCACACCTGCTGGAACGACGCTGACAGAGAATCTGATCGCAATTATGCGTCCAGGTACTGGCTTACCGCCAGCCATGAAACCTCACCTTCTGAATCGTCGAACCACTGAGGATTTGCCTGCCGGTCATCTTCTTCAATGGAGAGATGTTGCGTGAGAACTCTTTGTGCCGTAACTGTTGGACGCTCAGATTGGGGCATTTATCGGCCTGTTCTGCAAGCGATCGAACGAGATTCGCAACTTAAGTTGCATCTCATCGCCGGTGGGGCCCATTTGCTACTAGAGCACGGTTCCACTCTGGAAACGATCGAAGCAGACGGTTTTGAGGTGCATGATCAACTAGACATGTTGCTCTCCGACGACACACCTGTCGGGGTAGCAAAGTCCATGGGTTTAGGCACTCTCGGTTTTGCTGATCTTTATAATCGGATTCGGCCTGACATGTTGCTTTTACTGGGTGACCGTTTCGAAATGCATGCAGCTGCCGTGGCAGCCATTCCGTTTAAAATACCAATGGCTCATATACATGGTGGAGAGGTGAGCCAGGGTGCCATCGACGACTGCTTGCGACACGCGATCACAAAATACAGCCATTTGCATTTTCCTTCTACGGTTGAAAATGCTCAGAGGATCATGCAACTGGGAGAGGAACCGTGGCGTATTACAGTAAGCGGTGCTCCGGCTCTCGATAATCTGGCAATCCATTCATTATTGAGCAACGAGGAGTTGGCCAACCGTATCGGAATCCGATTGCCTGAGAAGCCGCTTTTGGTTTGTTACCATCCCGTGACACTCCAGTTTGAAAAGACCGAACAACAAGCTCAGGAACTGGTGGCGGCTCTTGATTTCTACAAGGGTCCGATTGTCGTAACCCGGCCCAATGCCGATGTTGGCAACCAGAGCATCGTGCGTATTTTCGAACAATTCTCTGCCACACGGTCCAATGTTCAGCTGGTTGATAATCTTGGCACGCAGGCCTTCTTTAGTTTGATGAACGAATCGTCAGCCATGGTTGGTAATTCCTCCAGCGGTATTATTGAAGCCGCTTCATTTCATTTGCCCGTAGTCAATATAGGGCTGCGTCAGGGAGGCAGGGCCCAGTCGAATAATGTTATCAACTGTGATTGCAACAGATTGGCAATTGAGGGAGCCATTCAACGGGCCATTTCAGAAGAGTTTTGTCAACATGTCAAACAAGTCGTCAATATTTACGGCGATGGGTCCGCCGCAGAGAAAATCGTAGCACGATTAAAGAGCGTAGCACTGAATGAACGTCTGATGGTTAAACAGTTTGTTGATGTTCTCCCAGAGTCCTTCGTACCTTCCCAAGCTGCTTGAAACAACGAGCTCTAAAAACAGCCATGAAAAAAATAGTCCTCATTGGTGCAGGTGGACATGCTCGTGTTTTGATAGACACGTTGAGCGCAGACAAGACAGCTGAGGTGTGTGGGATACTCGACAACAATCGTGATTTATGGGGAATCGATATTCATGGTATTCCTGTTATAGGGGGTGACGATTTTCTTCCAAAAGTCGGCTCACAAGGGGCAACGCATTTTGTCATTGCCATAGGTGGTGCAAAACAGGCTGCTTTGCGCCTTAAGCTTTACGAAATCGCTTTACAACACGGGCTGACCCCAGCATCTGTGCAGCATCCAAGTGCGATCATTTCACCCAGGATTAAGGTGGGTGAGGGGGTTCAGGCATTAGCACAGTGTGTGATAAATACGGGGGTAACACTTCAAGAAAATTCGATTGTTAATACGTCAGCAATTATTGAACACGACTGCTTTATAGAAGCACATGCCCACATTGCTCCACGAGCATGCCTGGCAGGTGGCGTCCGGGTTGGAGAAGGGACGCATATTGGTCTGGGATCTATTGTGAAAGAGAACATAACAATTGGTAAACAAGTAGTTGTCGGTGCGGGTGCGGTCGTCTTAAACAATGTACCAGCACATAGCGTCGTGGTAGGAGTCCCTGCCAAACCAATCGTGCACAAGGAGGTAGCATGACCCAAGATATTGAACAACTTCAGGTGAATGCCCAGATGTCCTTGCGTGAAGTTATGGAATGCATTGATCTGGCAGGATTAGGCATAGCTCTTTTGGTGGATGAGCAGCAAAGGTTTATTCGTACCATTACTGATGGTGACCTGCGTCGGGTTATTCTGACAGGAGTTTCACTGGAGTCGGGTGTCGATGCCCTGCCCTGCCCTTCGAGTGGCTCCTCCTACACGGCTTCACAAGACACATCGCACGAAGAACAACTGGAGATTATGCTGGACGCGCAGGTGCGTCACTTGCCTCTCTTGGACAAGGAAGGGCGGGTAGTGGAACTTGCTTCCTGTGAAGAGTTTGTGCCACAAATGCCTATGCAGGCCGTCATCATGGCAGGTGGCTTTGGGACACGCTTAAGGCCCTTGACGGACGATACACCCAAGCCGATGCTACCAGTTGGTGGGAAGCCGTTGATGGAGCGCACAATCGAAGGTATGGAACGAGCGGGTATCAAGCGGATCAACGTAACGACCCACTACATGCCTGAAAAGATCACGCGTTATTTTGGTAGTGGTAGTCGATATGGTGTGGAACTCAATTATGTTGCTGAAGATCAACCACTAGGCACGGCAGGTGCGATTCGTCTGATGGATGAGATGGATGAGCCATTGCTGGTGATGAATGGTGACATACTGACTAACGTCGACTATAGATCCTTGTTGAAATATCATCAGCAGCATGATGCCTCCATGACCGTGGCGGTAAGGCAATATGATATTAAAGTCCCTTACGGAGTGGTCGAAGCTTCGGATGGACAGGTGCTTGGACTGAAAGAAAAACCGCAGTTGAACTTTTTAGTCAACGCAGGGATCTATTTGCTGGAACCCTCTGTGCGCAGGCATATTCCGCTGGGAAAACGTTACGATATGACCGAGCTGATTGAAACGCTACTTGAAAACAATGAAACGGTGGTCGGTTTTCCGATCATGGAGTATTGGTTAGATATTGGTAAACACGATGACTTTCAAAAAGCGCAGCAAGACATTAGTTTGCGCAGGTGGGCCGCATGAGTTGGAATGGAAAAAAAGTACTGGTTACAGGTGCCGGTGGGTTCATCGGCAGCCACTTGACCGAAAAACTTACTGAAGCAGGGGCGGATGTGCGCGCTCTGGTGCATTACAACTCTGCAGGGCGGCAAGGTTGGTTGGACGAGTCGCCGCTTCAAGATGAGATGGAAATTATTGCTGGCGATATTACCGATGCAGGTTGTGTTATGCATCTTATGACCGACCGGGAAGTGGTCTTCCATCTGGCAGCACTTATCGCAATTCCTTACTCATACATTGCTCCTGCGTCGTACGTGCAGACAAATGTGGTAGGCACGCTCAACGTGCTCGAAGCAGCCAAACGGCTTGAAACACAGCGGATCATCCATACCTCTACAAGTGAGGTCTATGGGACAGCACTCCAGGTACCCATTTCGGAATCGCATCCACTGCAAGGTCAGTCTCCTTATTCCGCCAGTAAGATAGGCGCCGATAAACTTGTTGAATCGTACCATTGTTCGTTTGATTTGCCTGTGGTGACTGTGCGGCCATTCAATACATTTGGTCCACGTCAATCTGCAAGAGCCGTGTTACCCACAATCATCACACAATGCCTTCAGGGCGATACGGTACGTTTGGGTAGTTTGACACCAACACGCGATTTAAATTTTGTTGCCAATACAGCTCAGGGTTTCATGCTGGCGGCCGAATCGGACAATGCAATAGGGCAAACGATTAATATAGGTTCGGGCGAAGAAATCAGCATTGGAGATTTAGCGACAACCATTGCCCAACTTGTTGGCTGCGAGATGAATATTGAATGCGATACGCGCAGAGTCCGACCTGCTAAAAGTGAAGTTGAGCGATTGTTGGCGGACAATACGTTGGCAGCTAATCTGATTGGTTGGCATCCCGTGGTGAGTTTAGAAGAGGGATTGCTCGAAACGATTGACTGGTTTCGCAGCAATCTTGCTGGCTATCGGGCAGACGTTTACAACGTTTAAGGCTTATCCCGAGTTGCCGGATTTTTCTTTTCGAGTACTTCTCGAAGCTGATCGGCAGAGAATGGTTTGATTAGATGGCCGTCCAGATCGTAAGCCTTTTTATCCTCGATGGCCATTGATCCAGTCATGCCAATTATTTGAAGTTGAGCTTCTGGATCATATTTTTCAGCTTGTTGTCGTAATTCTTTGGCTGCTGCAAAACCATCTTGTCCTACCGGTAAGTGATCAACAAGAACAGCTGCTATGGGTTGGCTTGTTAAAATGGGGATTGATTCTTCGGTGGTAGCCACGGCCAGTGAGGTATAACCCAAGCTGCGCAGTAAGCCAATCATTGCCTCGCGTATCATTTCATCATCGTCGATGACCAAAATGGTTTTACTGAGTAAGCTGCTTGAATGGCTGTCCGTGCTTTGGGGTTGTTGTGATGATATCAAAGGGTCTAATCATTGGAGTATGAGACGGTCCAATTCATGAGAGCTTACGGGCTTGACAATGAAATGTTCAATGCCGACTCGAAGAAGCTCGCCTTCATTGAGAAGGCCTGCAAATCCAGTCATCAATACTACGGGAATATCAGGTCTTTGCTCGCGTACAAGTCGCAGTAGCTCAATCCCACTCGTGCGGGGCATCGTCATATCAGAAATGACGATATCAAAAAGTTGGGGATCTGCTGAAACTCAAGTCAGGACGCTGTTGAGCAAGGGCCAAACGCAATAAGATCGCATTGTGCTGCTCAAGTTCAGCGAGAGAAATATTCTCGGAATCAGATCGTGTGGGTATTTGCAGATTTTGCTACAAAAGAAGGATTCTTATTCAATCCAGTTAAAAAACAAATTGCATGCAGCAGATTCACGATAAGTCCCGCGACAGGGGCTGCCGATAACAGGCTTCCCATGAATATCATCGCTCGTTTCTTCCGCCGGCACCCACTCCTGAGGTCGTAAAAGTATTTGAAACCAATTCGATGATCCTTCATTGTGCCATTTCTGCTACATTGAACAAGTATCCCAGTCCAGGGTAGGGGTTGGGTCACCATCCGCGAACGCCTATAAATAGGCCCATGCCTGACACTATTTTGGAAAAAATTGTTGCCCACAAGCAACAAGAAATCTCTGCTGCACGTCTTCGTATTCCGGAAACGGAACTCCGTGAGCAACTCGCAGAAGCCTGTCCGCCGAAAGATTTTTTCCAGGCATTGGTAATGCGTGAAGGGATTCAGCTAATTGCCGAAGTGAAGAAAGCAAGCCCCTCGGCAGGGTTGATCCGAGCAGATTTTGACCCTGTCCAAATTGCAAAGACTTATGCTCTCCACGGCGCTGCTTGTATTAGTGTGCTCACGGATGAGGCATTTTTTCAAGGGAGCCTGGACTATCTGCGCCAGATAAGGGCAGCTGTGGAAATTCCGCTGATACGCAAGGACTTCATCATCGACAGCTATCAGCTCTTAGAGGCTCGTGCAGCAGGGGCGGATGCCGTGCTTCTTATTGCCGAATGTCTCGATGACTGCAACTTGCGTAAATTGCATAACGAAGCGATTCAGCTGGGTTTGACTCCACTGGTAGAACTCTACGACCCCAAAAATCTCTCTCGAGTCCTTGAAGCGGGAGCAACCCTTATTGGTGTGAACAATCGCAACCTGCATACCTTTGAAGTGGATCTTGAACATACACTTCAGTTGAAAAAAGAAATACCAGACAACTGTGTGCTGGTTAGTGAGAGTGGTATTAAAAATCGCGAGGATGTAGATCGCTTGGAAGCAGAGGGAGTGGATGCAATCTTAGTGGGCGAATCATTAATGCGTGAAGCGGATATTGGTGCCGCAGTAGAAACTCTCATAAAAAAAGAACTATCGAAATAGCTATTTTTCGAAGAGTTTTTCCACGGCATTTGACAACTCGAACAGTTTGCCAGGCAATCAACCGAATCTATTTTCGAAAGCATCTACGGCTACTCAAAGTAACCAAAGCAGCAAATCCTGACAGTAAAATCCCCATAGGCTCAGGGACTTCAACAGGAATTTGTGAAAAGGTTTGATCGATCTGTGAAATAGTAGCTCGTGTCGCGATGTCGTTTTCGATAATAGAAAAAAGCTGAATGTCTTTGGACACGTGAAGCGTTTCGACAGGCCAAGGCAAAGGGTCTATCCAGGCAGGAACGGAAGGGCCATTCAGGTCACTTTGGGTACGAAGTTCGAGTGAGCCAAAGGAACCAGAAACCGTTTCCACAACTTCAGCAAAAGCATTCAGGACGTTTTCAGGTGGTTGCGATAAGGAAGGGTTTCCGCTGAGATGTACATCTGAAATGAGATACCGTTGGGGATCCATGACTCGAACATCAAAATTGAGGAGTGCATCGGACGATTGGTTGCCAGGATCAAAAAGATCCTTAAATCCGCCTTGAATTCTTATGCCATAATGACCATCAACTTGGATTCCAGTAATGTTGATCAGATCAGAAGTAGGCATATCTCCGGTAAACTGGTACATGAATCCACTGAAGATCTTGTCTCCTACAATAATTCCTGGATACTCCCCACCAGGTAGCAAATCAATCAATTCAAAGAAGTCGTTTGAATTGGGAATCAACTCACGATAGGCCGTGAGTTCTCCCGCTTGTATTGAAGTGAGTGGTAGGACGCTGTACGCGACAAGAAAACAAGTCGCTTGGAATGCGGCTGAAGTTTTCGAGGCAAAATTAAGCATTTCAAGCTCTACTTTCTAAAACGATAATGTTTGTTCAGGTATTACAATCAACTTGAGCTCGTGCAGGCCATTTGCCCACAATTGTCTTTTGGTGTCAGCGAACGTGCGCTAACTGGCGATAGCAGACCTTGGGTCATTGCTCCTCGGGTCCATTTTTTCTTTATGAGGTAGCCTCAATTTCACTACCAATTAATCCGTTTGTTCCCTCGTTGATGGATGCCTCCCTTGGTACTTTCCTTGCGACTTGCAATGGACTTTTTGCGGCGAGTCTTTCTGGACAAGTGTGTGCTGGCACGCTTGCCAAGACTCTTGCGAATAGGCCGGGACGATCCAGTTGTTCCGAATTCAGTTTCGCAATCGATGGCGTTCCCATTTAATTTTTTGTCCATTGCTTTTTCCCGGTTTTGTTAAAAAATAAATGTTGTCACCCGAATACTTCATTCATGTATTGCAGTTGCCCGTTGAAGGAATCTGCTGCGCCAACTTTTTTCTTGGACAAATAAGAACTTCAAAGATCTGCTTATGTGCTGCGACTTTGGTGCGCCTGCGAGTCACTTTTTTTTGTCGCCGGCGAGTTGCTTTTTTGAGGCACTTGAGAGTTGCTTTCCAGATAGGTGCTTGCTTGGCGAGCCATCGCCTCGCGTGCTTCGCGAAAGACCAATTCCCAGCCATTTTGCTGACTGAGTTCCGGTAAATAACTCCACGCTCCAAGTTGTCGTGCCCAAACCTCATCGCTGGAATTACCGTCAGCTGTCGATATAACCAACAAGGATTCACTGACTTCTTTTGTTCGTTCTGCAGCAAAACGAAGGCTGGAATAATTTGGGTTGGATGCTGGAGGCAAGTCCACGAGCGTTAGTGGAAACTTTTGCTGGAACACATTACGTAAAAACTGGGTTGACTCCGAGAAGGCAAGCGCATCCCAGGCTTCAACCTTGGCTGCAGCACGTAGCAGGCTAATGCGTTGCTCGGACCAGGAGGCAATCAAGCAACGCAATAAGCCCGGTGGTGCAGATTGGAGCTGTTTCATCCGACTTGCGCCGGAGGCCGTTTGTGTATGCTTCATGTGATGATGGGATGTTATTGCCACAATTATTTTCTCCTGGTAATAAATGCAACTTTTGGTTGCGATCTATGCAGCTCGCAGCTCTCCAGATGACCCCAGAGTGCATACGTGTTTACACGTTGTTGCAGCAGGATCCCTGTTGAGACCAGAGCCGCAACTGAGCATCCCGCGTAATATCTGCCTTAGCAGTCAATGCAAGGCAGCCAATAAATTTCAGCTTGTTCCGTGTGTAATCAGCGACACTCGCTTCCTACACAGATTCTCTGAGCGTGTTTGGGTAGAGTGACCTGGAGAATAAATCTCCTAGCAATCACGATTTACCCTGTTCTTATAAGCACGCACTACCAAGACATTTTGCGTACACGCCGACGGTGGATACCGTTAACGGATTGGGGAGATTTCCCACGAGTTCGACCGTGCGTTGGTCTCCGTTGCTTGGACGATTTAATCGGAGCTGTACGTCGAAAAGTGTCATTGCCATAATCGGCTTCCAAAGCATCGTAAGATTGAGAGTTACTCATTCACTTGTCTCCTGTAGATTTGCAGTAATAAACCTGCCCTACGAAATACATGGACATCTGCACGTGCAGACATCTGTTTTGTCTTCGCTTCGCGCTGTAGAAGCGGCTCAATGCCACTCCTAATCAGGCTTCTTTGTGAAACCATTCCTCACAGCATTCCGGAGCGAATCTTGTTGAGGTGGAAGGGAGTAACGCGATTGGTGTGCCTAAACCTTGTAGCGGCGCAGAAATTCACATAAGTCGTTTCTTGGTAGTGATTTGCGGCAATAGAATTTGCCTAGTTGAGAGCAGGATGATTTCACCAACCTGGTGAGGGCTTAGGAGAGTTCTGTGCGCTAGAAGCCTTGCAGAAAGTGGTCTAAGTACGATTTCCCTGATCTGGTGAGCTCTCACCGAATCAGGGATGAGTAGAGAGATGAGTCGCAAGAGACAAAATGTAGACTGGTAAGCCGTTTGCAGCAGAGGAGGGCATCACACCCGCAATCAACGCGCCTCGCAATTCCAACCTTCTAATGGTCTGAAGGACGTCAGGAGTCGTTGGGGCACATCATAGTTTTCAGACTTAGTCCTTAGAGCGATTCTGGATTTACCGTCAGTAAGTGCAACCACACGTGCCCTCATGGTCGCCTATCAAAGACCTTTCCCTGAGCGGTAGCTTGCACTGGCGTGTATCCCGATTCAAGCACGCCATCCCAGAGTGCGCTCACTGATGGTGGAGACTTGCTGTCTTTTGGCAAAACAGTCGCCTGCTTCGACTCAAGATCGACGCGGACTTCTCCAACTCCTTGCACGGCTCGGAGGGTATCCGTCACATGCTTAGCACAATGTCCACAATGCATCCCCTCGATTAGAATAGAGACCGCAAGCTTACGCTCTAAGTCGCTAAGTGTTCGCTGCGGAGCGATACGTAAATCGGGCTTTTTTTTATATCCAGTAAGTTGGACCAGATATTTCTGTGGGTCCTTTTTGAGGGGCTTCACGCAGCCCTCGCAACATAAATACACGTCTCGTGTCAGCCCAGTCACTTTGATAGGCATGCCCATGGAACCGAGCGATTCGCCAGTTACCGGGCAAACTTTTTGACGCTTGATAGCGTCAGTATCCGCTTCTGTGGCAGGCGAGAAACTGAGTGTTGCCGCTCTCACCAAATACTTCTCTGGTTTTGACTTCACCGCGTTAATGCAACCTTTGCAGCAAACATAGACCGTTTGGTTGCCAACGGTGATGGGAATTGGACTACCCATCGAACCCAACGTTAGCCCGCTGACTGGGCACACTCGCTGCACCTCAATCGCGGCGGCCACTTTTTGCGCCTCGGTCATCGGCACCAACGCTGCGGCAGAGAACTGCAATGGTCGTCGCTGCGATGCTTGGATGCCCACCAGTTGACAGGAAACTTTTACGTTACGGCCTGCCATGTGGGACAAGTCGACTGTCACCGCCATCGATCCTGTTCGTTTATTCTCCTGTACGTCGGGAAATAGATCGTAGCGGTAACGCTTTGTCTTTCCTTCAAATTGCAGTGTGGCGAGACCACGAGCACCGCTCAAGTCGAGAGTCTTTCCGCTCCGATCGGTGATGAACAGGTGCAGGCCGCCAGGTTCAATGAGCGTTTCGACCATGAAGTCGCCCACTTGCTGAACTTCTCCCCCATGAAGGCCCGTGTGACCGGCTTGTGCTTTTTCCACAAGTAATGTTTTGGGAGTCTCGTCCTGCTGCCGGACCGTGTAATCATGCGCGTGCTGAACCCCATCGCCCTGAATGCGTGGCTCCTGTTCAGATTGCGCATTAGCGGACGACGCACTCAGCATCAAAGTACTGACGATAACAAACGTCATTGATTTTCTCATCTTCCAATCCTTTCTAGCTTAAAGCTAAATACACCGATGATTTATCCTTATACCACCGGTGCAAAATCCGCTGCCTGGCCCGCTGATTCGACGCCTTCCCAGTGGCGATCAGCCAGCCCCATTTTCATCTTGAACTCCTTGTAGCCACAAAACACGACTGGCACCACGAACAGCGTTACCAGTTCGATGATCATTCCGCCAAACACAGGAAGCGCCATAGCTCTTGCCACATCAGCACCACGGCCCGTCGATAATAATACGGGAACTAGCGCCAGTACGGTGGTAGCGGTGGTCATCAAGCAAGGCCGGATGCGACGCATGCCAGCTTCGATCGTGGCGAACCGAATGTCTTCCACGCTCTTTAGCTTGAGTCGCGTGAAGACTTGGTCCAGGTAAGTAGCGATCACCACGCCGTCGTCTACGGCGATGCCAAACAGCGCGATAAAACCGACCCACACGGCGGTGTTCATTTGCGTTCCGTAGAGAGCGAGCATGATCATCCCGCCAGCAAACGCCACTGGAATGCCAGCGAACACTGCCAGGGTGATCGGCCAATGTCGAAATTGGAGGTAAATAATCAGCAAGTTAATCAGCACGACCAATGGGACCAGCCACAGCAAACGCCGGTTGGCTTCGATTTGGTTCGTGAAACTACCGACCGCTTCAAGAGAGTAGCCTGCCGGTAAGCTCAAATGCTTCGGATTGCTTTCAGGCAACACTTGCGCTTCGCGGAGTGATTTCTCGATGGCAGCAACCGATTCCAAGTCGCCCACGCGGCCGCTACTGGCAAATGCCACATGAGCAACTAGCCTGGCGTTCTCACTATTGATTGCACCTGGGCCCCAAGTCGTTTCTAGTGTGGCCAATTCCTCGAGCGGCACGACCGCTCCAGAGTGGGTGACTACCGGCAGCGTGGCAAGTTGATCAATCCGTTCCCGCAAGTCGCGACGATAGCGGAGGCGTACGGGGTAACGTTCTCGACCTTCTACGGTTTTGATAAGGTTCATACCACCTAGCGCCGTTTCAACGACCTGGTTGACCATCTGAACTGACATGCCGTAGCGTGCGGCGGCTTCGCGATCGACCGAAAACTCGACGTAAGGTTTGCCCAGCACAATATCTGGATTGACTGTGCCGGCGTTGACGTAGGGCGATTCTTTAAGGTGGGTAGCAACCGACAACGCGGCATCGGCCAAGTCACTGAGGGTGTCACCATAGATACGGATCGCCATCGGCGCTTTGATACCGCTTTGCAGCATCACGACGCGACCTTCGATCGGTTGCAGTGGACTCGCAGGTGTCACGCCCGGCAACGTGGCTGCCGCGTTGATCTGGTCCCACACATCACCCGACGTGACTCCATCGCGCCACTCGCTGCGCGGTTTGAGCATCACATAAGTCTCAACCATCGCAGCAGGCGCTGGGTCGAGCGCCGATTCCACACGGCCAATTTTACCGAGCACGTCCTCCACCTCGGGTATCTGCTTGATGAGCACATCCTGTGACTGCAAAACTTGTATTGCCTGGGTAAAACTGGCCGCCGGGTAGAGCGTCGGCATATAGAACCAGCTTCCTTCGTCCAGCGCGATCCAATCGTCGCTTTCCAAACCAGTGAAACGGTGCTTGAGGTCAACGTAGCCGGGCAATTCGTTCGGCTTGACTCCCAACCAACTGACGACTTTTTCTGCCGGCGCAAGCACCGTTGGCAGACCAATCCATCCACCCAACCCGACGACAATGATCAATAGCGGAATTACCAAGAATGCAGCCTTGTAGGAGAGGAACAAACGTAAAGTTGGCACGTACCCGCGAACAATCCAACGGCTGACAAATCCTTGTTCGATAGGCTTTACCCGCTCGCGCGTTATCAGCCAACCCGCACCAGCCCCTAGCAACAATGCAATCGTAGTCGACGCGAATGTCGGCACCGAGTAAGCGTGCTCAATAGCATCTGCCCAAAAGAAGTAGACCAACATCCCAGCGAGCAGCGATCCTATGATTGCCGAGGCGATGCTGACAACTTTTGGCCAGCGGGCACTACGCAGCAGCAACCTGCAAAGGGCGGGCACAAGTGTGATCGCGACGAGCAGTGCAGAGGAAATCGCGAACGTCTTGGTCCACGCCAAGGGGCTAAACAACTTAAAGTCACGCCCGGTAAGGAAGAAGACTGGCAAGAAACTGACGATGGTTGTCGTTACCGCAGTAACGACAGCCGGCGCGACTTCGGTTGCCGCGCCTGCAATCACTTGCGCGCGTTGCTCGCGGCCGCCGGCAGAACCCTCTTTTTCCCATTCCGCCAAATGCTGATAGATGTTCTCCGATACGATGATCCCCATATCGACCATTGTTCCAATAGCGATGGCAATCCCGGCCAAAGACATAATGTTGGCATCGACGCCAAAGGTCTTCATCGCGACGAAAGAGAGTAGCACCGCTACAGGCAGTGTCGCGGCGACGATCAGGCTGCTACGAATATGCAGTAGAAACAGCAAGATCACGATCGCTGTAATGATGATTTCTTCACGTAAAGCGGTCGTGAGTGTTTCCACCGTTTCGTCAATGAGCCCCGTGCGGTCGTAGATGGCCTTGATGGTCACGCCGTCGAGCGAGGGCGTGATTTGTTCAATACGGGTCTTCACGCGGTCGATCACCGCACGTGGGTTTTCGCCATAGCGCATCACCACCACGCCGCCGACCGCTTCGCCACCGTTGTAGTCGAGCGCACCACGGCGGAAATCGGGGCCAAGCTGCACGCGGGCAACATCCTGAATTCGCAGTGGTACGCCGTCGCGCTGCTCGATCACCGTTTCTTCAATGTCGCGAATTGCTTGGGTTACATCGCCGCCGCTGCCCAAGAATCCTTTGCCGCGAACGATGAACTCCATTCCGGAGGATTCAATGGTCTTAGCGCCAACATCCAAGTTAGAACCCCTGACAGCCATCATCAGGCGATCAAGAGGCAGATTGTGAAACCTCAGCTTGTCTGGATCGACTTCAATTTGATATTGCCGGACGTAACCGCCAATGGACGCCACCTCGCTGACACCTTCGACGGCTTGTAGCTCAAATTTCACGACAAAGTCTTGCAGTGATCGCAATTCGGCCAGGCTTCTGCCAGCTGGAGGCGGTACAAGAATGTAGTAAAGAATCTGTCCCAAGCCGGTCGCGTCGGGCCCCAGCTGTGGCGTCACTCTGTCTGGTAGTTGAGCAGCTGCAGAACCGAGTTGTTCGGAAACACGGCTGCGAGCCCAATAGAAATCAATGCTGTCTTTGAAAGTCACTTGCACGAACGAATAACCGAACATGCTTTTACCGCGCACGCTTTCCGCTCCCGGCACAGCAAGTAAAGATACGCTTAGCGGGTAGGTCACTTGATCTTCGATGTCCTTCGGCGAACGCCCGGGCCAGGGCGTCAGTACGATCACCTGGTTCTCGCCGACATTGGGAATCGCATCGATCGGCACCGTCCGGTAGCTGTACCAGCCATAAACGACCAGCCCTATCGTCAGCAGCACAACCAGCGGAGCTTCTTTAACACAAAATTTGATGAGACTAGTGAGCATGTTTTGAAATTGGGGAAATTGGGAATGAAGGAATGGGGGGATATGGATGCGAACTAACAGTGTTAGGTGGATCGCGGTTATTGGGGTGCTCTGACAATCCACTGTCGGTGTTGTGGATTAGAGATACTATTTGGGCCAGTGCTTCGTCGTATTGTTCGTAGAGTTCTGCGACTAGTTCTCGGTCGACGTAGCCGCATTGGACAACAAATTGAAGCCAGACCTGCGTCTCAGCCGCATCTGCCTCGGCATCGCTGAGCTTGCTGATAAACGCACCACGATAACGACGTTTGCGCCAAGCTTCGGCAAGGTTTGCACACACGCTACGCGATGAACGCAGGATCTGATCCGTAAGTGAGTATCGCCCCTCTTTGCGAAAGCCACGCGAAATGTCGAAAATCTGTTTCGCCAAGTCGAAACTCAACTTGTACACGGGAAGTTCCGTATGCTTGCGATAACCTGAACCCATCACTCACTCCTTCTAATGCGAAAATGTTGCCCCAGAAATTCCCCCATTCCTTCATTCCCGTTTTCCCCTCCCCGGGTCCATCAGGGAGGGCTTTCCGCCCAGCTGCATTTGAGAGTCGATCAAGAAATTGCCGTCCGTGGCGACTGTCTCACCAGCATTGATGCCATCGAGAATAACGGCCGAGCTGTCTGTCATCGCGCCTACAACCACTTCGCGAATCTCAAAAATTCCCGGCTCGACTTCCACATAGACCACCGAATTCTCGCCAGCCATCAGTACCGCGCTTCTAGGGATGCTGATCAGATGTTGCTCGACTACCGGTCCTTCCAGGTATCCCAAGTCACGAGTCGGAATCAGGTCTATGCCACAAATGGGGCACTTTCCCGGTCCGCTGCGAATGATCTGTGGATGCATTGGACTGATCCATTTCCCTGCCAGAGCTGGATCGTATACCTGCTCTCTGGGCACTGCCGGGACGCGAATCGTGGCAGTCGCGTAGTCGCCTGGCTTGAGGCGTCCGTCGAAATTGGACATTTCCACGCGGACAGCGACTGTTCGCGTTTTTTCATTGACTATCGGGTCGATGAACGCCACGCGGCCGGTATAAACTTCTCCCGGTAGCGACTGAATTTCGGCTTCCACTTGCTGACCAAACCTCACAGCCGCTGCATCGCTGGGATAGAGTTCGAGCATCAGCCAGACAATTGACAGGTCGACGACGCGATAGATTGGCTCACCCGTCTTGACGCAGTCGCCCTCGATTTTGTGCTTGGCAATGACAGTGCCCCCGATTGGTGAGGCGATCCGCAATCGCTTTTGAGCCTCTCCACTGCGGCGAAGTTCGGCAACCTGCGCTTCGCTCATGCCGAGTTCTTTCAGATTGTCGAGCGCAACTTCACTGAGTCTTGTCGATCCATTCCCCAAGGCATCCAAAGCAGGAGTATCGCGGCTGGACAGAAACTCAGCTTGTGCCGAATAGAGTTGTGGGCTGTAAAGCACGGCCAAGTCGTCCCCCTTGGCGACTTTCACACCCACGTACTCAGCAAATAGTTCTTCAAGACGACCATCGACGTAAGCGGCAATCGTTGCGACCTGCTGCTCGTTGAAGTCAATCTCACCGACTGTCCGGATCCTGCGGTAGACCTCTCCCGATTTAGCTTGGGCAGTCCGGATACCCAAGATTCGCCGCGCATGCGAATCGATCGAAATCGACCGCTCGCCACCTCCCGGACCGCTGGTCGCTTCTACCAAGTCCATCGCGCAGACGGGGCACTTACCTGGCTCGCTCGACGGTTCGGTACACATCATCGGGCAGATGTACCGCTCCTCAGTCAGAGTCGTCGCATCGGCTGGCTGAGACCTAGCAGATTGAGTCTCTTTAGATGTCACGAGTTTCATGCCACAGATGGGACATTTACCGGGTTCGTCTTGTCGTATCTCCGGATGCATGGGGCAGGTGTATTCGGTCGGCGCTGTTGCCTTGGCTGAAGATTCATCAGCAGGACCGCTTGAGGCACGTAACCAACCGATGCGTTGGGCCACTCCGATCAGCACAATACCCAAGATCAACATTGTCAGGAGTGCGAGGCATTGCAGCCCCACTCGCAACAGCCATTGCCGGCTCTCGCCTGATAGGGTTCGTTTCTTGCTCTTTGCACCTGAGCTAGGCGCAGACGCTTGTTCAGAAGGAGTAGTCATGTCAATCAATGCAAATAAAGGAATCTAAATGGGCGTCAATTACAGAAGAGTCGCGCAGTACAAACCTGCTCGTTGCAGAAATGTGTGCGCGTACCTTGGGCGCAAAGACTCAAATACGCCAGACGCAGAGGTGCCGCAGGGAGTCTAGCGGCAGTAGTGTGAGTGGAATGATTTCCAAATCTTGGGTGGAGAACTGTGCCTCGCCATCGACGTGGCAAACATGGATCACCGCTGAAACCGAAAGTAACTCATTGAGTTTCTCTGCTGCGCTTCGCGTCGGCAGTGGCGGAGTTGTGGGCTGCGGCCTTCTCCCACATTGGCAGCTGCCTATCTCACTTTGAGTGGAATCCATATTGGCTGATAAAGCTGCCGTTGAGCTGTTACAGCATTTCTGTTTAATGCAACATGTCTTGTCAGGCTTGGCGTTACGAGCGGGCCGCTTCTGACAGCAACTGCAACGGTCACCAGTGTTGGCCACCGAACAGCGCCCACACCCCTCGCATTTGTGAGTGCTAGCAATCGCTGAATCACAAGCTGATGTCAAGGTAGCCCCTAGAGCCGTGTATGGCACTAAAATCGCACCGATCACGCAAACATTGACGGCAATTCGGACTGAACGGGACTTGATCAACATAGCGGTCGATGAAGGAGGACGGATTACTCTCTACCTATTATTTGTAGGAGCCCGATCCGGTGCAAGTTGAGAATAACGGTGGTTTCATCGCGAGATGCCGTTTTAACAGGGGGTTTTTGAGCATTGCGGCGTAAAATCACAAATACCTCGACTCTCCTACTGGCGGTTCTGCTTGGCACTTCCGGCTGCCGAACGATGTCAACCAGGCAAGCCGATGTTTCCCCTGAAGCGGCTATCGATAGAACGATGCGCACGAGCGGGCCGGTCGAACTTGTTCAGCATGAATCTGGAGCAATGCAGGACCAGGATCAGGAAGCTTTGGAGCAGTCGGAGTCTGTCGGCCCGCCACACCAAGAAACATTGCCTCCTGTTTGTCAGCTACCTGTCGAGTACTTTGTTGATGTTGCGGTTTCGAACCATCCACGGATTCGTGCTGCTAGAGCAAGAGTGGCCGCCGCTTCTAGCCGTGTGCCACAGGCGCGGTCACTACAAGACCCGCTCCTCTCCAGTAGCTTCTACCCCATTTCGGATCAATCGCTCCAAACAGCCTCCGGACGGGCCGGCAATACCTTGTCCCTATCGCAAAAATATCCCTGGCCGGAAAAACGCTGGACCAAAGAAGCAATTGCTTGCCGCGAAGTTCAGATTGCGTCGGCAAAGCTTTCGCAACTGGAGCTGGAGGTCGAGGAGATGGTTCGCCTGGCATACTATGAACTTTGGTTCGCTAATCGCGCCATTGAAATCACGGATCAGAACCGAGACATTGCGGTTGAACTCATCAAGATCGCGGAAGCACGCAATGCCGCTGGTGGTAGCGGCCAAGACGTGCTGCGGGCCCAGTTGCAAGTCGACTCTCTCGATGAGCGATTGATTGGTTTACGTCGTCAGAAGGCGCTCGCACAAGCTGATCTGGCAGCCCTCATCCAACAACCGGCAATGGTCGGCATTGAACCGGTCGACCGGATCAATGTGTTGGGAGTGCCTGCTCACCTTGATGCCTTATTTGCCGCCGCCCAACAGTGCAGCCCCCGATTGCAGGAACAACGCTGGATGGTCTCGCGCGATCGACAAAAACAGCAACTCGCATGTTTGAACAAGTATCCCGACTTTGTTATTGGTGCTGGTTGGCAAGCAATCACTGAGACGGACGCTGTCTCGCCTGTGGCCAACGGTAACGACAATGTCAATTTTATGGTCGGACTGACGTTGCCAATTTGGAAGAATCGCATAAACGCCTCCATTCGCGAAGCGGCCGCAGAGGTCGCAGCCTCATCTCGCGAGTTTAATGACGCTTGCGACGATACGTTTCGTCAAATCCGTCGTCTCACGGAACAGGCGTATGCGGCTGATGAGCAATTGCGACTATTCAACGACCGCATTCTGCCACGGGCCAAGAAGACTTTGCAACTCGCTTCTGCCGACTATCGCGGTCGCCGTGTGGATTTCGGCGAAGTAACAGACGGTTTCACCGAGCTGTTGATGTTTGAGCTACAGGTGGCGAGAGCAGAAGCGGCGCTCGCAGGCACGGTCGCCCAGGTCGAACGCGTTGTGGGGTGCGAGGTGGTGATGGACATTGAATATTCAGAGAATCCTTAGATTAACGCTGTTTCGCCCATCAAAACAGTTCACCTCATACTGGAGGTGAGCACACCTAGTGTCGGCGGCTCATATCTTGGGCAAGAAGTGGGTATTGTCTGATCCGATGGCCGTTAGCCGCGCCTTAATCAACGGCCTAAATGCCAGATCAAGAAGTTACGAACACACTTTTAACTATCGAGAATCTCGTCATCTGAGATCTGAGAGAGGAGTCGTGTTAGTGTGTTGGGGTGCACACCTAACAACTCGGCCGCACGGCCTTTATGGCCACCAGTCGTGCGTAAGGCCTGGCCAACTGCTACAACTCGTAATCGTCCTAAGTTCGTAAAGGGTAGATTGACGGATCGTGGATCCTTTTCATCCGTTCCCGGCAGAGTAGGCTCACATTGTAGTACATAACTTTGCTCAATGACTAAACTCAGTTGACGTACATTACCTGGCCAGCGGTAGTCGCAAAATTTACCAAGTGTTTCTGCGTCTGGTTTCCAACGTGGTTGTTGGTATTGCGCTGCAAATTTGTCAGAGAAATATTCAATAAAACTTGGGATATCTTCTTTTCTTTCACGTAGCGGAGGCATCCGCAATTCGACCATGTTAAGGCGGTAATAAAGGTCTTCACGGAAACGGCCTTCTTCGACATCGCGTTGTAGATGCCTATTTGTTGCAGCTATGACTTGGACATCGACTTTTACTGGATGGGATGATCCCACGGGTGTTACCTCACCCTCCTGCAATACTCGCAACAGCTTGGGTTGAAGTTCCAGAGGCATGTCGCCTATTTCGTCCAGAAAAACAACACCGCCATTGCCGGCACGGAAGACGCCTAAGCTCTCGCTGGCAGCTCCAGTAAATGCTCCCCGTTCGTGCCCAAATAATTGGCTTTCGGCAAGTGTGGCGGTAAGAGCTGCGCAGTTGACCGGCACAAAGGCATTATTCTGGCGTGGGCCAAGACGGTGCAACAAACGGGCCCATACTTCTTTGCCTGTACCCGTTTCACCTGTAAGCAAAACAGTACACTCAACCTGAGCAGCGCGCTCAGCATGATGGGCATTACGATTCGCAGCAGAATCTTGCCCAATAATAAGACTCGCCGGATCCTCGGGAGGCAATGACGCCAACGAATCCAGTGAAAACGTATTGATAGATGCCATCTCTCATTCTCCGGGCCTGTAACGAGCTATTCAAGCTACAAGCCAAAAGGTTTGCCCTTCAAAGCCTAGTTGCGGTTCCAATGCAATCTAGAGCCTGAGTTAAGTCAATCATCTCACTGGCGGTCCAGCCTTATGAACACCTTACAAAAAGCAAAAAACAGTGGAAAAGATCGGTACTCGTCTGAGAATTCCATACTCCTGACTTCCCTACTTCAGAAGCGGCATGGTTCGACTCAGATGTCAAGAACCCTGTTCCACTCACGTAAGGTTCATTCTAGTCGGAATCTCAAAATGCTCAAAGATAAGTGTAAAATAAAATCGGGAACCTAAGGGCTCTGTACCGGTTACGCTAGTTGCCTTGAGTGAGTCGTAAGTCATTTTGTTTTATTGACTTGCGTTGTTTTTTTGCAGTGTTCAGCAGGGCTAATTGTAGTAGGGAGTGCGAAAATTCGGTTTGTGACAGATCCCCATATACTGACCTTTTGTCCAGGGAATACCCATTATACGGCCGCAAAAAATCGTACGGTGCTCAAGCATAAGCTTGAGATCAGGCTGCCAATCCCACTTTTGCGGCTGCTTCGACTGCCACGACGGAGAGTTGGAGACGATTTGCCGCACGATAAAACTCCGTCTTGTTGAGCAAGATAGTACGTTTTGCTTCGATCGCTAAGACTTTACCACCTGCGGCTGCCACGGCTTCCAGTGTTTTTACGCCAACCGTGGGGACATCAAATCGCATATCTTGATTTGGTTTGGCAACCTTCACTATCGTAAAGCCTCCCGACGGACAAAGTTCTCCAGCACGTTGGATGCAATGGTCAGTGCCTTCAATGGCCTCTACGGCTAGAACTGTTTGATTCTTAATACAGACACATTGCCCAATGTCGAGACCCCCCATCGCTTTTGCCATTTGCCAGCCAAATTGCACATCGTTCTGTTGCCGCGAGTTCAATCTGCGGCCTGCGACTTGTCCTTCCCCGACAAGCAGTTCAGGAGCAAAGTTAGTTGCAGGTTCAAATTGGATACCATGGGAGGCAAATGCATTGACAACATTGTTCAACATTGTGTCGTCCTTGCGATCGGCTGAACCCATGAATAGTTGGGGATAAAAAGCGAGAATGGTTTGCCAATCGGGGCGGTGCTTAAACCACCAACGTGGTTGGTACAGTAGTACCTTGTGAACTTTGCCAGCCATCGCAGCTTGTGTGACACCCCATCGTCGGTAGTAGCGTATGGCCCGACCAATCCCCCCTATGCCGATCCATCCAAAATGGTCGCAAAGATCAGCCAATGCTGGATCGGCGTGATCCAGTATGCCTACCCCAGCAATACTTTTGCCTTGGTTGCGAAGCGCACGGGCAACAGCTAGCGGAAATTCTCCCCATCCCGCCAAGAGACCTATGGGCCCATTGTCGATGGGTTCCGCGGGTAAAGTATTTTTCGAGGGCATGGATATTCTAAAATTCGATCAAAGAGCACTTGGTGCGTTTGTTTCTCGCGATGTGTCTTTAATTAGGCGGCTTGTTCACCCGTCTTGCTGTCATCCGACTCCGCAGCTTTAGTCAGAACCATTTCCATTTGGCGTTGTAACTTCCGAAATTCTTTGCGCATCTCGGGTAATTTTGAAATAGCTGCCATTTGTAACTTTTGTTTGCGGACGGGAGTTGCCGGTTGGCCAAGGACAATTTCACCGTCTTCAACATTATTGGACACTCCAGCTTTGGAACAGAGGACAGCACCTTCGCCGATGTGAACGTGGTCGCGAACTCCTACTTGCCCTGCCATGACTACGTAGTCTCCAGTGGTGGTACTCCCGGCGATTCCTACCTGCCCACAAATGAGATTGTGTTTACCTAAACAGCAGTTGTGGGCAATTTGAACCAGATTGTCGATTTTGGAACCATCGCCTATTTCAGTTGGTCCATAAGTGCCACGATCAACCGTTGCGCAGGCACCAATTTCTACGTCAGCACCAAGTTTTACATAACCAAGTTGAGCGGATAGCTGGTGCCCTTCCTCATCCTGGGTATAGCCAAAGCCATGAGCGCCGAGCACAGCACCCGCATGAAGAATGGAGCGATCCCCAACTTGTGTGTTTTCGTAGAGCACACAATTCGGAAAAACAGTTACATGCTTTCCCAGTTGACTTCCAGCCATGATGCGAACACCAGCGTGAATGGTCGTGCCAGAGTCAATGGACACGTCATCGCCTATCCAGGCAAAAGGATGAATGTCAACGTCTTCGCCTACCTGTGCCGTTGGGCTAACACATGCCTGCTCGCTGATGCCAATGCGAGACTGTTTTCTGAGAGGCAGGAAATGCAACACAATTTCTGCGAAGGCGGCGTGTACGTCGTCTACTACGATCGTGGGTTTCCCAGGATTTTTAACATCAGGAGAAACTACCGCGGCTGAGGCAGCAGATTGGGTTAGTTGGTGCTGGAAGTCGGGACTATCAGCAAGTGTGATTTGACCGGGCGTCGCCGCTGTCAGGGTACCAGCACCTTGTATTTCAAGTGTTGGCTCCCCACAGAGGCGGCCATTTACGAGCTTTGCCAGGTCGGCCAAAGTGGTCGACATTTAGGAATCCTTTCCAAAATGCGCATGCCCATTGCTTGCAAGCAATGCGAGGCACAGGCGAGTATCTTCGAATAGGCGAATCGTACTGCTGGAGATGCTTCGATAGCAAGAGCAGATCAACTGCTAGCGGATTGTTGATTTAGTCGCTTGGCTGCGAACTAGACGTAGTGCTTGCTCAAAATGACGCTGTAGCCGTAAAAACTTTTCTAAGTCTCCGCCTCGATCAGGATGTAGCGTTTTCGCCAATTCGCGATAAGCTGTCATCACATCTTCTTCGGAACAGGGAAGACACAAATCGAGTGCCTTCAGGCAACTAGGTCTTTGGCGAAGAGCCCAAATTGGTGTTGTAGGAACGACTTGCACCACAGTTACCAGAGATCGTCTTAGCGAACGCAAGTAGCGACGAAAGTCGAGTACCATAAACGTGTATCCCAGCAAGGGAAGAGATATGATCAATAGCAAGTAGGCGCCCGTGAGTATCTGGTCGATGCCCTGAGGCCAACTGGCAGGTGAAGATGCAGATGCAATAATCATTGGAGTATGAAAAGCCGTGGTTTCAACGAATCCACGGGACTCAGAAAAGCTTGGGTGGAGATAGGTCCACTTTGAAGGATAGCGATCCATGTGTCCACTTGGGGATAAAAAAATCTCCAAAATTTGTAGAAAACGTCTCTTTTTTCGTAGCTGCAAACGTGTTATTCAACGGGTTTCTTTTAGAATAAGGTTTTATGTCATGCGATCATGTAGGTTTTATCTTTTGCCAGTTTGTTTCTTGCTAATGCTAACCTTGAGGAGCGAAGGAAAGACAAAAAAACCGAACTTAAAGTGGGTGACAAAGCCCCCGTTTTTGAGGGATTCAATGACCAGAACAAGAAGTGGATTTCTAAAAAATACGCCAGCAAGAAGATTTATGTAGTTTACTTTTATCCAGCAGACATGACTCCCGACTGTACCAAGCAGGCCTGTGGCTACCGGGATGCACTTGCTGAAATGGATCGTAAGGATGTGGAAGTGATTGGCATTAGTGGTGATACGGTCGAAAACCATCAGCATTTTAAACGTGAGTACAAGCTGAATTTCACCCTGCTCTCAGACACGGATGGAAAAATTGCTGAAGCATTTGGTGTTCCGACGGATAAAGGTGGCGAGATTGAACGCAAAATATCGGGTGAAATGATCAAACTCAAGCGTGGCAGGACTGCCAAGCGGTGGACATTTGTAATCGATAAGCAATGGAAGATTGTCTACAAAGACACGGCAGTGAAGGCCGCGAAAGACAGTACAAAAGTACTGGAAGTCATTAAGAGATTAACTTCTCCCTCTGGTTCTCTCCCCTTGGCTCCCTCCTCCTGAAATTTTTTCAAGGCAGGGGTTTCAATACTCCCATCACGCGCGCCAAAGACCGATCGATGAGACGCCAGGGTGTAAGCCACTTTGCACATTGCAAGCCGTGGGCATCCATGCCAACGGTATAATGTGTGCGTGGCCGACGAGCCGTTAGTGCACGTTGGACGACACGGGCAACTTGCTCGGGTGTCGTTATTGCCTTGGCGCCCCGTTCATTAAAATCACCAGCGCGGGCATACATGATGTCGTAGCCGCTCTTGAGTTCTGCTGGGATTTTTCCAGTGCGTTGCTGGAGGTCGTCCCGAGCTTTGTCAAAAATGGATGTGCGCACTTGTCCAGGGCGAATTAAGCTAACGGAGATTTGCCAGGGTCTGAGTTCGACACGTAGAGTGTCTGAGAGGGCTTCTAGAGCAAACTTGCTGGCAGAATAGGCTCCTACCATAGGCAATGCCAGCGTACCATTCATTGAGGACATGTTAATAACCCGGCCACGCGTTTTGCGTAGCAAGGGTAGGCAATGTTGGATCATACGGAGTGGTGCTACCGTGTTAACCTCAAAGAGTTGCCGAACTTCATCTAGATGCGATAGTTCGACAGCTGCCGGCAGGCCCACTCCGGCGTTATTGACTAGACCAGAAAGTCCCTGAGGGCAGTCTTTTTCGATCGTGGCGACAGCCCGTGCTGCATCGTCATCTTGGGTTACGTCTAATAAGATGGGAACTAAATTAGATCGCTTGAGATCCCAGAGATTGTCCATGTGTTGTTCGCGTCGTACTCCAGCAAAAACTTGAAATCCATAATTTGCCAACTGTAACGCGGTGGCCCGTCCAATGCCTGATGAACAACCTGTGACCATTACGGTGCGTCTAGATTTGTCCATTCTCGCGCCTCAATTCCAGAAAGATCCGTGCTAGTATGGAGCATAGCAAATTGTTGGCTGAATAGCACGTGCCAGAGATGGGCAAGCACTGAAGGGAACGCAACAGGGACCTGTTATGCAGGTTTTGAAGTAAAAACGCGCATAAAATGTGAAGATGAATTTATTAATTCGAGCGTAATTCAGGGGGCACTTCGGTCAAAGCTTCGTCTGCTAATACATAGGAACGACCGATTAGTTCAGTATCGTGATTGATGAGATTAAGAAATCGGCTCCCCATGAGACATTCGATTGTAAAGATCTCTTGTACGGCATCTTCAAAAGCTACCGTTTACCCCGTTTCGATGTTGACTACCGATTCCACAGGTGCGTTCTTGCAGTCGCTTTACAAGGGTTATACCGCTGAAGGCGGCAGACTCGCGCACTTGTGAGAGACCTATCAAAAGCAAGCGGCCCTAAGAAAGACAATCCTCGAGTGAAGCCCGGTAGTTGAATAATTTCGTGATACTTACCCGTATCCAGGTCAATGGTGCCGAACCCTCCATTGCCGGACTCAAGAATCNANAACTTGTCTNGGTACCAACGGGGCGAATNGGGNATGGAGAGTCTANGGATGATGNTTTCCTGATTTTCGACATCCATCAGCAAACCACNATCACGCTTGTTTTCCCGCCAACCACCTACNGTGTCCGTTTCGCCAAGGGCCGTAACATAGCGTACCCGACCATCACGTAAGGCGAGGCTATTGAGGTGGCACTTGTCACCAGGTCCCAAGTCTTTCACAAAGGATGGTNGCCAGCGTGGATCGATGCTATTGCCTTCGAAACGTGTGCCCAGGCAACTAAATGCTGTGTTGACAAACCACAACTGGTCACCCGCCCAGGCCATTTCGTGTATTTAAATATTACCAGTCGTATGACTGCGACGTGGCAAGAAACAAGAATCGTGTACGAACGAGGATTCTTTGTATTCTTCCAGATCGCCTAACTTGGACCACCGCGGTCAAATCAGTCTCAATATTCAAGCGAACAAGAAATACTTTTAGGCATAAAGAAGCTAGGCATCAGGCGGCTCCCTCATGGGACGTGTCGTCGTTTTCATGGTACTTGCCTGATAGACGTCCACGCAGGGTATTCATACGACCGGTGCCGTAAGGATCGGGTTGCCCTGGACCTCCCAGATCCATACTTTCTCCGAAATAGTATTTNCGAGCTTCTTTATTTTGCAAGACTTCATTGGGCGTACCATGGCAGAGAACTCGTCCTTCACGGATGACGTAGCTACGATCAGTGATTTGCAGGGTTTCGCGCACTTGATGGTCAGTAATCAGGATAGATATACCTCGACTACGCAAATCACGCACAATGTCTTGAATACTTGCAATCGTGACCGGATCGATTCCTGTAAAAGGTTCGTCGAGCAATATAATCTCAGGATTGGAGACCAGGCAACGTGCGATCTCCAAGCGACGACGTTCGCCACCGGATAGAGACATTGCTTTGCTACGTCGGAGTTTGGTAATACCGAACTGGTCCAGCAATTCTTCGGTCCGAAGTCGACGGCTTTTGCGATCCATGCCAAGCATTTCCATCATGCCCAGTAAATTATTTTGTACGGACAGCTTGCGAAAAACGCTTGATTCCTGCGCTAAATAGCCCATGCCCCCTTCCCGGGCTCGTCGATACATGGGCCAATCGGTTACATCTTGATCATTCAGCACAACTCTTCCCGCATCCGGTTCGGCCATGCCACAGGTCATCGAAAAAGTGGTGGTTTTGCCTGCACCATTCGGGCCAAGCAGGCCGACGATCTCTCCACGTTGAACCGAGAAATCAACACCATCCACAACACGACGTCGGCCGTAGTTCTTCACCAGGCCAGTAACATCTAATAGGCGCATGCCGTCCTCCTTGACGTATGAGTTGCCAGTCGCGAGTCGAAAGCACGGCTAAGGCTTAATGCGTCTCGAAACGGTTCCTCTTTTATCGAACGATTCTCATATCTCCAAAACCTGGAAAGCCAGGCAGTATTGGTATTCCTGGGATGCTNCCCCAGGAATGCGGCCAGAAAACGCAGACGGCTTTGCCAATCAGCAAACGTCGGTCCAGGTAATGGCCGCCCGGCTTAGCCCCGGTCATTGCATTTGGCGTTACCCACAAGCGGCAGTCTAAACTTTCAGGGCTATTGTCTCCCAGGACAAAAAACTGATCCGTGTCGATCTCAAATGTTTGTTTGTTGCGTTTCTTGAACCGAGGCCAGGTAGCAGGGTCGGTAAATAGCTGGTAATCGCTTGCAGGCACAGGAATATAATTGCCATCTACAAGTTGTAGGGATGTACTGGGGTAGTCTTGGGAGGTTNAAGACCCTGCACTACCAGCTCGGACTGAAACATAATAAATATCCCGCATCACTTTCAGGTTGTGGACGGTCAACTTGGCTCCTCGTGCGCCCATGCGAACCGGCGCTAAATCGCCGAGATCATTTTCGCTTGTCGTTGGCAAATTATTAGCACGATTTCCATAAAGGGAGTCAGCATCGTACTGGAGACCAGCCAAGGTGTTGTCGAGACGGACCAATTCGTCATCAACCCAAAGTATTAATTGATCGTCCACATTGCAGAAGAGAAGTCGGTGTTTTCCGGGCTGGTTCAAATCNGTTTTGTTGANAGCCATGCTGTAGGTNTTCGAATCCGTATCCTGTGNGGCCGTATCTTGTGAGTGTGAAGAAGCATAAGGTTTCCCATCTGCTGAAAANCCCACGGAACCGTCTTCTAGATTGATCNGGCAGATAAAATGCTTGCCACCTTCTACGAGGTCCAGCAATAATTCGCCAGTGGCCTCTTCGATCTCCACTTCGCATTCCAGGGCAAGATCGCTGACCCAGTTTTTGCCCCTACATCGTGGCATCATGGACCATCCATTNTTGCGGACATCATTGCGCATCAACCGAGCATTGTAGGGATTGAAATCACGGATCAGGGCGGGTCGTATATTGTCGAGCCATTGCTGTTTGCTCGTGCCAGGGTATCTGCCGTTTTGGGTGAATTCACGTGCAATGAGCCAGTCATTGTCAGTAGGTATCAAATGGCGATAGCTTANCCAATCCACGGATTCTTTGTTGGCATTGGTCTTTGCATCATAACGATAGAGTTGTTGAACTTTCTTTTCGCCAGCCTGGATTTCAATATCCCAGCCTTGGGATGATTCGGATCCCCAGCGCAGAGGCCACCCGGCATTGTAAAGAATGCTCGGATCGTAGTCCGTATCATGTACGGGTTGTAACATTACGCGAATTTTGTCGGCCGGCTTGCGTTCGATTTGAAAGCCGTTCTGGTCATCATTCTCAGAACGAATGAAGATGTCACCCTGGTAGATCTGCAGTGTCTCGTTGGGGAGTCCGACCAGGCGTTTGATGTAATTCATTTCGCCATTACCTGGGAATTTGAACACGACGACATCCCAGCGATCAGGATCTCGATTGGCGTAGATGTATTTATTGACCAGGATGCGGTCGCCAGGATATGTGGAAGTTGGTTCGAAGTCTTGCTGATTGATGTAGGAGGGAATGTCCTTTNTGAAATTCTTGTGATAAATGATCGTTTGTCGGCACATGGGGCACATGCCGGCTACAGTGTCTACCAAAGAGGGATCTTGTCCATTGGCAATCAATTTGGCTCGCTCATCACCTTCGGTACTGGCCGTTGTGCGAAAGCGATACTCGCATTCACTGCAACAAAGGTCTTTGTGCTGTCCTTGCAAGGAGGGTGACATCGAACCCGTGGGGATCACAAAAGCTTCGGCTTCGAAAGTACGAAACAAAAATGCGAGCACAAAAGCGATAACGATAGACTCCAAAGTTTCGCGCAAAGCATGCAATCCACCACTTGGAGGTGTTGCTGTCTGGGGAGTCGTGTCAATTATTGGCTCTCGACGTTTCTTTTGATTTTTCTTCTTAGGCATATGAGGGGATAAGGGGTTTGGGGCTGGAGATATATAGGTCGAGGCAACAATTCACGGGCATTCCATCATGCGTCTGCCCCCAGATAATTCGCCGCTGGGGCGGCAATATAGTCGAATTTCTGCTGAGTGGGAAACAGATCTCTGTCCCGAAGGGCCGTNCTGCTAGCGGTCCAATAGGGGTTTTCCTGCTAGCAAATCAGCGGAGACAGGCCCCCAGGAGCGACTATCGAGTGAAATTGGCGAGTTGTCGCCCAATAAAAAAAATTCGTCATCCTGAAGGCAGATGGGATCTGTCTGCCGGCGACGAGCACCCTCNCACTGAGGAAGGTAGTGAATGTCGCGAAACAGCAGGGGATCCCCGAGCAAGACATGGGGTTCTGCAACCTCGATAGAAAGCGGCTCTGCAACTCCTGCAGGGGGGAATGAATCGGCCAGAGGTAGACAGACTTCCAGACGGTCTCCGATTGCCAAAAGCAATTGCCGATCAAAATTGGATAACTCAACTTGCACAATGTCGTTTTTGAGTAACTCGCGACTTGGGGGAGACAAGTANGATTTCTGCATCAGTTGACCACAACGATGTAATAAAACTTGTCCTTCTNGGNGAACCAGGGTTATATGAAACGGATGCCGGCCATCATCAATGCTCAGCATAAGATTACCTGCTCCGAGAATCTGTACTTTTGCTGACAGCATGAAATCCTGGACAAGGTGCAATTTGCGTGACAAGCCAATGTTGTAAGGTAGATTATCAAGAACAAAATTATTCTNATGATGATGAATTGGTAGTCGCATGGCTCTCTGATCGGCCAGTGACTTGTGAGCAACTTGTCCATTAATCCAGACGTCGCCATGACGTAGTTCAACCACTTCGCCAGGCAATCCCACGACCCGTTTAATACAGAGACGGTGGTCATCGTCTGGCGTGCGAAGCACGACCGTTTCCCAACGTCGTGGTTGACGCCAGATATAGGCAGTGCGATCGATCCAGAGATTGTCAGGCCGCTGCAATTCTAGTTTTGCAAGTGGGAGATACCTGGAGCCACATTGGGGGCAATCCAATCTCTTGTCCCGGAGATCAGAATCTGCTGCATAGTCACACAGGTTTTCACATTTGGGGCACTGTGCTTTCCATGAGGCCCCATGTAGGTGGGGTGCCATCGAGTTGCCGGAGACCGTGACCGGCTCGAAGATTCCTAAGAGTAGCCACGTCCTGGTGACAAGTGCCAGAAGCAGCGAGCCAACCATCCAGTNTAGTAGCGAGCGGAACATAAGGGGTCTTCGCGAAGAGATATTCCTGTAATGCGTCAGGGTTAACTGCCCGATGCTGTCGCTGCAGGTTGGATTCGAACGGGGGGTNTTTTGTCCGCTACCGTGTTGCGCACCCCTATGCTGTGTTTGTCAAAGATCTTACCGCCCAGCAATACAACGTGGCAGGTGAGTTGCTCCTTTCCGAACTGAAGGAGCTGGACGTGATGTCCTTGGCCCGTTTTTGCTTCTGTTGAGTTCAAATACCAGCGGTTTGTTTTGGGGGTGCGTTGTCCGACTCCCAAACCGCCCTCCCCCACGTAAACGACGCCTTGCGAATCAAATTTTGAGTCGCGGATCGGCGGGGTGCGTTTGATGTTGTGGCCATCTCCCTCACAAGCAATATCCAAATGATACTTTTCAAATANGGGGACCCAANGGATCAAGTTCAGCCAGGGAACTTTCACGGCAGGAAAGGCGGGCCGGTGGTATTGGGCCAGTAGCCAACGATATTTCGTACGTGATTTGGCAAGATCCGTGTCGAGCCAGTTGCGTTGATCGCCAGCCAGGCTGGTTTCGGTATTGAGTGTGAGCAAGCGCACCTGGGGGCTCAGGTTGATACCATAAAAGTTTTTGTCTTCAGGTGGAAAGGCAAAAACCTCATTGAACATCTTTCCGCCATCATGATTGCCACGAGAGGGGATGATGGGTAGGAGTTGTCCATCGTCGGAGACGGTTAACTCATGGTCTTCCATCCACTGCGACCAAAGTTTCAGTTTTCTGCCGTCATAAACAAAGTCGCCTCCATGGGCTAGTGCCAGGATAGGCACTCGTTCAGGTTGTTGCGACTCGCGCAATAAGCGTGCCAGCATGCGGTTCATTTTTCTTCGTGCTTCTTGCCCGCTCCGCGAATCGGCGCCGAACAAGATGGCCACGGGAACATCTTCTGCAGGCGCTGTTAAAAAATAAAACTCAGGCGAAGCCTGGCCATCGCTTTCCATGATGACATGGTATTTGGTGGATGGCAGCAAGTCTTTCAACTGGGCATGATGAAAAAAGAGCTTCGGATCTTGGGTGGTGTAGGGTGCATTGCGCTGTGCGACGACCGTACGTTGATCGGTGCTACCGGCTTGACGGATGAAAACACGATGCTCGGATCCGGCGTTTGTTGTATTCCAGCAAAGCGTGGCGGTGGTTGCTGGGTTGGAGTTCCAAACCAGACGCCATTGTTTGGGGTTGGTGTCTGATACCTGGGTATCTGCTTGAGCAATTTGCCCTATCCCCAGGGGGGCAAGCAGAATAGATGTAAACAGAACAGTAGTTGCGAAAAATAACTCTCTCAACGAACGACCCTCTTCACCAAGTTATATAGGCCTCTGATTTTCTTGCCGCCATTGTAGCAGATGCAAGTAGAGGAACACAATCAGAGGAAGTGTCATGTGGGGGACTCGTACTAGACCCATATGCCAGAAAGATATCCCCCAGACAAAGATGCGGCTGATTGCAGTGAGGGCACCCCATAGGGCCATCCAGCCAAGTACCCAACGCGATTTTGTGGTGACACATAAAATCGCTAGTAAGATGTCGACTGCACCTATGAGGGAGAGAATATGCTCTGCATTTGTTTGTGGGAGATTTACCCCCAAAACATTCGAGCTTGCGCCAATAAGCAGATCAATAAAATGTGGATTGAGTTGCCAGGATTCTATGCCATGAGCCAAAAAGGTAATTGCAATAGCCCAGCGCAGAAGAGTCATTGCACAGAAAGTCCTTTTTTCACTAAGGGGACGAGGCGTACGCCATGGGTCGAGCAACAGGAGACCCAGAGGGGCGGCAATCCGCGCAGACTGCGTCAGAAACGGAAAAAGTGTTACCCACTCGGCAGGCAGCAAGTCTGCTGAGAGTGGAAATCCATCGGCATTTTGCCACATGGCAATCGCTAGGACGAGTTGTAATAGTACGAGGGGGCCTAGGACCGCAGCACAAGGACGGAATAGGACACAAACGCCTGATAAGAGTGCCAGCCAGCCAAGCGTTTGCTGCAGGATCAAAGCGTTCGCTTCGTTCCAATGGAGGCCGCCAATATCGGCCGGATTGATAATCCAGTGCAGTAGAGGTGTTTCTCCAGACTGTGACAACCATCCCCAGTTGCCAAGGCACTGCAGAGCTACCGTGAGACGCAGTGATCCCAGGATTGCCAGCCAGAGAGGGGCTGTTTCTAAACCATTTGATGATTTCATGGGGACATTTTATTCGTTCATCTGCGGGCCCCCCCCTAACGAGAAAGATGAGGGTTCGTCAACCAGCGATGAGAACAATTTTTAAAACCCGATTGTAGCCAGCAGAAGGATTGATGGGAGTTCAAAAATACTTGAGGTGAGAGAATTTTATTCCTGACAGGGTCCTTTTCTAGGGGAATTAAGATCCGTGTTGTATCAGCCGTACCATCACGTTTCTCAGGGAGGGACTCAGGCTGACGTAGCAAAACAGACAAGGTATGCGGGCCAACGTTTTTGTATCTGGTGGGACACGCCATGGGCCTGTGCCAAAGTCCGTGGCGGATCAGAGGTCGTGGCCGTAGTCACATGCAGTCGTTACTCGTAGGGCCACGCTTAGGGGGCAACGTGGTGAATAGAACACCTGTTCCGATTGTGCCGTGGATGCAGATTGAGGCCTGGCAATCCGATTGCACGGCAGGTGGTGCCCGGACGTAGGGAAAAATGACACAAAAAAACAGCACTTTGTTTGCGTCGTGCAACATTGTGGGCAATGCTTGCTTGGATAGATATCTATCCGCCTGTTGCCAACCCACTCTCGGTCCGCCACGGACTTTGGCACAGGCCCATCCTACCTGTGGAGTGTCCTAGAGCAGAGGACTCGAAGCTATGAAAAACACATGTATAACATTGGCTATGGCAGTCTTGATTACGAGTGCAATTGGTTGCGGTTGCTACCGCAAACACTTTGCTGCCAAGCCCGTAACAGCGCCCGTCTACACAAGATGTGTACCCACATGTGCACCAAGTTGCAATACCTGCAACCCATGTGGTTCGAGTGGTGGAGAGGTTACCTACGGCTATGGAGGAACTTCCAGCACCACTTATATGCCTGCAACATCAGGCGATACCCTCCCCATGATGGCACCCGGGGGAAGTGGCAGTTAGGGTCTCTAAGCCGAGTCGGCTTTCGTGCTTTGTTATTTGAGTCTTGATGGGTGGCTGCGAGACCTAACGGAGAAAATCCGGCAAACGGGATCGTAGCAACCCATCAAAGTGAGGCTTGACCAGAGACGAGCTCGGTACGAGCCTGCTGAGGCCTAGTGCCGAGTTGCGCACATGGGCGGTCGTGGAAACAAGAAGAAAGCACGACTGTGGAACGCTCATAGTCTTAGCCGTTCTCCCCAGGCTGGCCAGATGCTATTTCCTTTTGTCTTCCTCACCCGTCTCAAGAACGGCGAGGAAGGCCTTTTGGGGGATATCGACAGAGCCTATAGATTTCATGCGCTTTTTACCCGCCTTTTGTTTCTCCCATAGTTTACGTTTGCGAGAAATATCGCCGCCATAACACTTGGCGGTGACATTTTTGCGCATAGCACTAATGGTCTCGCGGGCTATTATTCGAGTGCCAATTCCTGCCTGCAAAGCAACCTCAAACATATGGCGCGGGATTTCTTTTTTGAGTTTCTTGATCACTGCGCGGCCCCGGGATTCGGCGTCCCGTTTGTCGCAGACAATAGACAGGGCATCAATGCGATCATTTTTAACCAGAATATCCATGCGTACTAATTGACCCGACTCGTAGCCCAAAAGTTCGTAGTCCATGGTTCCATAGCCGCGCGTGACCGTTTTCAGTTTGTCATGCATGTCGTAAATGATTTCGGCGAGCGCCAACTCATAGACGATCATTGCTCGGGTGGGTGATAGGTACTCGGTGCGCACATAGATGCCACGGCGATCGGTGCAAAGTTTCATGATACCGCCGATGTACTCAGTCGGTACAACAAAGTTGGCCCGCACAATAGGTTGCCGGAATTCCTCAATTTCGCCACCATCCGGGACGTCTTTAGGGGTATGTATTTCCAGGACTTCACCACGTTTGGTAACAACCTCATACGTCACATTGGGTGCGGTTTGTACAAGATCGATGTTGGCTTCCTGCTCCAAACGTTGTTGCACGATTTCCATATGCAACAGCCCCAAAAAACCACAGCGGAAACCGAATCCCAAGGCGTCGCTCGTTTCGGGTTGAAATTCAAAACTTGGGTCGTTGATCGCAAGTTTTTCAAGGGCATCACGCAACTGTTTGAAATCTTGCCCATCTGACGGATAGAGACCACAGAAAACCATGCGTTTTGGCTCTTCGTAGCCAGTGAGTACTTCGGCTGGGTTCTCTCCAGCAATGCTGATTGTGTCACCAACATGGACATGGCCCAAGGACTTAATATTACAAATGAGATAGCCCACCTGCCCGGCGGTCAACTTATCTGTGGGAACGCGTAAGGGTTCAAAATGCCCCAATTCAACCACATCGTGTGTCGTGCCCTGCTGCAGAAACTTGATTTTCTGCCCCTTCTTCACGATGCCATTCATGATTCGCACATAGGTGATGGCTCCACGGAATTCATCGTAGTGCGCATCGAAAACCATGGCCTGCAATGTGGCATGCGGATCTCCCGTTGGTGCGGGTACACGATTTATGATCGCCTCCAGTACTTCAACGCATCCTTCGCCCGTTTTTGCACTACAGCCCAGTACTTCTTCTCCGTCAACACCTAGTGTCTGTTCCATTTCAATGCGAACTTCGTCAGGCCGTGCATGGACCAGATCAACCTTATTCATTAGGGGTACCACTGCCAGATCGTGTTCGATAGCTGCATAAGCATTGGCAACAGTTTGTGCTTCGACTCCTTGAAATGCATCGACTAATAGAACGGCACCTTCACAACAAGCCAAAGAGCGAGAAACTTCGTATTGAAAATCAACGTGCCCAGGTGTGTCAATCAAATTCAGCTCGTAAGTATTCCCCTGGTATTCGTAATGCATTGTTACTGCGCGAGCCTTGATCGTGATACCACGTTGGCGCTCGAGATCCATGTCATCAAGCAGTTGCTGTTTCATCTCACGCTCACTGACGGTACCTGTCCGCTCCATGAGGCGATCGGCCAAGGTGCTTTTACCGTGGTCGATATGAGCGACGATTGAGAAGTTGCGAATGTATTTAGGTTGGGTCATAAAAGATTAGCTGCAGGTGGGGATGGGTAGAACGCGGGTGCTTTGGTGAATCGTGGAAAAATCCTTAGCATTCTAAAGGGATACATTGTTCGATGTATCTGCGTTGAACAGGCTATTTGAGCAAATCATGGTGCTCCACACGGGCCAAACCTGCAGCACCCATGTAGCCGGCATCGCCGCCTAGTTGGGCGAAATCGATTTGGAGCGTATCGTGTAAATTTGGTAGCAGGCGGGGTCGTAATTCATCGCGAATTTTTTGCAAGAATGCTTCGCCCAGGGGATGGCCAGCACCGCCAAAAGTCATCGCACCACCTAGCACCACACAGCCGGGATCAATCGTATGGATCAGGTTCACCAGGCCCAGGGCCAGATAACGGGCTGTCTCCATGATGATTTCTAGTGCGAATGCGTCTCCTGCTTCAGCTGCCTGGGTGAGAGCAAGAGGTGTCAGCGAATCTTCTTTCGATAATCGACTATGACGTCCATCACGAAGGCCTTCTTGTGCTCGCCGCACAACTCCATAAGATCCGCAAAATGCTTCGAGAGATCCTCTTTTATTGAGTGAATCAAGTGGGGCGTCGTCTTGCAAATCGATGAGGATGTGTCCACATTCACCGCCGTTGCCATGGGCGCCTTCCAAGAGCATATCACCGACAATAATTCCGCCGCCAATTCCCGTGCCTAGAGTGAGCAATACCATGCTCGGGTAGGCAGTGCCTGCACCTTGCCAGTATTCACCGAATGCGGCGGCATTCGCATCGTTGGCGTAGCGTACGGGTAGACCGATCGCGTCAGAAATTCGCTGACGAATTGGAAAGTTATGCCATTCGGGCAAGTTTCCGGGAGTGAGCAGGATACCTTGTTCGAGATCCAAAGGTCCGGGTGTGGCCAATCCAATACGGGCTACATCACTAGTACCAGCCCCCAAGTTTTGCAATTGTTGAAACAAGGCTGCAGAAACACGCTGCACCGCGTCATCGGGCCCAAGATGCGATTCGGTGGGAATCGATCCATAGGCCTGGATGCCCCCCTTGTCATCAACAATGCCAAATTTTACATTCGTTCCGCCCACATCGATGCCGATGAACAGAGGGTGTTTCACTTCGGGTTGGGTCATGATTGATTCTTGTGGGGAGAAAGTCACGCTCGAGGGTATTCGCCACGAAATGAGTAGGGCGCATCGTGGGCCTGGCAAGCCAAACAGTATAGAAGTCGTAATCAGACGCTGCAATTCTTATCGGGGACAACCTTGGCTGGTAGGGAGAGTTTCAAGCCCCGCAGTGTCAGTAAACGACCCTTTTCGAAGGAGTTATCAGGACTTTCAATACTTGCGAACCCATTGGAACGATCCCTGCTCGCGGTGTTTTAGCGACTCTGCCAAAATGTAGGCAGTACACCCATCGAATATCAGACCTTGGTGATTGGGGCCGACCCCGAAAGTCAGTTCTGATGGGCTTGCTGCCTGAGAGAATGTGAGGAAATATCCTCACGAAATTGCTCTGCTGGGACTTCATCGCAAAGTATTCGTAAATTGTCGGGTAGTGGCAGATCACTTAGTACTTGGAACCGACCTTCAATGCATCGGCCAAACACGAGAAACCTGCAGCCCTGGTTCGAAATTTGCTCGATAGCCGTATCGTAGTCAGTCTGATTTTCGGGGTAATAACGAAGGTTGGCAATCCGCAGCATCGTATCGGCACCTACGACAAAAGTGGTACCTGGTAGCAATTCTGATTTCGATCGAAAAGTGGGAGCATTCGTGATCAGGAGTACCGCCTCATGATCAATCGCTTGCAATAAGTCGTACCGTCGCTTCAACTCATAGTAGTCCAAAGGTGGCTTGTCGACGTTGGTGATCGAAAGTTCGTACGCAACGGGCTGGCCGGTGATTTGAGACGCCACTTCCGCAATCCGAAGATGGCCCTGGTGGGGAGGATTGAAAGATCCAGGAAATAGAGCTTTTGGCAATGACGATGTGGGGGAGGGGAGGGTAGCGAACTTTTGCTGTCCTAAATACAGTTCAGTCCAGGAAGGTTTTGCTTGCTGTAAACAGAATTCAATGTGTTCGTTATCTTCAAGTTGTTCGTTCAGTGTCTGTTCGGCTGGGTAGGTATTGATTCCACACGCCTTTCCCAACATGACGATAGACAGTTTTGCAGCAAGCCATTCTTCTTTTTTGCGGTCGCGCTTTTTCGAGGTCAAAATCAAGGTGCTCGATGCGGTAGATGTTGCCGTCTGTACGGCCACGTGAATCCGATGCGTTCCCCGTTTGGGGCGGTTGCTGGCCAAACTCGCAGTAGTTCCCATCCCAACCAGCAACAACGGATCATCCGTGTCAGAAAATTTACGGGCCTGCAACCAGGCCCGCATTGCCATGGCACGGGCTGTGGTGACGCTGCAGAATTGCTCGGGTGCATTGCCCAGCCAGGCGCTCAACGCCGCAGGTGCATAAGGCACCACAGCCTCCAGTAGGGTTTGTGAAGCGCCGGGAATCTCTAGAAGCTGACCTATCGCCTTGCTGCCACCTCCTGTGATCGCCATGACAACCTGGTGTTGATTGGCATGTATTGCACGAAGCATTTCGGTCCAAACAGTGACACTCACTCGAGATAGTCCTCTTTGGTTCTTGGAGTTGCAGCCCCAGGATTTCTATACAAAGTAGCCCCGGATTTCTATACAAAGTAGACTGTTGCCATTTGGCCTCATGTTGACCAAAGGCAACATCAGTATGGCTGCCAAAAGTGACCCTCTCAACCACGGAGGGAACTTGCCAGGCCAGTCATTTCTATATGCATCCTAGCATTTCTAGACGGGTAAACAATATTTGGCATGTGGCTTGCGTCTCTGGTAGATCAACATTCTTGTGGGATCTATCCATGGCAGAAGTTGTCGAAATCAACAATCTGGAAGACCTTGAGCCTTATCGGCTGGCCTGGAATGCGTTGTTGCATCAAACACCGCGGTCTTCGTTCTTTCATACGTATCATTGGCTTGAGAACTATTGGCAGCATTTTGGGCATGATCAGCGTTTACGCGTCTTAGTTATTTTAGCCAATGGATCACTGATTGGAATTATACCTTTGTGCGTACGTACAGAGCGCTATCAGGTTGGCAAGGTTCAAGTCCTGGGTTATCCCTTGGGGGACTGGGGTACTTGGTATGGACCAATAGGCCCAAACCAATCGGCAAGCTTAACAATGGCATTGCGGTATCTTCGCAACCAACCAAGAGATTGGGATATGCTCGACTTGCGCTGGGTCGATCCAGCGCTGAGTTCTAGAGTAAGTCGAGCCATACAAAATGTTGGGTGGCAATCACACGTTGGCTCCTACCAGCAAGTTTCTGTAATACAATTTGGCAATACCGATTGGCAGGGATACAATGCGGCGCTTTCAAAAAAGTGGCGTCACGAAATCGGTCGACAAGCTCGTGTATTAGAGCGAAATTACAAAGTTTCTTTTGAACGACATCGTCCTCAGGGAAGTTCCTGCGGTGAAAATGATCCACGTTGGGATTTATTTGACGACTGCCTGGCTATTTCGGAGCGCAGTTGGCAGAGTGAATCCAAAACGGGCAATACCTTATGTCATGGCAATGTTCGCCACTTTTTGAGCACCAGCCATCGCATTGCCTCTCATTTAGGCATGCTCGATATGGCTGTGCTCAAACTTGACAATCAGCCAGTCGCTTTTCAGTACAACTATCACTACGACGGCCAACTTTATGGCCTGCGAATGGGATTTGACCGTAGCTTTGCCCGGGAAGGCCCTGGAAAGGTGCTCATGAGCCGCTTGATCGAGGATAGTTTTAGCCGTGGAGATATGAGTCTGGATTTGGGTATCGGCGATTTTGATTTTAAACGACGTTTCCGTACCAGCGTCGAAACGAGTTGTCGCACCAGTTGCTATCCCTGGACGGCCTGGCGGTCGCAGGGTGTACGACTCACTCGTTGGATTAAAAATCAGTTAGGCCCAGGAGGCATTTCGGGTTGCAATTCTCACATTAAAAAAGATGGAGAATGCAGAAGTCGAACCCAGGAGATTACTTCTTAAGAATTCCCCAGGGCAGAGACGTCTGAGGTGCGCGGCGCGGCGCGGCGCGTGGCGTGCCTCAGACGTCTGCCACATAGGGTGCCGTCCCCCCCATCCTTGCAGCACTTTGGAGGACATAATCCAAAGGCGACAAGCGGCAAAAACGTAGTGAGCGGTTTTTGGAGGTTTTCCAAGAACGAATGCTCTGTTGTTACTAAATATTAGGTAAATCCTCAGGAGTCATTTTGAATTAAGAGGTCCTGAGGACACACATCTTAATTCGAAGAGTTGTCAGCGATTTAAGGTTGGGGCTCGCTGATATGGTTGGCTTGCTGCTCTCGTAGAGCATCAGCTTCACGTTGAAGTTTAAATTCAGAACCTGGGGCGTAGTATTGAGGATCGTCCGTAAGCCACCAGGGGCTGGGTAAGGTTTGACCACCGACATCCATTTGGCATCCCGTGGCTGACAAGGTAGCCAGCAACAGCAGTCCACTGCCAATGAGTGTAGAAAATTTTTGTGTTTGGATAGTTGAAGTTTTCACGTTTCAAGGACTCCAATTCGAGGGACTAGTGACTCACGCATTCCCTCAATGGGTGAGTTTAATCGTTATCGTCGTCTTAACCGTCAAACTTTTGCTGAACGTGATAGATTTCAGGGTTTGCTAGCAATGTTCCAGATTGAAGGCCGACCACATCCCCAGGACCTCGCGACTTTTTTGCTGCAGATTGGCAGAGAAAATAGTTTTTGGGGCGTAACTTGCTAGAATGGCAGCAGCAGAGGTCGTGTCTGGCAGGTTTTGCGATTTTAGTTTCTTGGAGTGAAGGCACTCAGGAGAAAACGGCGTTTAGAATTCTGCATGGCAGATCGATGCAACGCAAAATAAACGGTCGGAGCTGCTATCTTAGAACTGCGAAAAGATTCTTAGATCGGAACCAGGAGAGGTGAATCGTGTCAGTTTTTTTGATGCCCACTATGCGCATCCTGATGCTAGCAATTGGCGTGCTAGTGTGTCAGTTGCCCGTCTTGCCACTGGCGATGGCCCAGCAGGGGCAGCAAGTCTTACGAGACTCGATTCCGTCCAGGGTTTACTTTCTGGCAATTGAGCAGCTTTATCGAGGAAGGCACCGGGATGCGCTGCGCACCTTCCAAAGAGAGGTTCGTGGTAGTGTCAAACTGGGAGTCACCAATCGCTGGATCGATGCAATCAGTTATCACACGATGCTGGGCGAGGTCTACTACCAGCAAGGCCAACTTGCGCTTGCGATGGAACAATTTGACTATGCCTGTTCCATGTTTTTGCAATATCCCAATTGGATGCTGCGTGTTGAATTCAAGGCCCCTTATGCGGATACGAATCGATTGAACCGTCCCCCACCGTGGGGACCAGGTAAACGACAGTTTGTTTTGGGGAAATTCCCGAATCAAATGCTGATTCGCTTTGGTAATCTTAAATCTGCTGAGCGTGTGATTAGTCAGGGAGGAGGGGCGATTACTTCTCCACAACTGTGGCAGCTTAATGTGGTTGAAATTGTGCGTTCGACCGCGCTGGCAATACGACGTCGCCACGAATTGCTGGGACCATTGGCTGAGTATGATCCTCTTTCCAAGAATCTAGTGAACGCACTTTCTCGCGGTGGAGCACCACCAAATCATTGGTCCAATGCATGGGTGGATTTGCAGTTGGGACTTGTCTACGCAGGGCAGGGAAAATACGACCTGGCCACGAAGCGTCTCCAGCGGGCCGAACGCATTGCGGGCAAGTACGATCATCCGCTCACCTGCGTGGCCCTCCTGGAGATGGGTCGCATCAATATGCTGGAAGGCAATCTTGAAG